>JBBTDS010000162.1:0-2542 GCA_038060875.1 Acidobacteriota bacterium | reverse complement strand
GGGCTTCGCCGGGGCCGGCTGTGGCGGCCCGGTAGGTCCCACCTCCGACCACCTGGCGCCCGGGTTGATCGGGTCGCCGTTGAAACGCTGAAAGGTCTGGATGCCCATGCCGGGGTTGACGAGGATGTCGTCGATCTCGATGGGGCGGACCACGACGGTCCTGGGTTGGGCCAGCAGGGCGAGGGCGGAAAGCAGCGTGAGCAGGAGTGTGCGGGTCATGAGAGCCACCGGATGCCGTCGAGGCTGTCGCCGTCGTTGCGCGGCCCGACGAGCAGCAGGCTGAGGCGGGCTTCCTCGGAGAGCGGCTGGACACGGAAGACGAGCAGGTTGTCGCCGGGGCGCAGCTCGACCGGCTTCTGGAACTGGCCGATGCGATAGCGGGTGCGGTTCTCCTCTTCCATGACGGTTTCGCCGTTGAGCGAAGCGGTGAGGAGGCCGCGCAGGCCAACCCAGAGGAAGCCCTTGAGGTGGGTGGCGGCGCGGACGCGGGCGGCGGCGGCGTAAGTGGTTCCGGGCGCCGGCGGGCTGCCGCAGGAGCGCGCCAGGTCGAGCGTGTCGGTGGGCGCGGCGTAGGGTTGCCAGCTTGCGAGCGGCGCAGCGGGGTCGCGGGTGACGCGCCACTGGCGGTTGCAGCGGCCGTACCAGCCGCGCGGCTTGCTCCAGGCGCGGCGCAGCGAGACGGGATCGTCGCCGGCCACGCCGGCGCGGTCGAGATCAAGGACGCCCATCTCGCGCTGGGCGGCCATGTGGAGGAAGTCGATGTCGCCGGGGTTGAAACCCATGAGGTAAGCGGCCAGGGCGTCGGCGGCGACGGTGTCCTCGCCGGCCAGGATGGCGTTGGTGCGGACCATCTGGTCGGGGCGGCCGTTGTTGTGCTCCTGGTGTTGCAGGCCGCGGAGGGCGTCCACGACGTTGTAGTCGGGGGGATGGAAGGCGGCCAGGTCGGCAATGAAGGGGTCGATGCGGTCCTCGACCGAATGGTCGCGGTGGAGCAGCGTGTTGGAGAAACCGCCCGGGGTCGCGTAGGCCTCGCGGGGCGCGGTGCCGACGTAGTTCTTCAGGCAGACGGTGATGCCGCAGTGGAAGTGGACCTTCATCACCGGGACGTTGATGAGGAAGTCGCAGTTGCGGATGGTGTTGGTGACGAAGTAGTCGGGCCGGAGGCTGAAAGCGCCGACGCCGCGGGCGGTGCGGGGCACTTCGATGCGGCGGAAGGCGCCGGAGGGGTCGCGGACAGCGTCGTAACTGAGGTCGATGTAGTCGAATTTCCTGTTGGGGAAGGCGGCGCCGAACTCGCTGAGCATGCCGCTGAGCGAGCCTGCCCAGCCGGGAAATTCTTCGTGGCCCCAGTCGAAGGTGGCCGCGTCCACGTGGACACCGTTCTGGCGGGTGACGGAATCGGCGGCGGGATCGTTGGGGCGGCGATAGCTGCCGCCTTCGGCGACGGTGATGCGGGCGGCGCGCGAGCGGCGGGCGACATACTCGATGACGGCCTTGGTGACGCGCATGTCGGTGATGTCGCCGGTGCGGTAGCCGCGCATCGGGCGCAGGCTCACGATGTTGGGCTTGATGACGACCCAGGAGCCGGGGCGGATCTTGGCCTCCAGGCTGCCGGCGCGGGGGCGGCCGTACTCGATCGCCTTCCAGACCATGTCGCGGACGCGCTCGTAGTCGAGCGGGTCCTCCGGTGAGGCCGGGTGCGGGAGTTTGCGGTGCGACGACTGGACGAGGCCCAGGCGCGGTTTGGCGGCCAGCGCCGCGGCGGCGGAAGCGCCGAGGAACTCGCGCCGGTTGAGGTGAGGCATGGACCTATGTTGTTATACGGGAGGCGGATTATGCAACGACGAGAGTTCCTGCAAATGGGGGCGGCGGCGATGGCGGCCGCGCAACAGAAGCCGCGCGAGGAGTCGGTGACGGCCGGCGCGACGGCGGACCGTACACCGCGGGTGGGCCTGGTCCTCTCCAATTTCCGTGGCGCGAAGGAGCACGGCGGAGTGGAGATCCAGGGGCTGGCCGACCCGCAGCCGTTGGACGCGGATCTGAACGCGGCGCAGATCGACGCCATGGTGCGCAAGGTGATCGAGCTGGGCGCGGGACGCCGCGGCGGGCTGGGCGCGATCATCGGGCCCGAGGACTGGGTCGTCATCAAGCCCAACATCGTAGCCTGCCACGGGCTGGGGCCGGAAGACAAGGACGGCGGGGCGCACCACCGTTACATTCCCGGCACGGTGACGGACCTGCGCGTGGTGCGCAGCCTGATCGGGTGGCTGGTGGAGCACAAGTGCGGGGCGCGGATCACGATCGCGGAAGGCTCCGGCGAGTGGCTGCCGCGCGAGCGCTCGAAATCGGCCGTCGATGGATGGACGACGGAGTGGGGCGGCGCGTTCGGCGGGCTCAGCTACAAGAAGATGATCGAGGAGTTAGCTCGGCGGCACGCGTCGATTCAGTTCGACCTGGTGGACCTGAATTTCGACGAGACGATAGAGATGCCAGTGCCGGGCGGGGCGCGGTCATACCACGTCCCGAAGACGATCCAGCAATG
>JBBTDS010000161.1:2837-8596 GCA_038060875.1 Acidobacteriota bacterium | reverse complement strand
AGGGCGACACGCCCCACCGCGCTCACCCACAAATCCTGCTATAGAGCCAGAAAAACTAGAGGACGTTGTGCGCAACAAGTTCCCGCAAATCAGCGACTCCCGGTGCAGCGTTCAAATCAACCTGAATCCATCGACGTTGTCATACCAATACGCCTGAGAGATCGGCGGCGAACCGCCACCTCGGTCTTCCCGGCGGCGCGGGGGCGCCGCGGCCACCCGGGGTCCACTAAGATAGTAGGTCCCATGAGTGAGCTGGCGATCCTGGGGGGCGAGGCGGTACGGCGGCGGGCGTTTTCCCCGTGGCCGCAGTATTCCGAAGCTGACGCGCGGCGGCTCGTCGCTGTGCTTGAAAGCCGCAACTGGGGCGGGTACCCGTTTCCCAACACGCTGGCGGATGAGTTTGCGCGGAAGTTCGCCGCCTGGCACGGGGCCGAGTTCGGCTGCTGCGCCGCCAACGGGACCATCGCGCTGGTGGCGGCGTTGCAGGCGGCGGGGGTGCGGTTCGGCGACGAGGTGATCGTGCCGGCCTACACCTGGGACGGTACGGCGGCGGCGGTGCTGTTCGCGGGCGGGGTTCCGGTGTTCGCCGATATCGACCCGGACACGTACTGCCTGGACGTGGAGTCGGCGCGGCGGGCGATCACGAAGCGGACGCGGGCGGTCATCCCGGTGCATCTCGCGATGCGGTTCGTGGAGATGGACGCGCTGGTGGACCTGGCGGTCGAGCGCGACCTGGCGATCATAGAAGACTGCGCGCACGCCCACGGCGGCCAATACAAGGGCCGCGGGGCCGGCTCGATCGGCGACCTGGGCTGCTTCAGCTTCCAGTCGAGCAAGCTCATGACCGCGGGCGAGGGCGGCATGGTGATCACCTCGCGGTTGGATTGCTTCGAGCTGGTGCAATCGCTGACCAACTGCGGCCGGGCCAGCGTGACCGACCAGTTCAAGCGGCGGGTGGTGGGTTCCAACTACCGCATCACGGAGTTCCAGGCGGCGCTGCTGCTTGGACAACTGGAGGCGCTGCCGGCGCTGGCCGAGAAGCGGGCCCGGCACGCGGCGCTGCTGAGCCCGGCGCTGGCGGAGATCGAAGGCGTGCGGCCGCTGCCGCCGCAGCCGGCGATCACGCGGGACACCATCTACAACTACGTGTTCCAGTACAAAGCAGGGGACAGCCGGGTATCGCGCGACCTGTTCGTGGCCGCGCTCGATGCCGAGGGCATCCCCTGCGACGGGCGGTTCTACGAGGCGGTGTACCGGAGCGACCTGTTCCCGGCGCGGGACGAAGAGTTCCCGCAACTGACCGGGCGCAGGTGGGATGAGGTCCAATGCCCGGTGGCGGAGCGGGCGGCGTATGAGGAGTCGGTGTGGCTGCCGCAGTTCCTGCTGATCGGCGACGAGGGCGACGTCGAGGACATCGCGCGGGCGGTGGCCAAGGTGATGGCGCATCGGGAGGCGTTGCGTGAGGCGCGACCGGCGCTGGCGGGCGTCAAGGCCATGAGCCGGGCCGAGCGGCCGCGGGTGGAGAGAGAGCGGAACTACTGAGGTGGAGGACGCATGTTCGTATCGATGAACGGGACGGTCGGCAAGGCGCCGTGGCCGGAGTTTGCGCACCTGGCGCAGCGGACGGGCTTCGGCGGAGTGGACGTGAACGTGGGCCGGGCGATGGAAGAGGGCCTGGACAGCACGCGGGCGCTGCTGAAGGAGCTGAAGCTGAGGTCGTCGGCATTGGGGCTGCCGGTGGTGTTGGGCAAGGACGACGCCGCTTTCCGCGAGAGCCTGAAGAAGCTGGAGCCGGTGGCGCATTTCGCGCGGGGGATCGGCAGCCCGCGGATGGTCACGTGGATCTCGTCGTCGAGCGACACGCCCAAGGTGGAGCTGCGCAAGATCCTGAAGGAGCGGCTCCAGGTGTGCGCGGGGGTGCTGGCGCGCGCCGGGGTGCGGCTGGGGCTGGAGTTTCTCGGTCCGCTGCACATCCGCAAGCGCGGGGCGCACGAGTTCATCTGGCGCATGGACGAGATGCTGGAGTTCGCCCGCGAGTGCGGGCCGAACATGGGGCTGCTGCTGGACGCCTGGCACTGGCACCACGCGGGGGCGACGCCCAAGGACATCCTGGCCGCGGGCAAGCGGGGCATCGTGCACGTGCACGTGGCCGACGCGCCGGACCTGCCGCCGGAGAAAATCCTCGACAGCGAGCGGCTGCTGCCGGGCGAGGGCGTGATCGATTGGACCGGCTTCTTCGGGGCGCTCAATAAGATCGGCTACGAGGACGCGGTAAGCCCGGAGGTCATGGGGCGGCTGAAGGGGAAGCCGCCGGAGGAAGCGGCCAAGCTGATGCTGGAAGCGACGCTGGGAGTCATGCGGAAGGCCGGCGTGGCGTAAACATTCACCTCCTTCGCCCAGGCGTTTTCCCTGCCGTTTCAGCGCATTGCAGCCCTCCATCGGCCTGCCCGATCCGTGGCGCCGGTTATCATAGACAGGGTTTGTCCTGTGAATCGTCGATCCCCCAAGGCGCAACCTCGGCCGGCAACCGAGGGCTATCCGCTGATCCCTCGGCCGGTTAGAAAGAAATTACGAAACAAAACAGCCATGACCGCATCCTGGCCACCCCCGGGAATGAAAATCCGCGCACAAAGCGATTTTGCCGAACAATCCCACCGCAGTATAAGTCCTGTAGAATCAGTGGGCGGAGCGTTATTTTCGGAAGAACCCAATCCCAAGATCCGACACGTTCCCCCTGCGGAGCATTCGCTGCGCCCATGGCCTAAGATGGTTACAGCGCCCGAGCCGAGGGACGATCCTCGACAGCGAGCGGCTGCTGCCAGATTAAATTAGTGAAAGCGTAGCCTGTCACCGAATTTGATGATGACGGAAGAGAGGAACCCGGCGTCGGAGGGGATTGACGCGCGGGCGACGGAGGAGATACTGCGCATCATCAACGCCGAGGACCGCAAGGTGGCCGAGGCGGTGGCGGTGGAGATACCGCAGATTGCGCGGGCGGTGGAGGCGATTGTCGCGGCCATCGGGCGGGGCGGGCGGCTGTTCTACATCGGCGCGGGGACCAGCGGGCGGCTGGGCGTGCTGGACGCGGCCGAGTGCCCGCCGACGTTCAACGTCGCGCCGGAACTGGTGCAGGGTATCATCGCGGGCGGCGAACGGGCGCTGGCGCGGGCGACCGAGGCGAGCGAAGACGACCCGGCGCTGGGAGCGCGGGACCTGGAGGAGCGCGGCTTCGCGGCGCGGGACGTGCTGGTGGGAATCGCGGCCAGCGGGCGCACGCCCTACGTGCTGGGCGCGGTGGCGCGGGCGCGCAAGCTGGGCGCGGTGACGGTGGGCATAAGCTGCACGCCGGATTCGGAGCTGGCGCGGGCCGTCGAGATCGCGATCACGCCGCTGGCGGGTCCGGAGATCATCGCCGGCTCGACGCGGATGAAGGCGGGCACGGCCACCAAGCTGGTGCTGAACATGCTGACGACGGCGGCGATGATCCGGCTGGGGCACGTCTACGGCAACCTGATGGTGAACGTACAGCCGAAGAACACCAAGCTGATCGACCGGGCGCGGCGCATCATCGCGGAGGCGGCGGGGGCGGATTACGAGCGGGCGGCGCGGTTGCTGGAGGAAGCGGGCGGCAGCGCGAAGACGGCGATCGTCATGGCACGGCTGGGGCTGAGGCGCGAGGAAGCGGAAGCCCGGCTGGCGGCCTGCGGGGGGCGGGTGTCGGAGGCGCTCAGGCATGGATAAGTTGCTGATCCGCGGCGGGGCGCGGCTGGAGGGAGAAGTCCTCGTCGGCGGCGCGAAGAACTCGGCGCTGCCGGCGATGGCCGCCTGCCTGCTCACGGAGGAACCGGTGGTGCTCAACCGCGTCCCCGAGGTGCGGGACATCCAGACGATGGAAGAATTACTGGGGCACATCGGGGCGGGCGTGGAGCGGCGCGGGGGGACGGTGCGGGTGGAGGCGTGGACGCTGAGAGAGCCGGAGGCGCCCTACGAGCTGGTGAAGACGATGCGGGCGTCGTCGCTGGTGTTGGGGCCGCTGTTGGCGCGGGCCGGGCAGGCGCGGGTGTCGCTGCCGGGCGGCTGTGCGATTGGCGCACGGCCCATCAACCTGCACTTGGCGGGCCTGGAGCAGTTGGGGGCGCGCATCAGCCAGGAGCACGGCTACGTGGAAGCGGAGGCGCACCAGGGCCTGCGCGGCGCGACGGTGATCTTCGACCGCATCACGGTTACGGGAACCGAGGACCTGCTGATGGCCGCGGTGCTGGCCGATGGGGAGACGGTGCTGGAGAACGCGGCGCGGGAGCCGGAGGTGTGCGACCTGGCCGAGCTGCTCGTCAAGATGGGAGCGCGGATCGAGGGCGCGGGCAGCTCGACCATCCGCGTTCAGGGAGTGCCGCGGCTGCGCGGGGCCGAGCATACGATCATCGCCGACCGGATCGAGGCGGGCACGTTCCTGATCGCCGGGGCGGTCACTGGCGGCGACCTGCTGGTGAGCGGCTGCCAGCCCGAGCATCTGACGGCCCTGGTCACCAAGCTGCGGCAGACGGGAGTTGAAGTGGCCGAAGCCGGGGCCGGCGCGTTGCGCGTGCGCGGCGCGGGGCGGCTGGCGGCGGCCGACGTGATCACCGAGGAATACCCGGGCTTCGCCACCGATCTCCAGGCGCAATACATGACGCTGATGACGCAGGCCGAGGGCGTAGCGGTGATCACCGAGACGATCTTCGAGAACCGGTTCATGCACGCGCAGGAGCTGCTGCGGATGGGGGCGGACATCCGCATCGAGGGGCGGCGGGCGGTGGTGAGCGGGCCGCGGGAGCTGAGCGGCGCGGCCGTGCTGGCTTCGGACCTGCGCGCCAGCGCGTCGCTGGTGCTGGCGGCGCTGGTGGCGCGCGGCGAGACGGTGATCGACCGCGTCTACCACATCGACCGGGGCTACGAGCGAATCGAGGAGAAGCTGGGGCGGGTGGGGGCCGACATCCGGCGGGTGGAGTAGTCGGTTACCAGGGCCACAGCAGGAGCAACTGCAAGCCGCGCACGATCACGTAGCCGAAAACAGCCAACTCCGCTGCCCGGATGGTCGTGACGACAAACCCGCCCACGAACTCGAAGCGGAGCAGGAGACCGGCGACCACTCCGGCGAAGACCCAGTACGGGCTGAGCGCACCCAGGAAGGCCTCGGAGTAAGCGATGAGGAAGCCGTAGTAGATCAGGGGCCAGGTGGCCTCGAGGGCGAAGCGGAAGCGGATCCAGGCCATCAGGAGCGTGAGCCCCATGATGCCTAGCGTGAGGCCGTTGAAGAGGGTCCAACGGAAGTACATGGCTTACTACCCGCCAGAGGCAGGCCCCCAAGTCTACCCCCATAGTCTCTCATCGGCAGCGGCTTGCCTACCATTAGCTGGATGACAGGTCGGGAGACCTATCCCACTAGAACGACCATAGCACGCTGGTGTAACCGGTGTGGGCGCGGTAGTTCTGCCGGCTGAGGAAATCCTCGCGGTAGCGGTAGAACTGGTAGCCGGCGTTCCAGCGCAGGTTGCGGTGGAGGCGGAGGGAGAAGCGGGCCAGCGGGGACTCGAAGGCGAGCGGGAAGGTTTGGGCGGTGACGAAGGCGCCAGCCGCTATCGTGACGGCCTCCAGGCGCGCCGCCGGGATGACGTTGCCGGCTCTCGTGGGCGTGCCGACATCCTGCACGCGCGTGTACCCCACGGAGAGGCTGGCGCGCGGGCCGAGACTGAAGCGGGCGGTGAGCTGGGCCGCGTGGA
>JBBTDS010000161.1:0-2737 GCA_038060875.1 Acidobacteriota bacterium | reverse complement strand
GAGAGGCTGGCGCGCGGGCCGAGACTGAAGCGGGCGGTGAGCTGGGCCGCGTGGAGGTTGCTCACATAGACCGAGTGGCCGCGGATGGGATCGAAGCGGCCGGCGGTGAAATAGGCGATGCCGGAGAGCGTGTCGAGGTGCAGCTTGGAGTAGCCGGCGTCGAAGGCGAACCAGTCGCGGGGCGCCCAGGAGGCGTCCAGCGCGTAGTTGCGCGAGCGCGAGCTGTGGGCCGAGAGGCTGACCGAGTTGTTGTTGTAGTCGGAGCGGGCGGCGGCCGAAAGCAGGAGGCTCCGCCTCTTGTATTGCGTGCGCGCACCGAAGGCGTGGTAGTTGCGCGCGCTGATGGGGTAGATGGGGCGGTCGGCGCGGCCGATGGTGGCGTCGAAGTTGAGGGTCAGCGGTTTGACGGGCTGGAGGCGGAGGCCGAGCAGGCCGTCGTGGAGCGTGTTGGTTTGTTCCGCGCGGAGCGAGGCGCGGCTGCCGGCGATCTCCTGGGCCTCGAGGGAGCGGATGCGCCGGGTCGAGTAGTGATAGCCGCCGTAAAGGCCCAGCCAGCGGGAGGCGCGTAAGGTCGCGTCGGTGAGGTTGCTGAGGGCGCGGATGCCGAGGAACTGGAAGTCGGCCCACTCGAAGTCGAAGCCGGCGTTGCCGAGCTGGCGGTAGGAGGAGTCGCCTTCCATGCGGGTGTGGTGGAAGGAGGTGTGGTTGGAGATGCTCAGGCGGCCGGACGGAAACGCGGTGAGGGTGAGGCTGCCGGCGCTGAGAGGCCGCCGGGCGCGCCCGGCGACGAGGATCTGGCGGCTGCGGGCGGCCACCGCGAGGGGGATCGCGGCTACGTTTTCCTCGAAGAAGAAGCCGCGCTGGCCGGCTGCGTAAGTGTAGCGCGCGTGCGCGGCGAAGTGCTTGCGCTCGCCGTGGAGGTTCAGACGCCAGTAGGGCGATGAGCCGCGGTACGGCTGGTCCCGCTGGATGTTGGCGGAGGCGCCGGCGGCGAGGCCGAGAGCGGCGTCGCGAGTCGTCTCGCTGAAGTTGTCCCAGCCGCGCATCCAGTGGAAGACGAAACCGAACAGGCGGATCTCGCTGCCGAGGCGGTACTCGTTGCGCAGGCGGCGGACATCAGAGAATGCCGCGAAGACGTCGCGGTGGGGAGTGAATCCCTGCACGGTGGTGAGGGCGGGTCCGTCCTGGGAATTGCGGGTGTAGCCGAGGAAGAGCTTGAAGCGGGACTGCGGCAGCAGGGTGAAGTCGTGGTCCTGGAGGCGGCGGGCGGTATCGGCGGCGTGGAGGCCGCCGGCGATGGGCAGGGCGGGATTGAAGTATTCGTCCAGCCGCCAGGTGAGGTCGTAGCGGTAGAGGCGGTTGTGCTGAAGGCGCAGCGAGGAGAACTGGTAGGGATCGTTGCCGAGGCCGTGGGCGCGAACAACGAGTTCGTCGAAGAAGCGCCCGTGGCCCTCGCGCGAGTGAACGCTGAAGGCGCCGCTGAGCAGGCGCAGGCCGTTGCCGAAGTTGACGTCGCTGCGGTATTTGCCGAGGTCGCCATTAACGGAGCGGAAGCGGTAGCCGGTTTCGAAGGAGTTGACGATGTTGTAGCCGCCGGCGTTGCGGCCCAGCGGCGGGCCGGCGGTTTCCGGCGTCGGGGCGGCGGTGGGCTGGGCGGAGGCGCCGGCGGCCAGGAGCAAGGCAGCAAGTATGGTTCGTCGCATGGGAGGCCTCAGCGCAGGAAGAGCGGGTCGGCGTTGGAGCCGTGGATGCGCACGTGGCAGAGCGTGCAGGTGTGGTAGCGCGGGTCGGCCATGTTGTGGGCGGGCGACTGCATGCGCTCGCCGGTCCCGCGGCGGCCGAAGTTGCCGGCGCCGGTGTGGCACTCCAGGCAGAGGGTGAAGACCACCGGGCGGCGCAGCAGGCGGGGATTCGGGCCGCCGTGGGGCCGGTGGCAGGTCTCGCAGCCCTCGATGCGCACGGCGGTGTGCTCGAAGACGAACGGGCCGCGCTTGTCGGAGTGGCACTTCAGGCAGGCCTCCTCGCCGGCCAGCGCCTGCTCGACCATGCGGGGCCGGACGGCCATGCGCCAGGAGGGCGCGGCCGAGCCGTGCGGGTTGTGGCAATCGGTGCACTGCATGAAGCCCTCGTTGACGCGGTGCTTGAAGGGCATCGAGAACTCGGTGCGCACCGGGGCGTGGCAGCCGTAGCAGACCTCGCGCTGCGTCCTGGCCAGCAGGAACTTGTCCGTGGCCGGCTTGTGAATGGAGTGGCAGTTGGTGCAGACGACGCCGGCCTCGGTGTGCTGGGAGCGGCGAATGTGGGCCTTGCCGAGGTCGCCAGCGTGACAGGCGAGGCAGGCGTCGAGGATGCGGGCGGGTTCCAGCACCGAGAAGGCGCGGATGGCGGCTTTGTTGCCGGAACCCTCGACGTGCGCGCGGCCGGGGCCGTGGCACGATTCGCAGCCGGTGCGCTCCGGGGGCTGGTTGGCGAGGGCGATGGTCTTGTAGTGCGGGTTCTTGTAGAACTTCAGCCAGACGTCGGGGTGGCACTTGCGGCAGACGTCGCTGCCGATGAGCGGCTGAGCCGCAGGCGCGGCGGGGGGGAGGCCCAGCAGAATGAGCAGCAACAACGGCCCCATCAGCCCAGTATAGGCCAGACGATGGGAACCTGACGCACACGGTGAGGACCGAAGTAGGGTGGCTAGAAGGTAGCGCTCACGCCAGCCAGCGGCGCCCAGGTGTGCAGCCAGCCGCCG
>JBBTDS010000160.1:0-1842 GCA_038060875.1 Acidobacteriota bacterium | reverse complement strand
GGGGGTAGCGACGCGAGCCTCTTGACGCTGAAACTCCGCGGCTTGTTTTTTGAGGCCGTCCAATTGTAGCAGCGCATCGTTCCAGCGCCGCTCCAGTGTGCCCGCCACCAGGCGCTGGGAAGGATCGACTTCTTGATAGCGCCGCTCGGCGAGCGCGGCTTCATACGCGGCGCGTGCGAGCCGCATCTGCCACTGGCGCGACATGGTCTGATCGCGCGACTCCAACTCCTCCAGGGCGGCCAGGGCGAGCTCGATCTCGGCCGGTTGAAATGCCTTCAGCACTTCCTCCGCGACGGCGGCATCGAGCAGGTCACAACGCAAGCTCATGCAGTCCTTGCTCGCCAAACCTTCGCGGCGTAACCAGTTGCATTGATAGCATGGATAAATGCCGCCGTTGCCGAGATAGCGTACCGTAAGGGCGCGACCACAATTGCCGCACAACAGGAGCCCTTGGAGTAAAGCCAGGCCTTCGCGCGCTGGGCCGGTCCGTACCGTCTCCTGGCCGTTGGTGCGGTTTTTCTCCAAGCGCTCCTGGTTCTTTAAGAACTCTTCCAAAGTGATGTACCCCTGGTGGTGCTCTTTCAGGCTGACGCGCCAGTCAGGCATGGCGACCGCGTGTATCCGTTTATGGACCCCGCCTTCCGGGCTGATCTCACGGCGATACCGATAACGACCAAAGACGTACATCCCGGCATAGGATGGGTTCTGGAGCATGCCCAGCACACGGCTGTGCGTCAGGCGACCCCATATGATCTTGCCATCCCACGCCCCACCATAGGACCGTTTGGGGAATCGTAACGCGCCTTCCGCGAATCGTTGCATCACCGCGAAGGCGGTGCCCGTTTCGCGAAACAGACGAAACACCAAGCCCACCGCGCCCCGCACTTCTTCGTCCGGGTCCAGGATGATACGGCATTCCTCGTCGTGGCAAAAACCGACCGGAAGCGGGAAACGCAACTCGCCTTTCTTCGCTTTGTTGAGCTTGCCGCCCTGGAGGCGCGCGTGCAGAAAATGTAACTCGGCCTGAGCCATGGTCCCCTTCAACCCGAGCAGCAATCCGCCGTTGAAGTCCGCTGGATCGTAGCAACCATCTTCGTCGATCACCAGGGTTGTGGTGAGCGCACACAGCTCCAGCAGCCGATGCCAGTCGAGATTGGAGCGCGCCAGCCGCGAGACTTCCAACGCAAACACCGCGCCCGGCCCAGAGGGCGCCCCTACCCATCGAGACATCCGCAACCAAGGTCTTGAAGTCCTCTCGCCCCGCCATCTCGGTACCCGTCTTGCCCAGGTCCCGGTCGAGGATGCGGATCAGGGATTCGCTCCAGCCCAGTTCCAGCGCCATCTCTCGCAGTGCATACTGGCGCTGGGTGCTCTCCTGATGGTGGCGTACTTGACCAGGCGTCGACTGGCGTAAATAGATGTAGGCCGGTTTGCTCCGGTGATGTTCTGCAATCTTTGGGTTCATCGGCTATCTCCGCAGTTGGCAAAACCTTTGGGTCGCCGTCGAGCCAGCCTTCGAGCATATTGGCGAGGAGCACGCCGCCCAATCTCGCATCGAACGTCGCATGGAGGGCGGAAAGTGCTCCGCTCATGGCGACTCTTTAGAGCGCCTCCCGGCGGCGCAGCAGTTCGCGATTGATCTCGCAGATCGCCTCCAAGACCTCGCGGGCCCGGTGGTAGTTGGCGAGGAACTCCGCAGCCTGAGCGTAAGACTCCTGCGGCACGTAATCCATTTGCGGCCGCAAGCCCGAGTAGCTCACCGAAAGATAGTACTTGGGGCCATGACCGGGACCGTCGGCGCATTTGCATCCCGGCTTGCCACATGGTTTGTAGCGCTCGATG
>JBBTDS010000159.1:1538-4320 GCA_038060875.1 Acidobacteriota bacterium | reverse complement strand
AACCACGTCTTCCGCATCGACCACAACCTGGGCGAGAAGCACCGCTTCTTCTTCCGCGCCAACATGAACCACCGCCAGCAGGAGTACGACCGGCGGTTCAACAGCGCGGTGGGCTCGGGCTTCTTCCGCAAGAACCGCGGGCTGGCCTTCGACGACGTGCACCTGTTCTCGCCGCAGTTCCTGCTCAACACGCGGTACAGCTACACGCGCTTCATCGAGGGAAATGAGCCGTTACAGCTCGGCTGGGACCTGGGCTCGCTGGGTTTCTCCGCCGCCTACCTCAACCAGATCAAACAGGCAGATCCGCGCGGGACCAAGCTGCCCTACATCAACGTGGCCGGCTACGGCGCCTTCGCCAACCACACGCTGGGCTTCCGCTACGACGACATCCACGACCTGGGCGCCAACTTCACCAACATGGTGCGCGCGCACACCATGCGCTTCGGTCTGGGCTATCGCGCCTACCGCGAGAATTCCTTCAACCTCGGGCAGTCTTCGGGCAGTTTTAGTTTCGGCGCCGACTGGACGCGCGGACCGCTCGACACTTCACCCACCGCGCCGATCGGGCAGGGTATGGCCAGCTTCCTGCTCGGACTGCCGACCGGCGGCTTTTTCCCGATCAACGATTCCTACGCCGAGCAGTCCAAGACCTGGTCGTTCTATTTCCAGGACGATTGGAAGGTCACCTCCAAGCTGACGTTCAGCTTCGGGCTGCGGTACGAGGTGGAGCAGCCGCTGACGGAGCGCTTCAACCGCAGCGTGCGCGGCTTTGACGCCGAAGCGGCCAGCCCGATCGAGGCCCAGGCCAAAGCCAATTACGCGCTGCGGCCCATTCCGGAGGTCCCGGCCGCGCAGTTCCGCGTCCGCGGCGGGCTGACCTTTTCCGGGGTGGGCGGGCTGCCGCGCGCCTTGTGGACCACCGACAAGAACAACATCATGCCGCGCATCGGCTTCGCCTATGCGATGAACCCGCGCACGGTGTGGCGGGCCGGCTACGGCATCTTCTTCGATCCGCTGGGGGTCACGCGCCAGCACGTCAACCAGGCGGGCTTCAACCGGAACACCGACTTCGTGGCCTCGCTCGACAACGGGCAGACGTTCATCGCCAACCTCACGAATCCGTTCCCCGGCGGTTTCGATCGTCCGGTGGGCGCCGGGCTGGGACTGGCGACGTTCCTCGGCCAGGGCGTCAGCTACTTCGAGGAAAAACTGATCGGGCCCTACATGCAGCGCTGGCAGTTGGGCGTGCAGCGCGAATTGCCGATGCAGTCGGTGATCGAGGTGGCCTACGTGGGCAACCGCGGTACCAAGCAGCGCATCGGGCGCCAGCTCAGTCCGGTGCCGCGCCAGTACTGGAGCACCTCGCCGGTGCGCGACCAGGCCACCATCGACTACCTGGCCGCCCAGGTGCCCAACCCCTTCTACCCGCTGCTGCCCAAGACCTCGCTGGCCGGCGCCAACGTCTCGCGCTCGCAGTTGCTGCGGCCGTACCCGCACTTCACCAGCGTCTCGCGCAACAACAACCAGGGCTACTCGTGGTATCACTCCTTGCAGACGCGCTTCGAGAAGCGCTTCGCGCAAGCCTACACGATGACGGCTTCCTGGACCTGGTCGAAGTTCATGGAGGCCACCGGCTATCTGAACGACACCGACCCGGTGCCGGAGAAAGTGATCTCGGACCAGGACCGGACGCACCGCATCGTGGTCAGCGGGCTGTGGGAGGTGCCGTTCGGCCGCGGCCAGCGCTGGGGCGCCGCGGCGCATCCCGCGGTGAGCCGGATCATCGGCGGCTGGCAGGTGCAGGGCATCTTCCAGGGCCAGAGCGGACCGGCGTTCGGCTTCGGCAACTCGATCTTCACCGGGAACCTGAAAGACATCCCGCTGCCCAAGGGGCAGCGGACGATCGACCGCTGGTTCAACATCGACGCCGGCTTCGAGCGCGACACGCGCCGCCAGCTCGGCTCCAACATCCGCACCATGCCCTCGCGCTTCTCCGGCATCCGCGCCGACGGGATGAACCACTGGGACATCTCGCTGATCAAAAACACCGAGATCAGCGAGGGCACCAAGCTGCAATTCCGCGCCGAGTTCATCAACGCCTGGAACCACACCCAGTTCGCGGCCCCGAACACCAGCCCGTCGAGCACCGCCTTCGGCACCGTCACCGCCGACACGCAGTGGCCGCGGGCGATCCAGTTGGGGCTGAAGCTGCTCTTCTGAAACCATGCGCTCAGCCACCCTCGCGTTGTGCGGCTGCCTGCTGGCTGCCGCGGCGCCTCCGGCCTTCCTCGAAGTCCGGGCGCTGAAGTACAACATCCCGATGCCGGGCACCGGCTATCTCTCCGAGGAGGACCTGGCCCACAGCCAGTGGTTCTACAGCCTCGATTACTGGCGGGAGTTCCTCGACGCCGCCGCGCGGTACCGCTACAACGCGCTGACGTTCTGGAGCGCGCACCCATACGACCGCATGGTGCGCATCCCGAAGTACCCCGAGGCTACCACGCTCCCGGCCGCCGAGCTCGACCGCAACATCGCCTTCTTCCGCCGGCTGTTCGAGATGGCCGCCGAGCGCGGCATCCAGACCTACCTGGTCACCTGGAACATCCACGTCTCGCGCGCGTTCGCGGCCAAGCACAACATCCCGGCCTCCGGCGCGGACTCGCCGCTGGTGCGCGACTACCAGCGGGAGGCGATCAGGGCGCTGTTTGCCACCTACCCGAAGCTCACCGGCCTGGGGACTACGCCGGGAGAGCGGATGGGCAACATGTCGCCGCGCGAACGG
>JBBTDS010000159.1:0-1438 GCA_038060875.1 Acidobacteriota bacterium | reverse complement strand
TGTGGCACCTGCGCAACGACGACCTGTTCATTCTGCGCTGGGGCGATCCCGATTTTGTCCGCGAGACCGTCAAAAACATGGGCGGGCCGGACACGGCCGGCTTCGTCGAGGGCTCCGAGCTGGACATCCCGGGCGTGGACCGCATCCACACCGCGGCCGCCGCCGCGCACCTGGACTGGCAGTACAAGTTCCAGAAGCACTGGTTCCGCTTCATGCTCTGGGGGCGGCTGGGCGCGAACCCGGATGAGCCGGAATCGGCGTGGCGCGAGGAGTTCACGCGGCGCTTCGGGCGCGCTGGGCCCGATGCCTACGAGGCGATTCACCAGGCGAGCAAGATTCTTCCGCTGGTCACCTCCTACCACTGGAACTACATGAACGGCGATTGGTACCCGGAAGGCTCGGTCGGCTCCTGGAATACGTCCTACGAGCAACCGCGAGTAAACTACCGCCGGGCAGCGATGTACCACGATATCTTCACGTACATCTTTAACAACACGATCGAGCCGAGCCTGATGAACATTCCCGAGTTCGTGGCGGGGAAGAAGACCGGGTCCACCCCGCTGGAGGTCGCTGACCGGCTCGAAGGCTATGGCCGGCGCGCGCTGGAGCTGATCGGCCGAGCTCGCGCCGGAGTCGAGCGCGGGCAGAAAGAGTTCGCCTGCACCGAGCTGGACGTGCAGGCGGCCGGCAACCTCGGCCTGTATCACGCCGCCAAGCTGAGGGGCGCGGTGCAGTTGGCCCGTGTTCTCCTGCTCGGGGAGACGAAGGCCCGGGCGGAGGCGGTCCGGCATCTCGAGCAGGCGCTGGCGGCCTGGCGCAACGTGGTCAAGGCCACCGAGCCGCACTACGTGACGCACGAGGTGTGGCTGTTCGGCCAGTTCGACTGGAAGCGCTACACGCCGGACGTCGAGCGCGACGTCGAGATCGCCCGCCGGGCGACGCCGTTCCGCCGCGATGGGCGAATCAACACGTACGCGCTGGAGGGGATGCGCGAGTGGCTGGAATACGCGAGCGGCCTGCTCGGCGGCCCTGCCGCGCCCGCCGCGAAAGCGTCGAAGCCCGTGGTGATCGAGGCCGAGTCGGCCGCATCCGTCACCCCGGCGATGCAGACCGCTGCGGGCTACATTTCGCTCGCGCCTGCCGTCGAACAACGCGCCGGCGAAAGCATCACCGGCGCGCGCGATTACGTCGTCAACGCCAACAGCGCCACCTGGCGCTTCGCGCTGGCCGAGGACGGGGCCTACGAGATGTGGGCGCTCTGCTGGTGGCCGGAGCGCGGCGCGGGCTTCACCGTGCTCATGGATGAGTCCAACGGGCGCGTGCCGGCGCTGCGCGCTGGCGCCAAAGACCCGCTGGCGAGCTGGGCGCTGACCAAACTCGATCGGGTCTTTCACCTCGGCGCCGGCCCGCACACGCTGCGCCTATATGGCCGCCAGCC
>JBBTDS010000158.1:0-10056 GCA_038060875.1 Acidobacteriota bacterium | reverse complement strand
CCGACTTCGACTTCATGATGCGCATGGGAGTGTGGACCGAGAACCTCTCGCTGCCAGCCGTCCTTAACGAATGCATGATGCAGAGCTACTCGGGCGTCATCCGCCTGTTCCCCAATACGAAGGGACTGGGCCGCGTCCGCTTCCGCGACCTGCGGGCGGTGGGCGCTTTTCTCGTGAGCGCGGCCTGGGACGGCAAAGAGGTTTCCGGCGTCACCGTGCTGAGCGAGCGGGGCGCCACGGTGCGGCTGGAGAATCCCTGGCCGAAGGCGGGCGTGCGGGTGACGCGGCTGAGGGACGGGCAGCCGGTCGAGGTGCGTGTCGAGGAGCGGACTGCCGTCTTCAACACGGAGGCGGGGGAAAGGTACCGGGTGGAAAGGGCTTGATCTTGGGCGGAAACTCGACTATATTGGGTACTGCTAAGGGGGTTAGTCATGCGAAAGCATTTGCTGTGTCTTGCGATTCTCATCGCCGTGCCGGCGCTGGTGTTCGGCCAGTCCTTCACGGCCACCGTCCGCGGTGTCGTCACCGACGCCTCCCAGGCCGCCGTGCCTGGGGCCAAGGTCGTGGTCAAGGACGTTGACCGCAACACCGAAAACGCCACCCAGACCGACGCCCAGGGCCGCTATTCCGTCTCGGCCCTGCCGCCGGGCAACTACACGCTGGGAGTGGAAGCCGCCGGCTTCCAGAAGTTCACCCGCAGCGCCTTCGTGCTCCAGGTCCAGCAACAGGCCACCATCAACGTGGAACTCAAGGTGGGCGAGGTCTCGACCACCGTCGAGGTGGAGGCGACCGCGCCGCTGCTGAACACCACCATCGCCAACCTCGGCCAGGTCATCGAGAACAAGTACATCATCTCGCTGCCCAACATCGGGCGGACCCCGATGGCGTTGACCTACCTGACTCCGGGCGTCGTCGGGTCCGGCGGACGCCGCGGCGACAACAACACCAATTTTGTGGCCAACGGCTCGCGCAACTCCACCTCCGACGTCCTGGTGGACGGCGTGACGGTGGTGACCGTCGAGCAGAATTCGGGCATCACCGACCTGAAGTTCTCGCCCTCGGTGGACGCGGTGCAGGAGTTCAAGATGCAGACGAACTTCTTCTCCGCCGAATACGGGCAGACCGGCGGCGCGGTGGTGAACATGGTGACCAAGTCCGGCACCAACGACTTCCACGGCGCCGGCTACTACTTCCTGCGCCACTCGGACCTCAACGCCAACAACTGGTGGTCCAACCGTGCCGGCCGGACACGTCCCTTCTACCGCCGCGACCAGCTCGGCGGCGCGATCGGCGGCCCGGTGATCGAGAACAAGACCTTCTTCCTCGGGACCTACGAATTCACCCGCTCGAAGAGCCCGCTGAGCTACACCTCGACGTTTCCCACGCTGCTCCAGAGGGAGGGCGACTTCTCGCAGACGAGGAACACCTCCGGCCAGGTGATGACGATTTTCGACCCTTACGACACCTTCACCAATGCGGCCGGCAACATCGAGCGCCGCCCGATCCCGGGCAACGTCATCCCGAAGTCGAGGTTTGATCCGGTGGCGGCCAAGGCCCTGGCCTACTTCCCGAAACCGAACACCACCGGTACCCCAATCACGGAAACCAACAACTGGTTTGAGCAGGGGATCAACGCCGGCCGCAGTCACGGGACGGGCGTGAAAGGCGACCACAACTTCACCTCCAACAGCCGCCTGAGCGGCCGCTATAGTTACGGCCGCGGCACAGGCAATCCCCCCAACCTGTTCAAGGATCTCGCCCCGGCGTACACCTTCAACGACGGGCCGAGCCTGAACACCGTCACTTCCATCGTCGCCGACTTCACCCGAGTCCAGAGCGCCACCTCGCTGTGGAGCATGCGCTACGGCCTGACCTATGCGACCTACTGGCGGGACCCGATGGAACCGTTCGACCTGATGCAGCTCGGTTTCCCGAAGTACATGAAGGACCAGGCCACCTTCGCCGTGTTCCCCACTATCGCCCCCGACGGCTACACCGACATCGGCACCGAGGGCTGGCTGATCATGGACCGGCAGGAAGGCGTCCACCACTTCTCGGGCTTCTATAGCAGGACTGTGGGCGGGCACAACCTGAAGGTGGGCGCCGAGACGCGGCGGAACTTCCTCGACTACGCGCAGCCGGGCTACCCGTCGGGCCAGTTCAGCTTCGGCCGGGGCATCACCTGCAAGGACCGCTTCTCCTGTCCGGGCAACGAGGGCAACGGCTTGGCCACCATGCTGCTGGGCTGGGCCACCGGCAACCAGTTCCACATCGACCCCAAGGTCTTCACACGGTCGGCCTACTGGGGCTTCTTCCTCCAGGACGACTGGAAAATCACCAGCAAGCTGACGTTGAACCTCGGCCTGCGCTACGACTTCGACGTGCCCCGCTGGGAGACGCAGGACCGCCAGAGCTACTGGGACCTCGACGCTCAGTCTCCGGTGAAGGTTGCCAACTTAGACACGCGCGGGGTGTTCAGGTTCGTGGACAAGAACCGGCGCTCCCCGTTCGACTCGGACATGAACAACTGGCAGCCGCGCATCGGCTTCGCCTATGCCGCCACCCCGAAGCTGGCCATCCGCAGCGGCTACGGCCTGTTCTACCAGCTCAGCCGCGCCACCGTCTTCGGCCACACCGGCGCCGCGTTCAACGTGAACTCCACCTCCAACTTCTCGCTCGACTCCAATGCCACGCTCTACGCGAAGCTGGACAACCCCTATCGCGACGGCATGCTGCTGCCGCCGGGCCGCTCGCAAGGCGACGCCACCTTCATCGGCCTGGGCGCCGGCACCGTCCTGCCCAGCAACAGCCGTAATCCCGAGTACCACTCCTGGAACCTGTCCATCCAGCGCGAACTGCCCTTGCAGTCGGTGCTTGAGGTCAACTACACCGGCAGCCGCGGCACGCACCTCTTCCTTCCGTACACGAGTCTCTCGACGCTGCCCCCGACGTACTGGCCGATGGGGCGCACGGCGCTGACCGCGGCCGTGCCGAATCCGTTTTACGGGATCATCACCGATCCGAAGGCTACCAATTTGAACCGCACGACGGTGCAGTTGTACCGCCTGCTGCGGCCCATGCCGCAGTTCGACGGCACCAGCGTGGGCACCGCCGAGCCGCCGCGGGCCGACTCCAACTACCACGCCCTCCAGGTCAAATGGGAGAAGCGCTACTCGAAGGGCCTGACCATGCTGGCCCACTACACCTGGTCGAAGATGATCGACAACTCCTCCCACGGCTCCGGCAACTATAGCTGGTTGGGCGGCTCGACCAGCATCCAGAACTTCTTTGACTTGCGCGGGGAGCGCTCGCTGTCGGCGCATGACGTCGCTCACCGGGTCGTGGTGACGGCCGCCTTCGAGTTCCCCTTCGGCAAAGGCCGCAAGTTCGGCTCGAGCTGGAATCGACCGGTGGACCTGATCCTCGGCGGCTGGGAGATCAGCGGCCTGGCTATCTTCCAGAGCGGGATGCCGATACAGGTGAGCCAGAGCGGCGGATCCATGTGGGCCGGCTCGCAGCGGCCGGACCTGATCGGCGACCCCAGCACCTCCGGGCCAGTGGCGGAGCGCCTCAACCGGTACTTCAACGAGGCGGCCTTCTCGAAGCCTCCGCTGGATGTTCCGGGCACCGCCCCGCGCAACCTCAACTACCGCGGACCGGGCATCCGAACGGCCGACGCCGCCCTGCTGAAGAGCTTCCGCACCAAGGAGGGCCAGCGCTTCGAGTTCCGCATCGAAGCCCAGAACGCGACCAACACGCCCATCTTCAGCGACCCCGGCTCTAGCTACGGCTCGACCAGCTTCGGCCAGATCACCGGCACCAAGATCGGACCGCGCAACGTCCAGCTCGGGATGAAGTACTACTTCTAACGGTCTGTTCCATGCGAGTCTTGTGCCTCATTGTCGCCGCGTTGCCGCTGTTGCAGGCCGAGGTGAAGCTGCCCAGCCTGCTGGGCGATCGCATGCTGCTCCAGCGGCAGGCGCCGGTGCGCATCTACGGGCGCGCCAACCCAGCGGAGCAAGTGACGGTGCGCTTCGCCGGGCAGTCGGTCTCGACGGCGGCCGACGCCCAGGGCCGGTGGGAAGCGTGGCTGAAGCCGATGGAAGCCGGCGGGCCGCTGGAGATGACCATAGCCAGCGAAAACACCATCACATTACGCGACGTGCTGGTGGGCGAGGTGTGGGTCGCCTCCGGGCAGTCCAACATGCAGTGGCCGGTGGAGCGCTCGCGCGATGCGGAGAAGGAAGCAGCGGCGGCAAACAACCCGAAGCTGCGGCTGTTCAAGGTGGCGCTGAAGGTCTCCGACCAGCCGCTGGACGATGTGAGCGGCGCCTGGCAGGCCTGCACGCCCGAAACAGTGAAGAGCTTCTCCGCCGTGGCCTACTTCTTCGCGCGGCAGCTTGTGGAGAAGCTCGGCGTGCCGGTGGGCATGATCCAGTCGGCCTGGGGCGGGACGCCCGCCGAGGCCTGGACCAGCCGGCGGACGCTGGTGTCCGACGCCTCGTTGCAGTTCTTCCTCACCGAGTGGGAGAAGGTGCTGGTGGCCTACCCGGACACGCTGCGCCGGTACGAGGAGGAGCTGAAGAAAGCCGAAGCGGCGGGCAAGCCAGCGAAGCCGCAGCCGCCGCGCGGGCCGGGGCATCAGCACTCGCCCACGGGGCTCTACAACGCGATGATCGCGCCGCTCACGCCCTATGCCATCCGCGGCGCGATCTGGTACCAGGGCGAGAACAACGCCGGCGCCGGGCACGGGTACGTCTACCGCCACCTGTTCGAGTCGATGATCCGCGACTGGCGGGCCGGATGGGGCCAGGGCGACTTCCCGTTCCTGTTCGTCCAGCTTGCCAACTACGGCAAGGCGTCGGCCAACGGGCACTGGCCGCTCATCCAGGAGGCGCAGACGAAGACGCTCGAGCTGCGCGCCACGGGCATGGCGGTGACCATCGACATCGGTGCGGCCGACGACATCCACCCCACGAACAAGCAGGACGTGGGCCTGCGGCTGGGGCTGGCCGCGCGGGCGCTGGCGTACGGGGAGAAAGTGGTCTACTCCGGCCCGGTGTTCCGCCAGGCGACGCGCGAGGGCAACCGCTTGCGGTTGTGGTTCGATCACGTCGGCGGCGGGTTGCGGGCGAAGGACGGCGCGTTGAAGGGCTTCGTCCTGGCCGGCCCGGATCGGGTGTTCCATCCGGCCGAGGCGGAGATCGACGGCGAGACGATCATGGTCTCGAGCGCCAGCGTCACCGCGCCGGTGGCGGTGCGTTACGCCTTCGCCGACAACCCCGAGTGCAACCTCTACAACGCCGAGGGCCTGCCGGCCGTGCCGTTCCGCTCAGACGACTGGCGGTAGGATAAGTCTCCCGACTTGTCTCTCCCGGGGGCAGCGCTGGAGGCAGAGGGGGACAAGCCGGGAGGCTTATCCTACCGCGGCACTTTGAGCTGCTCGCCGTTCCTCAGCGCCGACTGGTGGGCGACCAGGCCGGGGACCGTCATCGCCAGTGACTCGTAGACGTCGATGGCAGGCTCGCGGTCCTCGATGAGCGCATTGATGAACTCGGCGCAGATGAAGACGGCGCTGTTGCCGTGGCCGCTCGAGTGGCGCATCGGCTCGGGCAGCATCGGGTCGGTGCGCCAGTAATCCGGGATCGCCAGCGGCTGCTTGCCTTTCAGCCGGTCCACCCAGGTGTTCGGATAGATGCTGGCGTTCTGCATGTACAGCGAGCCCTTCTCGCCGAACCACTGCGCGCGCTCGCCCTCGGCGCCGATCAGCCAGAAGACGTTCGCGCGGAGGATGCCGCCGCCGCTGGTCTGCATCAGCGCGCACTCGTTCCAGTAAGGGTTCCGGTAGCGGTTGTCTTTGGTCCAGGGATGCGGGCTGCCCCAGCCGAGGCAGGAGACGCTCACGATGCGCTCGCCGGTGACGCCAACCAGGTAGGCCAGCGCGTGCGTCGGATAGTGCATGGGCGGCAGGCCCCAGCGCCAGCTCCGCGAGCCGTCGGGATCGTAGAACCGCGACTTGGTGTCGGTGACCAGCTTCTCCAGCTCGCCGCGGTCGTGATAATACTCGGCTTCGGTGTAGAAGATCTTGCCGAAGCCGCCCCTGCGGAAGAGGTCGCGGGCGTAGATGCAGGCGGGGCGGTAGTAGCTGGACTCGGCCATCATGTAGCGCAGGCCGGTCTTCTCCTTGATCTCCTTCAGCTTCTCGGCCTCCTCGAGCGTGAAGCAGGCGGGGCAGGCGGAAACCACGTGCAGGCCGCGGCGGAAACACATCTCGACGTGCTTGTAGTGGTCGGGCGCGCCGGTGAACACGGCCACCGCGTCCAGCTTCTTCTCCTTCTCGATCAGCGTCTCGAGTGACTCATAGACGTTGTCGCAGCGGTAGTAGTCGCGCAGGCGGGTGCGGCGATCGGGGCGCAGGTCGGCGACGGCCGCGACCACGCAGTTGGGGTGCTCGTGCCAGTGAAAGGTCGCGCCGAAACCGCCACCGACAACGGCGAGGCGGATCTTCCTGGCGGCGGCCGGCAGGGCAGCCCCGGCAAACAGCAGCTCGCGTCGAGTTGGCATTGCTACCTCACTTCGTTGAGTAACCGGATGAAAGCCTCGACCACCGCGCGGTCGGCGCCGGGCGCGTAGGGCGTGCGCTGCACTTCGTAGCCGCCAAAGGCATACTCGGCCTCGGTGGGCAGGTAGTCGCCGCCGGCGCCGGAGGAGTAGCCGCAGAACATGGTCACCGGAAACGGCGAGGCCTTCTTGACCGCGACGCCGATTTCCGCGAACGGTTCGCCCGGCATGGCGGCGATGACCACGTCGCCGATGCGCAGCGCCTGAATGCCGATCGGCGCCGGCGCCGGGTTGTGCGGAAGCTCCCATTCCTTGAGCAAGTCGGAGAACCGGCGCAGGCGCGCGCCGGCCTGGTGTTGTTTCCACGGATCGCCGGACTGGCCGGCCTCGGCGGCGCGTTTCTCCGC
Organism: Acidobacteriota bacterium; assembly: GCA_038060875.1. GTDB lineage: Bacteria > Acidobacteriota > Terriglobia > Bryobacterales > Bryobacteraceae > JBBTDS01. The sequence goes on along the minus strand of JBBTDS010000158.1, from coordinate 3,088 downwards.
TTCCGCCACCAGCTTGCGCATAGCGGCGATGTCCTGGGCGGAGTACCTGCGTCGCGGCGCCGGAACGGTGCGTGCCGCGAAGCGCAGCGTGGCGTCGCGCGGGCCGAGCACCCGCCAGGGCTGTTTGGCCTGGTAGGCGGTGGATTCGACAAAGCCCTCGAAGCGCGGCTCGCGCTTCACCGTGTCGATGCCGAGGGCCAGCGCGACGGCCTGGTGACCTAGAATCGCGCCGAGACGGTGCGCCACCGCGAGGTCGCCGGTGAAGCCCTCGACGGGGCCCTGGTTGCCGGCCGCACCCTGGAAGAACAGGCAGGTCGCGCCCGCGAGCGCCTGCTCGACGGCGCGACGCATTGCGCCCATCCAGTCGGGAGAAACCAGCTTGTTCTCGTAAGCGAGCACGGTGCCGTGGCACTGGTAGTTGACGAGCACGGCGTAGGGCTTGCCCTCGGCGTCGTCGATGCGGACCACGACGAGGTCGCGGTCCACGAAGCCTTCCGGGTTTCTGCCCACCGCCGCCGGCTTGTCACCGGCGGCGCGCACGCGCCGGTTGATGTTGATGGTTCCCGTTCCGCGCGCGCCGCCCAGATGCACCGGTCTCAGACGGGCGTTGGCCTCGACGATCGCGCCGGCGATCTTCGCGGCCACGCTCTTGCGGTAGGTCTCGAAGACCGCGCGGTGGGCGGAGAGATCGACGCCGAGGGGACCCTTGCCGGCCGCCATCTGCGGGCCGGCGTGCGTGTGGCTGGCGGCCAGACGGATGTGAGCGGCCGGGATGCCGGTCAGCGCGGCGGCGCGCGCGATCGCCTCCTCCAGTCCCTGAAGGAAGAGCGTATCGACGTCCACCACGGCGAATTTCTGCCGGCCGTCGGAGAGGACCAGCGCGGTGGCCTTCATGCCGGCGGGATCGATGCCGGCGGCTTCGATGTGCGTCTGCGATCCCCAATTCAGATGGGCGATGCCCGCCGGCGGGCTGATGTCGGCGCGGGCCACGCCGGCCAGCAGGCCGGACGGAGCGGCGTCCTTGGGCCCTTGCTCCTGGACGTCGGCAAAGGCCAGCCAGCAGGCGGCCATGGCAACCAGGGTGCGCGTGTGGGTCATAATTGACAGGAAATGAAATCATACCCGAACTCGGCCGAGATCTTCACCAGGAACCGGAAGTACATAGCCGGCGGCGTCGTGTCGTTGAATCGCGTCGTGCAGCCGGAGATCGCGTTTGTCAAGGGCCGGGGCGCTTACATCTGGGACGCCGACGGGAACCGCTATATCGACTACCACGCCGCCTTCGCCCCGCACTTTCTCGGGCACAATGATCGCTACGTCAACGCGGCTGTGGAGAAGGCGCTCGGCGATGGCGCCAGCCTGTTCGGCACCGGGACGACCGAACTGGAGGGCCGGCTGGCCGAATTGATCTGCGGCAACATCGCTTGGGTTGAGTCGGTTCAGTTGCTCAACACCGGCAGCGAGGCGACGTATCAGGCCATCCGCGTGGCCCGCGCGGCCACGGGGCGCGACCACATCATCGTGATGCAGGGCGGCTACAACGGCTGGCACAACGACGTAGCCTGCAACCTGATGACGCCGCTCGCGCGGGTCGGCCCGAGGGTTTCACCGGGCGAGTATCCCTACATCCCGATCAGCGCCGGCATCCCCGAGGCTCACCGCAAGCTGGTCCATCCCGTGAACTTCAACGACCTGGAGTCGGTTCGCTGGGTGTGCGAGCGGAGCCCGGTCGCGGCGCTGATCACCGAGCCGGTGCTGCAAAACGTCGGCGTGATCCTGCCGAAGGCGGGCTACCTCGAAGGCCTGCGCGCGCTGGCGGACGAGTTCGGTTTCGTGCTGATCTTCGACGAGGTGAAGACGGGCTTCCGCCACGCCATCGGCGGGTACGCGCAGATCTCCGGGGTGATTCCGGATCTCGCCGTCTACGGCAAGGCGCTGGCCAACGGCTATCCGATCGCCGCCCTGGGCGGAAAGCGAGCGCTGATGGACTACTTCGCGCATCCGGAGCCGGAGAAGCGCGTACTGCTCGCCGGCACCTACAACGCCCACCCCGTTCCAACAGCGGCGGCAATCACCACGATCGAGCGGCTGCTCGCCGGTGACGGCGCGGTGTACCGTCATGTGGAGCGGCTGGGCGCGGCGGTCGAAGAGGGAGTGCGCGAGATCATCCGCAAGCATGGCCTCGCGGCCACCCTGGCCCGGCAGGGTTCGGCATTCTGCCTCTACTTCATGGACCACGCGCCGGTGGACTGGCACGACCTGGCGGCTAACCACTCGTTCGCGCGCGATGAGCAGATGCGGCGCGAGATGATCGACCGCGGCGTCTACTTCTTCCCGCTGGCCACCAAGCAGTGCTCGATCTCGGCGGCGCACACGCAGGCCGACATCGAGTTCACGCTGGAGCAACTGGACAAGGCGCTGTCTTGACGCGGGAGTGGGATGCGGAGAAAGCAAAGGTCAACGCGGCCGGAGTACGACCTCTCGCAGCTCCAGGGAGGGGTCCGCGGCAAATACTATCGTCTGGCCACGGCCGGGACCAACCTTGTGTTGATCGAGCCGGAGCTGGCGGAAGTGTTTCCCGACACGGAGTCCGTGAACCGGGCGTTGCGACTTCTGGTCGCTACCGCCGAGGCGGCTGCAGGTCCCGCGGGTCGCCGGCCGAGTGCGCCTGGCAGCAAGCGAGCCGCCGGAAAACGCGGCCGCCTAGCCACTTCCAGCGCGAGATTCCTTGCCCATGGAGGCCCGATGAGCACGTCCCCTCCAACAGGAGCCGCAGGACACTGTTCCCAATCTGCAAACCGGGCTGTACAATAGAGCCGGTGTAATGACGACGAGCCTTTACAGGTGGAAGCGCCGGAACTTGTCAACGACTTTGAGACACCTGCCCGCATAAATTAGTGAGTTTCGCCTCCCTCCGGCGGACCGGGTTTGGGCGGGTTGATCCAGACGGCATGCGGGAGCGGCGCGGGCGTCCGCCAGCGAACCGAGGCGGTCCGGGAACTCGGGCCGGTATTTCATGGTACGGTCCGTTGTCGGCGGCGTGGCCGGCCTCCTCGACGATGCCCAGCTTGTACTCGGCTGTGAACTT
>JBBTDS010000157.1:0-3137 GCA_038060875.1 Acidobacteriota bacterium | reverse complement strand
GCCATCTACCACGTCGTCGAGCACTTCGCCCAGCACACCGGCCAGATCATCTACGCCACCAAGATGCTCACCGGTGAGGACCTCGGCTACTACCGCCACCTGAGCCGGCCCGTCGAGCGCGCTGACGAGACCCCGTGATTCCCTTTTCGGAATTTTGACTCCGAAACCACAGTTGTGATTACAATGATGGGTTTGCGAGTATCGCTATGGCCACAATTGCCTTGGAAAGACTAGGCGAGCCGGCCGGCTTCTATGAAGTGCCGGTCGGCAAGAAAGCGGTGATGGCGGTGACCGGTCTGGTGCTGGTCGGCTACGTCGTCGCCCACATGATCGGGAACCTGCAAATCTTCCTCGGGCCGGAGCAGATCAACCACTACGCCGAGCTGCTGCACCGCGCCGGCCCCCTGTTGTGGTGCGCGCGCGTGGTGCTGCTGGCCGCTGTGGGCCTGCACGTGATCACCGCTCTTCAGCTCTGGCTGTTGAAGCGGCGGGCGCGGCCGGTGCGCTACGTGAAGAAGATCGACGTGCCCTCGGCTTACACGGCGCGGATGATGCTGTGGGGCGGGCTGGCCCTGGGCGCGTTCGTCGTCTTTCACGTCCTGCACCTGACCACCGGCGGTGTCGGCCTGCCGTTCGAGGAGCTGAACGTTTACGACAACGTCGTCCGCGGCTTCCGCCTGCCGGCGGTCGCCATCGCTTACATCATCGCGCTCCTGGCGCTGTGCATCCACCTTTACCACGGCCTTTGGAGCATGCTGCACTCGTTCGGCCTGGATGACGAGCGGTGGCGGCCGCTGCTCGAGCGCCTCTCGGCGGCGGTTGCGCTAGTGGTCGCGGCCGGCTACATTTCCATCCCTGTTTCCGTCCTCGCCGGCCTGATCGGCCAGGAGGTGCCATAATGCAGCTCGACAGCAAATGCCCGTCCGGTCCGATTGAAACGCGCTGGGAACGGCACAAGTTCAACCTGAAGCTGGTCAACCCGGCCAACAAGCGCAAGTACAGCATCATCGTAGTCGGCTCGGGGCTGGCCGGCGGCTCCGCCTCGGCCACGCTGGCCGAGCTGGGCTACAACGTCGAGTGTTACTGCTATCAGGATTCGCCGCGCCGCGCCCACTCGATCGCCGCCCAGGGCGGCATCAATGCCGGCAAGAACTACCAGAACGACGGCGACAGCATCTACCGCCTGTTCTACGACACGGTCAAGGGCGGCGACTTCCGCGCCCGCGAATCGAACGTGCATCGGCTGGCCGAGACGAGCGTGGACATCATCGACCACTGTGTGGCCCAGGGCATCCCGTTCGCGCGCGAATACGGCGGCACGCTGGCCAACCGGTCTTTCGGCGGGGCGCAGGTCTCGCGCACGTTCTACGCCCGCGGCCAGACCGGCCAGCAGTTGCTGCTCGGCGCCTACCAGGCCATGCAGCGGCAGATCGCCGCCGGTCAACTGACGATGTTCCCCCGCCACGAGATGCTGGAACTGGTGCTGATCAACGGCCGCGCGCGCGGCATCGTCACCCGCAACCTGATCACCGGCGCAATCGAATCCCACGCCGCCGACGCCGTGGTGCTGGCCACCGGCGGCTACGGCAACTGCTTCTACCTCTCCACCATGGCCAAGGGCGCCAACGCCACCGCCATCTGGCGCGCGCACCGCAAGGGCGCGCTGTTCGCCAATCCCTGCTTCACCCAGATCCACCCGACCTGCATCCCCGTCTCGGGCGAGTACCAGTCCAAGCTCACGTTGATGAGCGAGTCGCTGCGCAACGACGGCCGCATCTGGGCGCCGCTGAAGCCGGGCGACAAGCGCGCGCCCAACGACATCCCGGAAGCCGAACGCGACTACTACCTGGAGCGGCGCTACCCGGCCTTCGGCAACCTGGCGCCGCGCGACATTTCCTCGCGAGCCGCCAAGGCCGTTTGCGACGAGGGACGCGGGGTGGGCGAGACCGGCCTGGGCGTCTACCTGGACTTTCGCGACGCCATCCAGCGCCTCGGCGCCGCCGTTATTGCCGAGCGCTATGGCAACCTCTTCGAGATGTACGAGCGGCTCACCGGCGAGGACGCCTACAAGGCGCCGATGCGCATTTACCCCGCCATCCACTACACCATGGGCGGCCTCTGGGTGGACTACAATCTCATGTCCACCATCCCGGGGCTGTATGTGATCGGCGAGGCCAACTTCTCCGATCACGGCGCCAACCGCCTCGGCGCCAGCGCGCTGATGCAAGGGCTGGCCGACGGTTATTTCGTCATCCCCTACACCATCGGCGACTACCTGGCTTCGACCAAGTTCGAGAAGGTGAGCACCGGCCAGGCCGAATTCCGCGAGGTCGAAGGCGCGGTGACCGGGCAGATCAAGCGCCTGCTGGCGGCGCGCGGCAAGCGCACGGTGGATTCCTTCCACCGCGAGCTCGGCAAGCTGCTCTGGGAAAACTGCGGGATGGCCCGCAACGCCGCCGGCCTGGAATCCGCCCTGAAGAAGATCCCCGAGCTGCGCGAGCAGTACTGGGGCAGCGTCAACGTGCTGGGCAGCAATGAGGAGTTCAACCAGGCGCTGGAGCGCGCCGGGCGAGTCGCCGACTATTTTGAGCTGGCCGAGCTGATCTGCCGCGACGCGCTGATGCGCGACGAGTCCTGCGGCGGCCATTTCCGCGATGAGCACCAAACCGAGGACGGCGAGGCGCTGCGCAACGACGCGGAATACGCTCATGTGGCCGCCTGGGAGTTCACCGGGGTGGGCAGCAAGCCCGTCTTGCACAAGGAACCGCTCAACTTCGAGTACGTCAAGCCCGCGGTACGGAGTTATAAGTGATGAGGATCATTCTTCACGTCTGGCGCCAGAGAAAGGGAAGCGAGCCGGGCCGCCTGGTTCGCTACGAGATCCCGGACGTCAACCCGCACATGTCGTTCCTGGAAATGCTCGACGTGCTTAACGAAGAGCTGACCGCCAAGGGCGAAGACCCGATCGCCTTCGACCACGACTGCCGCGAGGGCATCTGCGGCATGTGCGGCTTCATGGTCAACGGGCGCGCCCACGGGCCCGAGCCGCGCACCACCGTCTGCCAGCTTCACATGCGCCACTTCCATGACGGCGACGAGCTGTGGCTGGAGCCGTGGCGGGCGCGGGCTTTCCCGCT
>JBBTDS010000156.1:0-6289 GCA_038060875.1 Acidobacteriota bacterium | reverse complement strand
GATCGAAGTCTCGCACCGTTATAGACCCAGCTCACGGCACCGACAGCGCGAAGGAAATCTCCTGGTCGCGCGGGCGGACGTACTTGCCGGCCCGCGGCTGGAGATTCAACGGAACCCACAGCGCGGCCACGGCGCGCTCCAGGCTGGTTTCCGGCGCATCGGCGTACGGATTGTGGGGATAGACGGGCCACAGCAACCGCGCCGCCGGATCGGGTTTCAAGGTCCAACCGTGATGGCGGATCCAGCCGCCGAGATCGGCCGGCTCCAACTGAATGCGCTCCGCGCCGACGAGAAACTTGCGGCCGGCGCCGGTTTCCAGCGTTTCGCCGGCCTTGAGGCAAAGCTGTAAGGTCAGGCGGGGATCCTCAGGCGGTCGCCCGCGGCCGGTGATTACGAAACGCAGCGAAAGACCGGATGGGGAAGGCGCCGGGACATATAGGTCGCTGAAGTAGGTGTTGTAGGCGAGCGAGAGCCGGTCCTCCCGGTCGCCCATCTGGAGGCGGCTGCTGAGCGGCATGTGGACCACCTGGCCAAGCAGCTTCTCCGAGAAGGTGGCCAGTTCGGGCTGCCGCTTGGAGTTGGCGCCGGTGATGATGAGGCCGGCCTGCTGGTGGAAGACGCTGATGTGCCCCTGGCGGTCGAGGTAGTAGCGGCTGTTGATGGCCTGGGTGTCGATCAGGCCGGAGAGGCAGACCTGCCAGGGCCCGGTCTTGCGGATGCCGGCGGGAACCTGCATTTGATGCGCGTAGTTGGGCAGGTCCTGAGGAATAGGCTCGCTGGGCCCGGCATGGTAGTAGAGGGCGTCCTGGGCCAGCCGTCCAAGCTGATCGATGGTGAGGGTTTCCGGACGGAAGAAGCCGGTGAGGAATTCGGCGTAACGGCGGCCGTCGGGGAAGTTGGTGAAGGCGAACTGGGCCCAGGCGCTGACGCCCCAGTAACGGTTGCGGTCGTTGATGACATCGACCGGCGCGCCGTCGAGGAACGTGTAGTGCTTGTGGAAATCGGTGGCGCGCCGCAGCGCCGGCAGGACCTCGCGGTCCTGGCTGTGCTCGAAGTAGAGAGCCACCGCGCTGAGAGTGAGGTGATTGTAGCCGATGGTGGGTCCCGCGCGGCTGTGCTCGCCCCAGTAGCCGTCGGGCGTCTGCTCGACGATGGCGTAGCGGCGCAGGATGCGGCGTCCCAGGCTCTCCCATTCCTTATTGGCGAAGACGCGCCCGCCCAGGTACAGGTTGGCCGCCCACAGCGCGTAGTGGTTGGGCGAGGTGCCGATGTAAGGGGAGTTGTACCAGGGGAAATCCAGGCGCTCGACGGCGTCCTCGACCACCAGCGCGATGTTCTTCCGGATCTCGCGCTGCCAGCGGGCGCGGCGCTCCTCGCCCAGCTCGGGCTCCAGCAGGCGATAAGCTTCCAGCCACATGTAGGTGTCCCAGTCGCTGTCGAGGCGCGGCTCGTAGGCGCCCTTCTCGCTCTCGGCGGCCAGCAGGTCGCCGATGCGAATCGCCAGCTCCAGCAGGCGGCGGTCGCGGTAGCGGGGGTTGTCGGGGTGGCGCTGGGCATACAGGACCGCCGGGGCGAGAATGGCGTAGGGGAAATGACGCCAACCCGGGCGCGACTCGAGCGCCTTCAGGTCGGCGCCCGGTTCGGCCTGGAGCCGTGCTTCGACCTGCGCCGAGCCGGCTTCCAGCAGCCGGTAGTAGCCCGCGGGCAGGCCTTCGGCGGCCAGGGCGGCCAGGCCGAGGAAGAAAGCGGGAAGGGCGATGCTTGTCAAGGCCGGCCACCGCGGAACTGCCGTGTGAGCCGGGCGAAGCGCTCGCCGGAGCGGCGGGCCTCATCCAGCTCCGCCTCGCTGACGCCGGCGTCGGAGGGGCCGGTGGTGGCTTCCGGGCCGAACGTGCCGAAGCCCTGCGCCTCCACGCCGCCGATCACGGTGAAGCGCATTATGAGGAATGCGGAGAGGATCGAAAGCCGCGCCTGGTCCTTGCCCATCGCCGGGTGGCCGCCGGTGCAAAAAGCGCCGGCGGTGCGGCCGTCCCCGTTGGTCTTGGTCTTCCAGAGGGTCCCGCCCACCCGGTCCAGAAACCGCCTCGTCTCGGTGCTGGCGTTGGCCCAATGTACCGGTGTGCCCACCAGTATGCCGTCAGCTTTGAGGATCTCCGGGTCCTGCACCTCGGCGACTTTACGCAGCGTCACCTCGACGCCGGCCACCGAAGCCGCTCCCTTCTGCACTGCCTGGGCCAGCTTTTCGGTGTTGCCGGTGTCGGAATGGTAAGCAACAAGGATACGGGTGGGCTGCTGTTGAGCCAGCGCCGCCAAAGAAAGCAGCGTCAAAAGGTATCTCACAGGTCCCTCCTCCCGAAGCGCCTGATGGCCAGGGCCAGCGCCAGCGCCAGGTAGGCTGTCGCATACAATACCATGGCCGGACTGGGCACCGAGGCGATGCTGAACGGGGAACGCCCGAAGGCGCCGATGGCCGGCCCCTGGATCTCGAAGGCCGCCCGCCGCCAGAGCGCCTCGCTCGGCATGACCAGGCTGGCGATGATGCCGATGTTGACCGCGGTCCGGCTCTGCGCCATCGAGCCGAACTCCTCGATCCAGCCGCCCAGAAACGCCAGCCCGTGCAAGCCCACGGCGAGCACCCCGGTGGCCAGCGTGCTCATCCAGGCGCCGCCAGCGAGCGTCACCGACAACAGCAGCAAGGCTTCCAGCCACATCAGCGCCAGGCAGCGCAGCAGGTTGGGCGGAGCGTAGCCGCCGAGCACCCGGACCTCCAGCACCACGCCGCCGGCCATCAGCAGCAGGTAGAGGGTGAGCATGCCGGCAAAGCCGATGAATTTCCCCAGCACCACTTCCCAGCGGCGGATGGGCTTGGTCACCACCGCCTGGATGGTGCCGGAGGAGATCTCGCCGGCCAGCGTGTCCACCGAGGTGAGCACGGTCATCATCACCGTCAGCCAGTTGACCGCGTACAGGCCGAGGCTGAGCAGCACATTCATGATCTGGCGGCGCAGCAGGACGTTCTCGCGCCCCGGCGCGCGGCCGAGCGGCGACTCGGCGATGGACAGGTGCAGCCCCAGGCCGTAGAGACCCAGGAAGGCCAGCCCGAGCAGCAGCGCCGCCAGCAGGATCTTGCGGCGCGCCGCCTCGCGAAAAGTCAGCCCCGTGATGACCCAGACTCCCATCACAATCCCCCGTCGGTGCCCACGATCTGAATGAACAGGTCTTCCAGCGAAAGTTGCTGCGAGGAGAAGGAGAAGACGTCGGCGCCGCCGGCCACCAGGTCGCGGAGAATCCCGGGCAGGGCGTCTTCGTTCGCGACGCTGAAGGCAAACTGCTCGCCCTCACGCTCGACGGGGCCGCACCGCCGCTCCAGCCCGGCCAGCGCCTCGGCCGAAACGTTCCGCGCCCGCAGGGTGACCGCGAGTTCGTCGGAAGTCATCTTTCGCAGCTCGCGCACGGCCAGTACCTCCCCGTGCTTGATGAAGGCCACGCGGTCGCAGGTGAGCTCCACCTCCGAGAGCAGGTGCGAGTTGAGGAAAACGGCGGCGCCGCGAGCGCGCTGGTCGCGGATGATCTCGCGCACCAGGCGGCGGCCGAGCGGGTCCAGGCCCGAGGTTGGTTCGTCGAGGAAGACCAGCTCGGGGTCGTTCAACAGCGCCTGGGCCAGGCCGATGCGCTGGAGCATGCCCTTGGAGAAGTCGCGCAGCCGCTTCTGGCCGTGAGCGGCCAGCCCGACCAGTTCGAGCAGCGCGCCGGCCCGCTCCCGGAGACGGGCCGGGGCCATCTGGTAGAGGCGCCCGTGGAGGTCAAGGAACTCGGCGGCGGTCAGCCAGTCGTGAAAGCGGAAGTGCTCGGGCAGAAAACCGAGCTTGCGGCGCACGGCCACGTCACCCAGGCGGCTGCCCAGAACGCGCGCCGCGCCGGCGGTGGGCTTCACCAGCCCGAGCAGCATCTTCACCGAGGTGCTCTTGCCGGCGCCGTTGGGCCCGAGGAAACCGAAGACCTCGCCGCGGGCAACCTCCAGCGTGAGGCCGGCGACGGCCACCTTGGAGCCGAAGGTCTTGCGCAGGTTGCGGGTCTGGATGGCGACGCCGTCCATCAACGCCGGCTATTGTAGCGAGTTTGCCGGCGCAGCCACAAGATCAAATTAGTGAAGGCCTTCGAACCGCGCCAGGCGGAATGAGTTGGTCACGACAAGCACGCTGCTCGCCACCATGATCAGCGCCGCCCAGATGGGCCGCAGCAGCCCGCCGGCGGCCAGCGACAGCGCGATCGCGTTGTAGCCGAACGCCCAGGCCAGGTTCTGCCGCCCGAGGCGCTGCGCGCGGCGCGCCAGCCGGATCAGTTGCGGCAGCTTCCACAAGCCGCCTTCAATGAAGGCCACCTCGGCCACCTCCCGCGCCACGTCGGTTCCGCCCGAGACCGCAATGCCAACATCGGCAGCGGCCAGCGCGGGAGCATCGTTGATCCCGTCGCCCACCATCGCCACCCGCTCGCCGCCGGATTGAAGCGCGCGGACGCGCTCGGTCTTCTCCTCCGGCAGCAGGCCGCCGGCGTGCTCGGCAATGCCGAGCTGAGCGGCGGCGCGGGCCACGGCCGCCGGGCGGTCCCCGCTCAGCAGGAGGAGGCGCAGTCCCATCTCGCGGCAGGCGGCCAGCGCTTCGACCGCCTCGGGCGCCACCGGATCATCGAGCAGAAACCCGCCCAGCAGCCGGCCGCCGGCCGCGCACCAGGCGCCGCAATCCCCACTGAAGTTCACGGGCCCGCCCCTCAGGTGCGTCTGGACCCACCGCGGCTGGCCGAGCACCACTCGCGCGCCGCTCTCAAGCTCTGCCTCCACGCCACAACCGGGGAACGCCCGCAGGCCGCGCCGCAACGGCGCCTCGACGCCCTGTTGAAGAGCCGCCCGCTCGACTGCCCGCGCCACCGGATGCAGCGAGTCGGCCGCCGCGGCCGCCGCGTGGCTCAGCAGTTCGCCGGCCTCGACGCCATCGACCGGGAGGACGGCGGTCACCTCGACCTGCCCGTGCGTCACCGTCCCGGTCTTGTCAAGCGCCACCGTGCGGATGGCGCTGAGGCGCTCCAACGCCTCGGCGGAACGAACCAGGATCCCCCGCCGGGCCGCCTCCGCCAGCGCCAGCGTGTTCACCACCGGCAGGGCGATGCCCAGCGCGCAGGGGCAGGCCACCACCAGCACCGAGAGGCCGCTCAGCCATGCCTTCTCCGCGCTCTGTGGCCACCAGTAGAGAAACACCGCAACCGCCAGCAGGAAGGTCAGCGGCACGAAGGCGGCGCTGACGCGGTCCGCCAGCCGCTCGATCGGCGGGCGCGCCCGCTGCGCCTCTTCGACCGCGCTGACCAGGCGGGCCAGCAGCGAGCCGGCCGCATTCGCCGTGCACTCCACTTCGAGCACCGCGTCCAGGCACAGCGAGCCCGCCCGCACCGTCTCCCCTTGCCGGCGTTCCACCGGCAGCGGCTCGCCGGTCAGCATCGACTGGTCGATGGCCGCCGCGCCGGCGAGGACGCGCCCGTCCACCGGAATGCGCTCCCCGGCGCGCACCTGCACTCGCTCGCCGGGCTCGACCGCGCCGGCGTCCATCGTTTCCCAGCCGCCCCCGTGCCACACGCGGGCCTGCGGCGGCTGGAGCGCGGCCAGCTCGCGCAGTGCCCGGTGTCCTTTCGCCCGCGCGTTGGCTTCGAGCAGCCGCCCGACGGTCACCAGCAGCAACAGCATGGTCGCCGTGTCGAAGTACACCGCGTCGCTGCGCTGGAAGACCGACGCGCACGAATAGGCGAACGCCGCCCCGCTGCCGATGGCGATCAGGCTGTCCATCGAGAACCGGCGCCGCCGCAGGTCGCGCATCAGGCCGCCCAGAAACGGCGGCGCCAGGATCACGAAGACGGGCACGCTGAAGCACAAGAGCAGGCCGCGGATCAGGTCGAACGCCGCCCCGCTGCCTTCGAGCGAATAGAGGAACAGGCTGAACACCATCGCGTTGGCGCTGAAGAACGCCGCCAGCCCCACCCGCAGCATAAGGGCCCGCGACTGGCGCGTCTCGGCCCCGGCCCCGGCTGGCGCCGGCCCGGCCACCGCGGCGACCATCGCGCAGCCGATGCAGCAGTACGCCGGCTCCTTTGCCGCCCCGTACACCGGCAGCCCGCAGTGCGCGCAGTAGGCCATCACCGCCATCCTATCAGTGGAAGAGGGGGAAGAGGGGACAGCCTGCGTGTTTCCCATTTTCGGCTCTATAGCAGGATTTGTGGGTGAGCGCGGTGGGGCGTGTCGCCCTTG
>JBBTDS010000155.1:25888-56665 GCA_038060875.1 Acidobacteriota bacterium | reverse complement strand
CGACAGCAGCTACGACCACATGCTGGACGCCGCGGTGCTGAACTTCCCCGTCACGAAGAGCTGGACCAGCCTCCAGTTCGGAAGCGCCAGCATCAAGTCCGGCAACAACGACGCCTCGAGAGTTCGACTGTTCGGCGTGAACCCCGAGAGCAACGAAGTGCAGGCCACGGAGCCGAACGCAATTGGCTACAAGCTGGGCGAATTCCCGATGGTCATCTGGCAGGACCAGAAGAACTCCAACGTCCAATACACCGACGCCGGCAACATCAAGATCGACACGAGCTGCGGGGGGAGCGATCTTGACAATCCCTGCTACAACGCGGAAAGCCCGTCGCGCCAACTGGAACTCGAGTCCAGCCAGTATGCCGAGTATGGCGGCTACATTTACCAGCCCCGCGGCGCCTGGACGGTGGTTCAGGCCACCGACGACTATGTGGGCGCCTTGCGAATTATCTCCGGGGCCATGGAGCTCCAGGGAAGCAGCAACCTGACTCTGAGCGGCATGAGCACGCCGGTGATGAGGTACGTGGCCGCCCTGGTGGAATGAGCATGAGCGCGCAGAAGCACAGCCTGGCCGTTCGCTTCCTTCCGTCGCTGACGGACGCGGCGTTTTTCATGCCGCTGGTGCTCCTGTTCGGCTCGATGGGCGGCGCCCGGACCCTGCTGCACGATGGCGACACTGGCTGGCACATCCGCGCCGGCGAGTGGATGCTTCAAAACGGCCGCGTTCCCGACCGGGACTTTTTCTCTTTCACCAAGCCGGGCGAGCCGTGGTACGCCTGGGAATGGCTGTGGGACGTGAGCTTCGCCTGGCTCCACCAGCACTGGGGCATGGCCGCGGTTCTGCTGGCGAGCACCTTCGTCCTCTCCCTCACCTTCGGGCTGCTGTTCCGGCTCGTGCGGCGAAAGTGCGATCACGACATCATCGCCATCGCCATCACCTTGCTGGCGGCCGCCGGCGCTTCGATGCACTGGCTGGCGCGGCCGCACCTGTTCACCCTGCTCTTTATCGTAATCTTCTATTCGCTGCTGGAGCGCGTCCGGGACGGCCAGACCCGGTGGCTCTGGTGGCTGCCGCCTTTGATGGTCCTTTGGACCAATCTGCACGGGGGGTTCCTCGCTGGGATCATGCTGGTCCTCGCATATGCGGCGGGCGAGATGGCGGCCTGGTTGGTGGAGGCTGAGAAGGAGAACCGCCAGGCCGCCCTCGCCCGCAGCAAGCCCTTCCTGCTGACGGCGCTGGGCTGCGCGGCGGCCACCTTCATCAATCCCTACGGTTACCGCCTCCACGTGCATATTTACGGCTATCTTACGGATTCGTACCATTTTCAAAACATCGCGGAGTTTCTGCCGACCAACTTCCAGCACCCGGTGGCTATCTTCTACGAGCTGATGTTTTTCCTGGTCGCGGTCACTGCTTACATCGCTCTGCGGCGGAAGGAGTTCACCTACGCGCTGCTGCTGGTGGTCTGGGGGCACTTCGCGCTTTTCTCCAGGCGCAATATCCCGATCCTGATGATCGTCGCCGCCCCAGTGGTGGCGCTCCAGTTGCGGGAATGGCTGGACGGCCTGCGCGGGGCGGCGCTGGCCGGCTGGGTCCGCCGTGGCCTTGTCGCGTTCCAGGACCAGGCCGCCGGCTTCGGGGCCATCGACCGGATCCCCCGTTTTCACCTGGTCAGCCTGGCGGCGCTGCTGTTCATCACGGCCATGTTCTATGCCCCGGCGCCGCTTCCGGCCTTTCGGGCCGAGTACGACGCCAAGAGATATCCGGCTGGCGCGCTGGAAACCTTGCGCCGCCCGCCGGCCGCCAGGCACGTCTTTACTCACGATGAGTGGGGCGACTACCTGATCTACAAGCTTTATCCGGCTACCAAGGTCTTCATCGACGGCCGCAGCGACTTTTATGGGGCCGCGATGGGCAATGCACTTATGGATATTCTGAATCTCAAACACGGCTGGGACGCCAAGCTGGATTCTTACCGCGTAGACGCCATTCTGCTGCCGGTGGATTTGCCAATGGCCGGCGCGCTGAAGGAATCCCGGCGGTGGCGTCCCGTTTACGACGACGGCGTGGCCATCGTGTTTGAGCCGGCTGGCCCGAAGATGGCCCCGGCGGCAGAAAAGGCTTCCACGACACAAATCAGTGGAACGGACCGCGACCGGAAACCGGCGCGGTCCGAAAACTTGACTGACATGAATCCAAATAGGAGGAGAATAACGTGAACTTACTGAAGAACTTTTGGCGCGAAGAGTCAGGCCAGGACCTGATCGAGTACACGCTGCTGCTGGCGTTCGTTTGCCTGCTGTCGGCGGCGGTGTTCATCGGAATGGGCGTTGACCTCCGGCTGGTCTGGGTCAACGCATCGCTGATCGCAGACAATGCGGGGGCTCAGGTCTCCTAGGAGGGCCACGGGACGAAGGCTGCGCGAGCCGCCTGAGGGCGGCCCGTCCCCACGGGCCGCCTGCATGGCGCGTTTGGCGTGGCCGTTTGCCGGCTTTTCGAAGAGGCTCCCAAGGCGGGGGCGGGGCATGCTCCGGCGTGCCGCCGCCCGCCCGCGCGGGAGCAGAGTGAGGATGCAATCATGAAGAGAGAGTTTTTGCGTGACCAGACGGGACAGGACCTGATCGAATACACGCTGCTGCTGGCCTTCATCTGCCTGGTCAGCGCAGCCGCCTATATTGGGATGGGCACCAGCATCGGCAGGATCTGGAGCATAGTGAATTCCCGGATGGCCGACGCCGCGTCATCGGGAAGTTAAGGAGGAGCAGCTATGAACAAGCGGTTTCTATCGGTTCTAGCCTTCGCCCTGCTGGTTTCGGCCGGCGCCAGTTACCTGGTTTACCGGATGATCGGCCGCCGCGTGGGCAGCGCGCCGGCGCCGGTCACCAGCCGGGTGGTGGTGGCCACTCGCAGTCTTCCGGTCGGCACGCTCATCCGCGATCCGGACGTGAGACTGGCCGATTGGATGGGACCGGTCCCCGCCCACGCGCTGTTGAAGACCGAGGAAGTCATTGGCCGCGGGGTGGTGGCCACGATTTACGAGACCGAACCGATCCTGGACAGCCGGCTGGCGCCCAGGGGCGCGGGCGCGGGCATGGCCGCGACCATCCCACCCGGCATGCGCGCCGTGGCCGTCCGCGTCAACGAGGTCGTCGGCGTCGCCGGCTTCGTCGTGCCCGGTATGCGGGTGGACGTGTTGATCTCCGGCAATCCTCCCGGGGCGGCCCAGGCCATCGGCACCCAGACGAGGACCATCTTGCAGAACATTGAGGTGCTTTCGGCCGGGCAGAACATCCAGAAGGACGCCGAAGGCAAGCCGGTCACGGTACCGGTAGTCAACCTGCTGGTCACCCCGGAGCAGGCGGAAGTGCTGAGCCTGGCCAGCAACGAAGCGCGCATCCAGCTCGTGCTGCGCAACCCGCTGGATACCAAGGAGGCCAAAACGCCCGGCACCGCGATTTCGTATCTGTTTGGCGGCCAGCGGGCGGGCGCGCCGGCCAGGGCGGGCGCGCGACCGGCGCGGGCGGCGGTGAAAGCCACGCCGCCGGCAGCGGTCAAGGAAACACCGCCGCCGCCGCTGCTGGTAGAAGTGCTGCACGGGGCAACGAAAACCGAAGTCAAGTTCCCGGTCGCCGCGGAGCGAAAGCGGTGATGGCTTCTGCCGGCGCCAGTGGGGCCAGGCTTTTAGCCTGCCGCCGGGTTTCGACCCGGCGTTCCACAGGCCGGGCTGAAGCCCGGCCGCAGCCTGAAAGGCTGCCCCACGACTGCGAGGAGACACTGTCATGTATCCACTGACGGTCGGACTGGTAATCGGCACCAAGAAGCTGGCGGACCAGGCGCGGGCTGGGCTGGAGGGGCTCTCCGTGCGCGTGGTGCTGGAACAGCCCGACATCCGAGATTTGAACAGCTTCCTGACCCGCCTGGAGCAGGCGCGTCCCGACGTGTTGTTTATCGAGGCCGCCCTGCTGGCCGACTCCATGGAAGCGGTCTTTCGCGAGATTAAGTCCAGCCCCGAGGCCCCGGCGCTGGTGGCCCTGCACGGCGCCGCCGAGCCGGAGATGATCCTGTCCGCGATGCGCGCCGGCGCCAGCGAATACCTCTATCCGCCCCTTCAGGCCAGTGTGCGGCCGGCCCTGGAGCGCATCGCGACCGAACGGGCGCAGCAAGCCCGCGGCAGCTCGGCCGGCGGCAAGACCCTCGCCTTCTTTTCCGCCAAAGGCGGCTGCGGCGCCACCACCATCGCCTGCCACGTCGGCGTCGAGCTCCAGCGGCAAACCTCGCAGAACATCCTGCTGGCCGATTTCGACATGGAAGCCGGCATGATCCGGCTCTTCATGAAGGCCAGGTCGGAGTATTCGGTGCTGGACGCCGTTAACAACATCGATCGCCTCGACCAGAGCTTCTGGCGGGCGCTCATCTCCAACGGCATGCCGCGGCTGGAGATCCTCAGCGCGCCGCCCATGACCGGCTCGATGGAAATGCCGCGCGAGGAGGGCTTCCGGCACGTGGTGCGTTTCGCGCGCGCCCAGTACGACTGGGTGCTGGTCGATCTGGGCCGCAGCCTAACTCTGCGGTCGATGAGCGTACTCGAGGACATCGACGAGTGCTACCTGGTCACCACGCTGGACGTGCCCGCCCTCTACCAGTCCAAACAGATCCTGCGCACCCTGCTGGAAAGCGGCTACGGGCGCAACCGCCTGCGGGTGGTGCTCAACCGGATGCCCAAGCGGCCCGAGGTCACGCTGGATGAAGTGCAGAAGATGCTCGGGCTGCCTGTTTTCGCCGTGCTGCCGAACGACTACATCCGGCTCTACGAGGCGTACGCCGAAGGCGGGCTGCTGCCGCCGAACGGCGAGCTGGCCGCTTCCTTCGCCAGGCTGGCGGCCCAGATCGCCGGCCTGCCCGAACGGAAGAAGAAATCGAGACTGTCGTTGTTCGCATAGAGGAGATATGGCTACTGTCCTGACGACCCAACACGATTTGAGCGTGGTGTCCCGGCTGCCCAAGAAGCCGGCCCCGCCCGAACACCAGGAACTGAAGTTCAAGCTGCACCGCAACCTGCTGGACCGGATCAACCTGGAGGCGCTCTCGGCCATGCCCACGGAGCGGGCGCGGCTGGAGATCCGCGCCGCCGTGGCCAAGCTGGTCGATGAAGAGCGAACCCCGCTCAGCCTGGTCGATAAAGACCGGATCACCGAAGAAGTCATGAACGAGGTTTTCGGCCTCGGCCCGCTGGAGCCGCTGCTCCAGGACCCGACGCTGTCGGACATCCTGGTGACGACGCCGCGGCTGGTTTACATCGAGCGCGATGGCAAGCTGTTTCGCACCCCGGTCCAGTTCAAGGACGACGCCCACCTGCTGCGGATCATCGAGAAAGTCGTCTCCCGCATCGGGCGCCGCATCGACGAATCCTCGCCGATGGTGGACGCCCGGCTGCCGGACGGCTCGCGCGTCAACGCCGTCATTCCCCCGGTGGCGGTGGACGGCCCGCTGCTGTCGATCCGGCGCTTCCGCGCCGACCGCCTCCAGTCCGAGGAGCTGCTGGCCAATCTCACCCTCACTCAGGAGATGCAGTTCCTGCTGGAGGCCTGCGTCAGAGCGCGGCTCAACATCATCATCTCCGGCGGCACCGGGGCCGGCAAGACCACTCTGCTCAACGTCATGTCTTCCTGCATCCCCGAGGACGAGCGGATCGTCACCATCGAGGACGCGGCCGAATTGCAGTTGCGCCAGGTACACGTCGCCCGCATGGAGACGCGGCCGCCGAACATCGAAGGACAGGGGGCCATCAAGATCCGGCAACTGGTGATCAACGCCCTCCGCATGCGGCCCGACCGCATCATCGTCGGCGAGGTCCGCGGCGAGGAAGCGCTCGACATGCTCCAGGCCATGAACACCGGCCACGACGGCTCGCTCACCACCGTTCACGCCAACAGCCCGCGCGACGCCATCAGCCGGCTGGAGGTGATGGTGAGCATGGCCAACTCCAACATCGGGGTGCGCTCCATCCGCCAGCAGGTCAGCTCGGCCGTCGATGTGTTCGTGCACCTGGCCCGATTCAGCGACGGCAGCCGCCGCATCACCCACATCACCGAGTGCGTCGGCATGGAGGGGGACCTGATCACGCTGCAAGACATCTTCGTCTTCGAGAAGACGGGCCTGGGGGCCGGCGGCAAGGTCACCGGCCGCTTCCGGCCCACCGGCATCCGTCCCAAGTTCAGCGAGCGTCTCCAGGCTTCCGGCATTCCCCTGCCCGCCAGCTTGTTCCAGACGGTCGTCGAGCTGCGCTAGAGGTGATCCATGCCGGTCTTCGCGGTCATTTTTCTGGTAATGTCGGCGCTGGTCTTCCTGGCGGTCAGCCTGGGCCTCAAGTATTGGGAGTCGGAGCGCAAGAAGCGCGTGGCGAAGATACTGCACATGACCGCCGGCCCGGGGACGCCGCCGCCCGAGACGCTGATCCGCAACGATGACCAGGACTCGCCGATCACTGTGCTGCTGTCGCGCTGGGATTTCAGCCGGAGACTGGACGCCTGGATCCGCCAGGCCGGCCTGGAATGGTCGGCGGCCCAGTTGCTGCTGGTCACCGCCATGCTGGCCGGCGTCGGGGCCGTGTTCGGGGCCGCCACCCGGCTGGTCTTCGTCTGGTGGTGGAGCGCGGCTGCGTTCGCCCTCGTGCTCGGCTCGCTGCCGTGGCTGTACCTCCAGCGCAAGCGCCGCCAGCGGCTGGCACAGTTCGAAAAGCAGTTTCCCGAGGCGCTGGACTTCATCAGCCGCGCCATGCGCGCCGGTCACGCCTTTACCGCCACCCTGGAAATGCTGGCCAACGAGTCGCCGCCGCCGATCGGTCCCGAGTTTCGCAAGCTCTACGATGAGCAGAACCTGGGCGCCCCGCTCGAGGTGGCCATGCGGAAGCTGGTCCTGCGCGTTCCGATGGTGGATGTGCGCTTCTTCGTCTCGGCCGTCCTGTTGCAGAAGTACACCGGCGGCAATCTCGGCGAGATCCTCAGGAACCTCGCCCGCGTCATCCGGGAGCGGTTCCAGTTGAAGGGCCATGTCCGGGCGGCCAGCGCCCACGGCAGGATCACGGCCACTGTTTTGACCATTCTCCCCATCGCCACCATGTGCGGACTGATGTTCCTGGCGCCCGACTATCTCAGGTATATGGCCACCGACGAGCACGGTAAGTACCTGGTTATCGGGGCCGTGGTGCTGCTTATCATTGGTTACTACTTCATGCGGCGTATCATCAACATTAAGATCTGAGGCGTCCCGATGGAAAGCATCATTGCCCTCACGTTGTTTCTGTTTCTGATGTCGGCGATCAGCTACTACGGCTATCGCCACTATGCCAAGCCGGGACGCATCTTCGAGCAGATCGGCGGGCCGGCCGGTGAGGTCGAGACTTCGCGCGCCTACGGCGCCGCCGGTGCGGCCGGCCTGTTGATCCGCACCATCCGGCGAGTGGGGGAGAAGGTTCCCATCTCGCCCCAGGACGCCTCTCGCACCCGGCGCTACCTGATCGCGGCCGGCTACCGCTCCGACACCGCGCTGGTTACCTATTACGGTGTCAAGGTGCTGCTGTGTATCGCGATGGCCGGACTGATCTTCGCGTTGCGGTCCCAGCTTCCCGCCGTCATGGTGCTCCGCGTGATCCTGGTGGTCGGCGGCGTGCTGGCCGGGTTCTTCATCCCCAACCTGGTGCTGGACCACCTGATCAGCAAGCGTCACGAAGAGATCCGCTTCGCGCTGCCCGATGCGCTGGACTTGATGGTGGTGAGCGTCGAAGGCGGGCTGGCCCTTGACCAGGCCATCCAGGTCGTCAGCCGCGAGCTCGACATCACCCATCCCTCGATCTGCGACGAGCTGAAACTGGTCACGCTGGAAATGCGCGCCGGCACCCGCCGCGCCGATGCTCTCCGGCACCTGGCCGACCGGACCGGCGAAACGGAAATCCGTAGTCTGGTGGCCATTCTGGTGCAGACCGACCGTTTCGGCACCAGCATGGCCGAGTCCCTGCGCATTCATTCCGAGTTCCTTCGCATCCGGCGGAGGCAGGACGCCGAAGAACGGGCCAACAAGGTCGGGGTCAAGCTGGTGTTCCCGATCTTCTTCTGCATCCTCCCCTCGATGTTTCTGGTAACCGGCGGGCCCGCCATTCTCCAGGTGTTCAAGCAGTTGAGGCCGTTGCTGCGGGCGTTCGGTAATTGACAAACAGAAGTTAAGAAAGGAGAATCTGCTGTGGATAACACGACATTGTCGGCCATTCTGCTGATTGCCGCTGGCGTCATTCTGGTGCTGTATATCGCGCGCCGCCGGAAACGCAAGTCGCTTTAGTAATGGCAGCGCTGCTCGAAACAGCCGAGGATCGCCAGGCGACGGCCGCGGGGCCCCGCCTGGCGGTTCTCCGACCCTCCCTGTGGCTCGCCGGCGCGGGCGTGGTCTCCGTGTTGCTGCTCGTGCCTTGCTTCTGGCAGAGCCGCATCCAGGCGGGCGATCTCTCCAGCCACGTGTATAACGCCTGGCTATCGCTGCTGGTCGAGCAGGGCAAGGCCGGCGGGCTCGCGGTTGTCCCGCAGTGGACCAACGTCCTGTTCGACGTCATCCTCCGGTTTCTGATCAAGGCCGGCGGCGCCGATGCCGCCCAGCGGATCGCCGTCTCGGCCACGGTGCTGACGTTCTTCTGGGGCGCTTTCGCGCTGGCCAGCGCGGTGGCCCGCCGCCGCGCCTGGTTCATGACGCCCTGCCTGGCCATGCTGGCCTACGGCTGGGCGTTCCACAAGGGCTTTTTCAACTTTTACCTCTCGCTCGGGATCTGCCTCTGGGCCTGGGCTCTGGTGGTGAGGAAGCGCACCCGGCTCCGGCTGGCGGCGGCTTCGCTTCTCCTGCTGCTGGCGCTGCTGGCTCATGCCCAGCCGGTCGCGTGGACCCTTGCAGTGGCCGGCTACGCCGCGCTGGCGCTCCGGCTATCGCCTCGCTTCAGGCTGCTGTTGGCCGGCGCCGCCCTGGCTGTCATCGTCGCGCTGAGAATCGCGCTGGTCACGGGGCTGGAGACCGCCTGGGCGCCCGAGCAGATCTTGTTTACCACCGGCGCCGACCAGTCGCAGTACTTTTTTGCGGTGGCCGGCCTGCTGCTGTTCTGGTCGGCGCTCATCGTGCGCCACTTCGACAGCCACCAGCCTGCCGCCCTCTGGCGCAGCATCCCCCTCCAGGTTTTCGTGCTGACGGGGGCCGGAATCGCCTTGATCCCCTCCCGTATCCTGTTTCCCATGTTCCCGGCGCCGGTCTTCGCGTTGGTACGGATGTCGCTGGCCCTCGGTGTGCTGGCCTGCGCCTGGCTCGGCGTCACGCTGGTCCGCAAGCGGGAGTTCGCTTTCATCACCGCGATCGCGATCGGTTACTTCTCACTGTTGTACGCCGACACGCAGCGCATCAACGCCATCGAGGACCAGGTCGAGAGCCTGCTCAAAGGCCTGCCGCCCGGCCAGCGGGTGATCAGCGCGCTGTGCGACACGAGCGGAATCAGTTATCACCTGCTGCACATCGTGGACCGGGCCTGTGTCGGCCGGTGCTTCAGCTACGCCAACTACGAAGCCGCCAGCGGCCAGTTCTCCCTCCGGGCGACCGGCGCCAACCCGGTCGTCCTGTCCCGTCACGCCGATGTGATCGCGGTCGAGTCCGGGACCTATGTGGTGACAGACCGCGATGCCCCCCTGTACCAGGTCTTCGCTTCCGCTGGAGCGGAGCCGCGCTTTCAGATCCGATCCTTGCGGCCGGGAGACATCGCCGCCGCCACTTGTTTCGAATCCATACCCTTACTTAAGGGCGCCCGCCGGAGCCGAGTTGACCGATGACTTCCACCCCCCGAAACACCGTTCTGCACGCCAGTGAGCGGATAGCCCGCGAGCACACCGTCCCAGTCATAGAGCTGTTCGCCTACCTGCAATTGCTCGACCTGTTGACCACTTTGGCCGGGCTGCGCCTCGGCGCCCAAGAAGTAAGCCCGTTCATCCGGATGACCATGCAGTTCGGCGCCGGCGTGGGGCTGGTGATTTCCAAGTTGCTGGCCTTCGGGCTGGCCGGCCTCTGTCTCTGGCTGCGAAGGGAACGCGTCATAAGCTGGATCAACTACTGGTATGCGGCGCTGGTGATCTGGAACCTCTGGGTCCTCCTCAGGCTGCCAACGTCCGGCTGAAAGCCTTTTCAACAAGTCCAGCGCGGTGGCGCAGGGGGCTCCAAGCCGGCCCGCCCAATTCCGGGTGATGATACAAACTCAGCGGAACGGATTCCGCCCTAAGGCCGCGGCTGCTTCAGGCCGATCAAAAGACGGAGGGACCCATTGCCGCGCTTGGAGGTCTGTGCATACCTGTAACTCCTGGATTTCCTGACGACGCTGCGTCAGCACCGCCGCTATTATGAGTCGTTTTCCCGCCCGTGCAGGTGAGATTGAGTCGGTCTGCATCCCCAGAATCACGCGGAGCGTCGGCTCCCGGGTCGGCCTCGCATGGTGGCCAGCCCGCTGCAAAGAGCTGCCGTACCGCGGTATCATGCTTCAACAGAGGGACACCTAGGTGGTGACGTCTGGTGCGCCAGCTACGCGGGGCCGGAAGCTCCCCCCAGTCTCGCATCTCGCAATTGTCTTGATCGCAGTGACCTTCTACCTGGCAACCAGCGCCGGCCAGTTGCGTTGGGGCAGCTTCCTCAGCTTCTATACGGGTGGCTCGCTGGTTCTCCAGGGCCGGGTCGGCCACCTTTACAACTACGCCGAACACGCGAGGCTCCAGGCCCAAATCGCGGATTGGCCCCCGCCCCCACCCCCTTTCATCCGGCCGCCCTTTTACGCCGTCTTCTTCGCTGCCTTTGCCTGGATGCCCTTTACTACCGCCCTCACGGCCTGGGTCGCGGCCAATATCATCGCCTTGCTTGGATCCTGGGCTTGGGTCTTTCGCCGCTTCGGCTCGCTCGGCCTCGCCGCCGCATCAGTTTTCCTTCCACCCGCCGTCGGCCTGGTCAACACACAGGATTGCGTCCTGCTCATCCCGCTGTCGATCGCCTTCCTGCTGTGCCTGGAACGCGGCCGTGACTTCGCCGCCGGCATTGTACTCTCGGCCGGCCTCTTCAAATTCCATCTCTTGTTGGTAGTCCCGCTGCTCCTCCTGATCAACCGGCGGTGGAAATCCCTGTCCGGGTATGTTCTCGGCGCCGCAGTCTTGGCGCTTATCTCGTTCGCGCTCATCGGGCCGGACGGAACCCGCGCCTATGCCACGCTCATCACCGGGCGAGATACTGCCGCGGTCGTGTCCGCCGCCCCTGAATCCATGATCGACCTCCACGCGCTGCTCAGCACGCTCTTCAACACCTCTCCGGACTTCTCCATTTGGGGAGCCGCGCTGGGCTGTGCGCTGGCCGTCATCGCCGGCTGGCGCGCCCCGCTTTGGCGGTGGTGCGCCGCGGCTATCGTAGGCTCTTTGCTCGCCGCCCCGCACGTCTACAAGTACGACGCTGCGGTCCTGCTCGTGCCGGCCCTGCTGGCACTGTTCAAATCCGGGCAGCCGCTCACCCGAATCGCCGCCCTGCTGGCCCTTAGCCCGCTCCCCTACTACTTCAGTTCCGAAACACGATGGCTCGCGACCCTGCCGCCGTTCGCGCTGCTCCTCCTACTGCTGTGTCTCGCGATCGAGAACATGGCATCGAAACCGGGCCCGCTAGCTGCGCGCCCCGCCGGCGCAGGTGGATCATGCCTTCTCTAACGCGCTCCCAACGCATGGCCGGAGCGCATCTCGCCACCGCAGTCATTGCCGTCGCCTTTGTCGTGGCGACCGGCTGGCCCAATCTGCGCCGCGGCCGCCATCTCGATTTCCTCAGCTTTTACACCGGCGGGCTGCTGGTTCGCCAGGGAAGATTCGACCAGCTCTACGCGTATCCCGCGCACGTCGAGATTGAATCGAAACTGGCTCCCGAAAACGCCGTCTTCCAGCCCTATATCCGGCCGCCGTTCTACGCGCTGCTGGTCTCGCCCCTGACGCTGGTCTCACTTCCAACTGCGCATACCTGCTGGGTTGCGCTGCAGGTCGCTGTCCTGCTAGCGTGCTGGGCATGGCTGGCCCGGCGCTTCGGTTCCGCTGCCCTTGCCTGGGCCTCCGTTTTCCTGCCCCCAGCCGTTGGACTGATTAATGGCCAGGACTGCATCTTCGTGCTTGCCTTGCTCATCCTCGGCTTCATCCTTTGGAATCGCGGCCGCGAATTTACCGCCGGAGCCGTGTGGGGCCTCGCCATTTTCAAGCCTCACATCCTCTTTCTGCTTCCCCTGCTGCTGATCGCCTTCCGCAAATGGCGCGCCGCGGCTGGTTTCGGTGCCGTGGCCGGCGCACTGGCCGGCATCTCGCTCGCCCTCATCGGCTTCGGCGGCCTCGGCGATTACCTGCGGCTGCTCCGGTCCAACGAAGCCACCGGGAGTGTGGCCGATTCACGTTGGATGATGGTGAATATCGAGGCGCTGGCCGGGCTGCTGGACTACAGCGTCGCGCTACGGGTCCTGCTGAGCCTGGCGGTTGTTGCTCTGGTCGTCGCCGCCGGCCGGCGCGCCCCCTTCGAGCGCTGGTTTTCCGCTGCTATCGCCGGGTCGCTGCTCCTGGCGCCACACGTGTTCAAGTACGACGCCGCGGCATTGCTCCTGCCCGGCATCATCGGCGCGCTCAAATCCCCGCACAGGAGCACTCGAATCGCCGCCGGCTTCGCGCTCAGCCCGCTGCCCTACTTCTTCACTGAGGTCAGCCGGTGGCTGGCGGCGCTGGGCCCTATGGCCCTGATCGGATTCATGTGCGCATTGGCTTGGGAGGGCCTCGCCTCGATCGGGCGCAACCCTCAATACTCCCCCGAGGAAACCGCATGCAAGACGGAATGAAATACGTCGCCCTGTTCGCCGCCGGCACAATGTCGAGCATGCTCTTGTTTTTCTACGGGCCGCAGCCCCTCGTCCAGGGCGGCGGAGAAATGGTCGCCATCGCCGAAAATCTCGTCCGAGACGGCGCCTTTTCCGACCCGTTCATCACCGCCAGCACCGGGCCCACCGCCCACGTCGCACCATTGTATCCCGCCTTTCTGGCCGCTCTCATGAAGGTCTTCGGCACGCCCGCATCGCAGCAAATCGGCGTCCTGCTCACCTTTTTCGCCATGGGCCTCCACGCCAGCCTTCTGGCGGCAGTTTCCAATCTGGCATTCAAAGACCTCCGGCCCGGTCTGTACGGAGCGGCCTTGTCCGTGATCCTGCCGGCCTTCCGGTTCATGGCGACCTGGGAGGCGTTCTGGACCGCGAACGGGCTCATGCTTTTCTGCCTGGGTTCGCACTGGCTGCGGCGCCGGACCAACTCGCTGCGGATCGCTGCTGTCCTCGGTGTGTTCGCCGGCTTGCTGGTGCTGCTCAATCCCGCAACAGTTCTGGTCTCGCTGCCTTGGATTGTTTTCCTCATCTGGCGGCCCGGCATTCCGGTGCGTTCACGGTTGGCATTCCTCGCGGGGTCTCTGGCGCTTGCGGCGCTCACCTGCCTGCCGTGGGCACTCAGAAACCGGTCCACGCTCGGCGCGCTTGTCCTTAAGGACAACTTCGGGATAAATCTCCATGCCTCAAACAACGATTGCGCCGATTCCAGCATGGTCCCCAGCTTGATGTCCGGCTGCTTCCAGCGCAATCATCCCTCGCACAATCCCGCGGAAGCTATGCTTTTGAAGCAGATGGGCGAGGTGCCGTACGATGCCTATCGCCGCGCCACCGCCGTTCGCTGGATTCGTGACCATCCTAGCCGTTTCGCGTGGCTCACGGCGAAGCGGATCGTCGCATTTTGGTTTCCCGTGCCGGCGGACCCCCCGCATGCGTATACGGTCTGGCTGATCACCGGCATTTCCTTCATCGGGATAGTCCTGCTCGTTCGCAGGCGCGTTCCCTGGTTATGGTTCGCCCTGAGTGTTACGGCCGTTTATCCTTTGACGTATTACATCGTCTTGTCGGATGTTCGATACCGATACCCAATCCTCTGGATTTCACTGCTGTGCGCCGGTTACTGGATGGCCGAGGCGGCTGCTTCGATCCGCCGCTGGGTTTCACGCTACCGTTTGCACCCCGGACGCGCCACGTACCAAGACGACTAGCTGCTTTTTGGCGTAAAATTCAGTTCTCGGGAAGAGTCCACCCCCTTTGGCGACATGTGGTTTCCAGGGTCTATCGAACCACAGGGGGTCCATTTCTTGATCGCACAGTATAAGGTCCAGGCCTACCCCGGACTGCGGATTCGCAAGGGAGACGTTGTGCTTGACTGTGGAGGATTCGTCGGTGACTGGACCAGGTTCGCTTTATCGGCGGGCGCATGGCGCGTCGTCACGGTCGAACCCAGCTCTGAAAACCTTGAGTGTCTCCGACGGAATCTTTCCAGGGAGATCAGAGAGGGCCGTGTGCTCGTTTACAGCAAGGGCCTGTGGGACGGGGATGCGCGCTTGTACCTTCAGCACCGCGAGGGAAACCCGGCGGCCCACTCGGTGACCGGCGGGTCCTCTGGCTCGGGCGAGTGGATCGATCTGACGTCGATCGACAAAATGGTTGCGGACCTGGCGATGGACAGGGTCGATGTGATTAAGATGGACATCGAAGGCGCGGAGACGCGGGCGATTCGCGGGGCCCGCACGACGCTTAATCGGTTCAGGCCGCGCCTGGCCGTCGCGACCGAGCATACTATGGACGTTCTGCAGAACAACCGCAATGTCATCGAGGCGGTTCGAGAGATCGCCCCATTCTACCGGCCAAGATGCGGCTATTGCAGGGTCACCGATAGAGGGGTGGTTCCCGAGACCCTCTATTTTGTGCAGTAGCCCGATCCTCCTTGGTTCGTGAGCTTCCCGGTTCACAAAGTGACCGCAAAAGCCAATACTGTTCATTTTGTCTGCTCTTCCGTGATTTTGTGAAAGCGCTGCGGCGGGCATTGTCCGGATCACGGACAATGCCCATGAGAGGAGACCACAGCGCTTGGAACCGTTTGTCGGGTGTGATGCGCACAAGAAATACTCGGTTTTCGTGGCTCTGGATGCGGCAGGGGAGCTCGGTGCGGGGGCTCGGATTTTGCACGACCGCGCCCTGTTCAGGCAGTTTCTGGAGTCACTGCCGGCGGGATCGCCGATCGCGCTGGAGGCCGGTGGCGCCTACTACTGGATGGTGGATGAAATGATCGCCGCCGCCACTTGTTTCGAATCCATACCCTCACTTCCGGGCGCCCGCCGCAGCCGAGTTGACCGATGAATTCCACCCCCCGAAACACCGTTCTGCACGCCAGTGAGCCGATAGCCCGCGAGCACACCGTCCCCGTCATGGAGCTGTTCGCCTACCTGCAACTGCTCGACCTGTTGACCACTTTGGCCGGGCTGCGCCTCGGCGCCCAAGAAGTAAGCCCGTTCATCCGGATGACCATGCAGTTCGACGCCGGCGTGGGGCTGATGATCTGGAATCTCTGGATCATCCTCCGGCTGCCCGGGATCGGCTAGAAGCTCCTCCACCCACGCGCGGTGGATTCTGGTTTATAATAGAACCTCAGTCGAACGGGCTCCGTGCTAAAGCGGTAGCGGCTTCCAGTCGATGAATGAGCAGAGGAAAGATCGTGCCTTACCTTGAGGTTTTCGCTTACCTTCAACTGCTGGACTTTCTGACGACACTGGTCGCGTTGCGGTTGGGGGGGCAAGAGATGAGCCCGTTCATCCGCTGGCTGATGGGGTGGGGGCCGGTGACCGGAGTGGCGCTGGCCAAGGTGGGCGCCTTCCTGCTGGCCGGCGTATGCATCTGGCTGCGCCGGGAGCGGATCCTCCGCTGGTGCAATTACTGGTTCGCCGCGCTCGTGCTGTGGAACCTTAGCATGATTCTGCGGGCGCTGACCGTGACCTAGTCCCTCTCCGTGGATCCGGCAACCAGACTCCTGGCGCTTCAGAATCCCGACGGCGGCTGGGGGTATCGCGGCGGCAACTCCTGGACCGAGCCGACCGCCTGCGCCCTGCTGGCCCTGGAGGATCAGCCCCAGGCAGCCGGCGCGGCCGCTCGCGCGCGCGCGTGGCTCCAGCGTCTTCAACGCCCCGATGGCGGCTGGGCGCCTCACCCGGCCGTAGAGCAGAGCACTTGGGTGACTGCGCTGGTGGTTCTGCTGGGAATGGACGCGGCCCGGCAGGGCCGGGCCATCCAGTGGCTGCTGGAGCGGACCGGCGAGGACACTACCCTGCTGAACCGCGTTCGCCGCCTGCTGCTCGGCATCCGCTCCGAGTACTCGCAAGAACCTCCCGCCTGGCCGTGGTTTCCCGGCACCGCTGCCTGGGTGCCGCCGACCGCCATGTCCGTGCTGGCGCTGCGCAAGGTGCACAAGCAGCAGCCTGACAGCCGGCTTCAGCAGCGCATTGAGCAGGCACGGCAGTTCCTGTTCACGCGGATGTGCCAGGATGGCGGCTGGAACCACGGTTCTTCACGCGCCCTCGGCTTCCAAATCGGCTCCTATCCCGAGACCACCGGCCTGGCCCTGCTGGCGCTGCACGGGGTGGAACAGGCGCGTCTGGCCCGCTCGCTGGCGCTGGCCGAACGCTACCTACAGGAGTGCCGTTCCCAGGAGGGCCTTAGCTGGCTCCAGTTAGGCCTGCTGGCCCATGGCCGCCGGCCGGCCGCCCCGGAAGGCATCCCCGAACGCAACCCGCTGGAAACGGCTCTGCGCATGCTCGCCGCCAAGGCCGCTGGCGGGCGCAACGTTTTCCTGGAGTGAGCATGGCTCTTCTCAAACGCCGGCACTGGATCGCGGGTTCGCTCGCCGCCCTGACGGGCTGCTCGCGGGATCCCAGGGCCGAGCCTTCCGCCGTCTCGATTGCGCGAGCGGCGCACTACGACGGGCAGCTTTTCGATCTGATCCGCCGGCTGCTCATCGAGCAGGGGCTCGACGTGCGCGGCAAGCGCGTCGTGCTGAAGCCGAACCTGGTCGAGTTCGACCCCGGCACCACCATCAACACCCATCCGCTGGTGGTGCATGCGGCCCTGGAGGCGTTCCGCTCCCTGGGCGCGGCTGAGGTGAGAATCGCCGAAGGACCCGGCCATCGCCGCAACACGCTGGAGCTGGCGGAGGCGGCCGGGTACTTCAAAACGATCCCGAACTTCGAGGGTCTCTTCACCGACCTCAACCTGGACGACATCTCCCCGGTCCGGCTCGCCAAGCCCTTTGCCCGGCTGGAGTCTCTCTACCTGCCCAAGACCGCGCTCGGCTGCGACCTGCTGGTGTCGCTGCCGAAAATGAAGACGCACCACTGGGTGGCGGCCACGCTGAGCATGAAGAACCTGTTCGGGCTGGTGCCGGGCTCCGTCTACGGATGGCCCAAAAACATCCTGCACTGGGCCGGCATCCACCAATGCATCGCCGACCTTCACACCCTGTTCCCGCGCGCGTTCGCGATCGTGGACGGCATCACCGGGATGGAGGGGAACGGCCCCATACAGGGGACGCCGAAGTTCGCCGGGGTGATCGTCGCCGGGCGGGATCCGGTCGCGGTGGACGCCACCTGTTGCCGCATCATGCGCATCGATCCGGAGCGGGTCCATTACCTGCAACTGGCCGCTCGCCGCGGCGGGCTCAGCGAGGCAGCCGCGCGCCAGACCGGCGAGCCCATCGCCTCCGTTCAGGTGCCCTTCGAGCTGATTCCCCAGTTCCGCACCCTGCGCCTGGGGCCGGGCTGATGGCAAAATGTTGGACAGCCATCAATCTTCCCCGCCGCCGCGCTAAACTAAGAGCATGAGGCCGCTACCGGCACTCGCGCGACCCGCTCTTTTCGGCTGCGACTAGCGGTCACCCTCCTTCCGCGTAGTTCTCGAAACCCACATCCAGGGAGGGATTGTTCATGAAGGCCGATGTACCCGCCATCTTCACCGAGTTGCCCGGGCCGCGGGCGCGGGCGGTGATCGAGCGGGATAAGAAAGTCGTATCGCCGTCTTACACGCGCCCTTACCCGCTGGTGGCCGCGCGCGGCGAGGGCGCTGTCGTCGAGGACGTGGACGGCAACCGGTTCCTCGACTTCAACGCCGGCATCGCGGTGGTCGCGACCGGCCACTGCCACCCTCGCGTGGTCGAAGCGATCCAGCGGCAGGCCGCCCGGCTGATTCACATGTCGGGCACCGATTTCTACTACGAGAACATGGTGGAGCTGGCCGAGCGCCTGGGTACGCTCACCCCCGGCGGCGTGCCGCGCCGCGTCTTTTTCGGCAACTCCGGCGCCGAGGCCATCGAGGCAGCCATCAAGCTGGCGCGCCATCACTCCGGGCGGAGCCAGTTCGTTGCTTTCCTGGGCGGCTTTCACGGCCGCACGCTCGGCGCGCTGTCGCTGACGGCCAGCAAGGCCGTGCAGCGGCGCGGCTTCGGTCCGCTGGTCCCCGGCGTCCACCACGTGCCCTATCCCTACTGCTATCGCTGCCCGTACGGCCAGCCGCCAGACACCTGTGCGGTTGAGTGCGTGAAGGCCATCGAGGAGCGGTTCCGCACCACGCTGCCGCCCGAAGAAGTGGCCGCCATCGTAGTCGAGCCGGTGCTGGGCGAAGGCGGATACGTCGTGCCGCCCGGGAAGTTCTTCGACGAGTTGCAGCGCCTGGCCCGCGCGCACGGCATTTACCTGATCGTGGATGAGGTGCAGTCGGGCATGGGGCGCACCGGCAGGATGTGGGCGGCCGAGCACTTCGGCCTCGTGCCCGACTTGATGGCGGTGGCCAAGGGGATCGCCAGCGGCTTGCCCTTGAGCGCCCTGGTGGCCCGCGCCGAACTCATGGATTGGCCGCCCGGCGCGCACGCCTCCACCTTCGGCGGGAACCCGGTGGCGGTCGCCGCTGCCCTGGTCACCCTGGAGCTGCTCGAGCAGGAGCTGGTCGCCAATGCCGCGCGCGTCGGTGCGCATATAATGGAGCGTTTGCGGGCGTGGCCCGCCCGCTTCCGCTCGGTCGGCGACGTGCGCGGCCTGGGCCTGATGATCGGCATCGAGCTGGTGCGCGATCAGGGGACCAAGGCGCCGGCGCCGGATTTGCGTGATCGCGTCGTCCGGATGGCCTTCGAGCGCGGGCTTCTGGTGCTGGGGGCCGGCCCGAATGGGGTCCGGCTGTGCCCGCCGCTGGTCGTCACCAGCGACCAGGCGGATTTCGCGGTGGACACGCTGGAGGAGTGTTTACGAACGCTGAGCTGAGAACGCTCGATGTCGGGTGCGGCATCAACAAGCACCCCGGCGCTATCGGCATCGACCGCAATCCCGCCAGCCGCGCCGACGTGCTCGGCGACCTGGACCGCTTCCCCTACCCGTTCCGCGACGGCTCGTTCGATCGCGTGCGCGCCGTGCACGTGATCGAGCACGTTTCGGACGTGGTGCGCACCATGGAGGAGTTCCACCGGCTGCTGAAGCCCGGCGGGCGCGTCTACCTGGTGACACCTCACTACACCGACTTCAGCTCCTTCTGCGACCCGACCCATCGCTGGCACCTGAACAGCTTCTCCTTCCGCTACTTCGGCGAGGACCACGCCGGCTTCGGCTACTACTCGCCGGCCAGATTCCGTGAGATTTCCGTCCGCGTCCGGCTACTAGCTTTCTGGAGATGTCTCGGCTTCGGATTGCTGGTGAACGGCTCCGCCCGTTTCCGCCGCTTCTGGGAGCACTACCTGTGCTTCCTGGTGCGGGGGAAGGTGGTGGAGTTCGAGCTGGAGGCGCGGAAGGATGAGGTGGCTGTACCGCCTGGCTGACGCCGCCCGGCACGCGGCCCGGAGCAGATTCTGGGCGCCCGACCAGGCCACTGGCCGCCGTGGCGAAGACCTTGCGCACCGGTACCTGGAGCGGCGGGGCTTCACGGTAGTGGCGCGGAACTACCGCCCGCCGGCCGGCTCCGGCGAGATCGATCTGGTCGCCTGGGAGGGCGAGACGCTGGTTTTCGTCGAGGTGAAATCGCGCCACAGCGAGGAAAGCAGCGCCACGGAGCGCAGCGTGGATGCCGAAAAGCGCCGCCAGCTTTTCCGGGCCGCGCGCGATTACGCCCGGCGAGCCGACATCCCCTGGGAGCGGGCTCGCTTCGACCTGGTGAGCATCGTACTGGCCAGTCCCCCGGCGGTGCGCCATTACCGGGCAGTGTTCCCGGTAATCGCGGCCTAGGCGGGGCGGGCCTCAGGGCTTCTTTTCGGGCGCCTTCTCCGGCGGTGCAGGCATCTTGAAGATGGAGTCGTCAATGTCCACGTTGGCTTCAATAGTCTCGAACGTCACCCGCATCATCGCCTTGCCGCCCACCTTGCTCTCGATCGAGTGCGCCATCAGCACGCCGTTGACCGGCTTGTAGTCGCCCGTGAAGCTCTCGACATCGAGCTCCTGGCCCATCTGCTTGCGCCGCCCGACGCTCTTGATGAGGAGGAACGACTTGGCGTCGAGGAACATGTAGTCGGTACGTCCGATCTTCCGGGTGACCTTGAGCTTGTAAGCAGGCGTCCCTTCCACATCCTCCTTACCGGCCAACTCGACGCTGTGCCCTTTCGCCTTGTAGTCCACGAGCGGCCCGTCGAAGTCGGCGCTTTCCGCGGTTTCCTGAGCCTCTTCTTCGCTGCGCTTCTGTAGTTCCGAGGAGCCGGTCATCGGATTGATCATCCAGGCCGAGGTCCCATCAAACCCGGTGACGATGCTTCGGCCCTGAATTGTTAATTCCGTGTGTATCAACCGCGGCCGCTTGAACTGTATCGTCATCGGGGCTTCCATTGCTCCCCCGCCGAGGACGGCTTTTCCCGTGATCTTGACGCTCCGGATGGCTTTGATTTTCTCGACGCCGCCGAGCG
Source organism: Acidobacteriota bacterium (assembly GCA_038060875.1). Taxonomy (GTDB): domain Bacteria; phylum Acidobacteriota; class Terriglobia; order Bryobacterales; family Bryobacteraceae; genus JBBTDS01. The sequence continues at coordinate 35,827 of JBBTDS010000155.1, read as the reverse complement.
CCGCGTGGTGCTTCTGGATGATCTGATCGACCGTCAGCTCCTGCTGCGCCGGCGCGCCCAACGAGAGTGCGGCCAGGATCAGCGTCAATCGGGCCACCGATGATGAAGGCATGGCCCGAGCCTAGCACACCCTGGCAGCCGCGGCGGGGCAGGCTCCCGCTTGTCGGAAATGCGAGTATAATTGTCAGCTTGCCCGAGTTTCGCAAAGACCCGATCACCGGCCGCTGGGTGATCATCGCTACCGATCGCGCGCGCCGGCCGAGCGACTTCACCCGCGAGCCCGTCGTCATCAAGGGCGTCCGCTTCTGCCCCTTCTGCCCCGGCCACGAAGAGAAAACGCCGCCGGAAATCCTCGCTTATCGCCAGAACGGCGGACCCAACCAGTCGGGTTGGTCGCTGCGCGTGGTGCCCAACAAGTTCCCGGCCCTTCGCGTGGAGGGCGATTTTGACCGCCAGGCCGAGGGCCTCTACGACCGCATGAACGGCATCGGCGCCCACGAGGTGATCATCGAGACCCCCGACCACAACGCCACGCTGGCTGGGATGCCGGAAAAGGGGATCGAGGACGTCTTCTGGGCCTTTCGCGACCGCATCCGTGACCTCAAGAACGACCGCCGCATGCGCTACCTGCTCATCTTCAAGAACCACGGGGAAGCGGCCGGCGCCAGCCTGGAACACACCCACTCCCAACTGATCGCGCTGCCGGTGGTGCCCAGGAGCGCCCAGGAGGAACTGGACGGGTCGAAGCGCTACTACGACTACAAGGAACGCTGCATCTACTGCGACATTATCCGCCAGGAGACCGAAGACCCCAGCCGGGTGGTGCTGGAGACCGATGCCTTCGTGGCGATCTGCCCGTTCGCGGCCCGTTTCCCTTTTGAGGTCTGGATCGTGCCGCGGCAGCATCACTCGCACTTCGAGGACACCGACATCCCGACCATGCGCAACCTGGCCTGGGTGCAGCGGGTGGTGCTGCGCAAGCTCGACCGCGTGCTGGAGCGTCCCGCTTACAACCTCATGGTCCACACCTCCCCGGTCCAGGAGCCTTCGATGCCGCACTACCACTGGCACATCGAGCTGATCCCCAAGCTGACCCGCGTGGCCGGCTTCGAGTGGGGCACCGGCTTCTACATCAATCCCGCGCCGCCGGAAGAAGCGGCCGGCTTCCTGCGGGAGGCGGGGCTGGGATGAGATATACTCCGCAAGGTGGGCTTCCCGGGTCGTTCGTTCGCAGCCGCCGCATTCCTTGGCCTGCTCGCTGCCGTTCCGGCCGCCGCTGAAGCGACCCGCGCCGAAATCCTTTGGGACACCTACGGCGTCCCGCACATCTTCGCTCGCGACGCCGAGAGCTTGTTCCGCGCCTTCGGCTGGGCGCAGGCGCACAGCCACGGCAACCTCATCTTTCGCCTTTACGGCCAGGCCCGTGGTCGGGGCGCCGAATACTGGGGCGAGCCATACCTGGCCGCCGACCGCTGGGTCCGGATCAACGGCATTCCCGAGCGCGCTCGCGCCTGGTACCAGGCCCAGACGCCGGAACACCGCCGCTACCTCGACGCCTTCGCCGAGGGCCTGAACGCCTACGCCCGCGAGCACGGCGCGCGCATCAGCGATGAGGTCCGGCCGGTGCTGCCCGTCTCGGCCATCGACGTGATCGCCCACATCCAACGGGTGATCCACTTCAGTTTCGTCGCCAACCCGCAGATGGCGGCCCAACTCAGCGGCCCGCCGCGCGGCTCCAACACCTGGGCGGTCGCGCCGGCGCGCTCCGCCAGCCGCCGCGCCCTGCTCCTCATGAATCCTCACCTGCCCTGGTCCGACTTCTTTCTCTGGTACGAGGCGCAGTGGGTCGCGCCAAGCGTCAACCTCTACGGGGCGACGCTGGTCGGCTTCCCTGTCCTCCCGCTCGCTTTCAACGACCACCTGGGCTGGAGCCACACCGTCAACACCTACGACGGAGCCGACCTCTACGAGCTGACCCCCGCCGGGAACGGCTACCGCTTCGACGGCGCGGTCCGCGCGTTCGAGACCGAAACGCAGATCGTCAAGGTCAGGCAGAAGGACGGCACGCTGCGCGAGGAAAAGCTCGTGGTGCGCCGCTCCCTCCACGGGCCGGTGATCGGAGAGCGCAACGGCAAGCCCATCGCGCTCCGCGTCGCCGGCCTCGACCAGCCGGGCATGGCCGCACAGTACTGGGCGATGGCTCGCGCCCGAAACCTCAATGAGTTCGAGACCGCGCTCAAGCGAATGCAGATCCCGATGTTCACGGTGATGTACGCCGACCGCGACGGCCACATCATGCATCTTTTCAACGGCCGGGTGCCCGTGCGCCCGAAAGGCGACTACGACTGGCGCGGCGTCGTCCCCGGCGACACCTCGAGCACGCTGTGGACCAAGACGCATCCTTACGAGGACCTGCCGCGCGTGCTCGACCCGCCCAGCGGCTGGCTCCAGAACGCCAACGACCCGCCCTGGACCACCACGTTCCCGCTCGCGCTCAACCCGGAGAAGTTCCCGCCCTACATGGCGCCGCGCTCGATGGCTTTTCGCCCGCAGCGCTCCGCGCGCATGCTGCGCGAGGACGCAAGCATTACCTTCGACGAGCTGATCCAGTACAAGCACTCCACGCGTATGGAGCTGGCCGACCGCATCCTCGACGAGCTGGTCGCGGCCGCGCGGAAACACGGTGGCGCGAAGGCCGCGCAGGCGGCGGCAGTGCTGGAGAAGTGGGACCGCGGCGCCGACGCCGAGAGCCGCGGCGCAGAGCTGTTCTTGTCCTTCGCCCGCCGGTGGCTCTCCAAGACCGCCGCCAGGCCGTTTGCGGTGCCTTGGAACCAGGACTCGCCCGCTGACACTCCGCGCGGCCTCAGCGATCCCGCCAAGGCGGCGGCCATGCTGGAGGCGGCGGCTGAAGAAGTCGAGAAGAAGTACGGCCGCCTGGACGTGCCCTGGGGCGAGATCTGCCGGCTGCGGCGCGGCGACCTGGACCTGCCGGGCAACGGCGGCCCCGGCGATCCGCTCGGCATCTTCCGCGTGGTCGGCTACGCGCCCACCAAGGATGGCCACTTCGAGGCCGTCGCCGGCGACTCCTGGGTGGCCGCGGTCGAGTTCGCCAACCCGGTCCGGGCGATGGCGCTCGTCACCTACGGCAACTCCTCGCAGCCCGGCTCGCGGCACCTCACCGACCAGTTGCCGCTGTTCGCCAACAAGCAACTGCGCCCGGTCTGGCGCACTCGCAAGGAGATCGAAGCTCACCTGGAAGACCGCACGGTATTCTGAGATGCGAACCCTGTCCCTGTTGTGTCTCATCCCTGCCCCGGCGGCCCTGGCCGGCTGCCTGAGCTTTGCCGAACCGCTGCTCGGTTCGGCCTGCGCCAAGTCCTCAACCGAGCTGGTGTGGCTCAACCGGCCAGCTTCCGTTGAGACCGAGCGGCGGCCGACCGGATACTACGACCGCCTCCTGACCGACCCGGCGCTCTCAACAGGCGTCGTTGCGGGCGGCGACCTGCGCTTCGAGTTGCGGGCCGCCGGCCCTCAGCTTGTCGAGGTGTTTCTCGTGACCACCGAGGAAGCCCGGCACTCGTTCGTGCTCGAAGCCGGCGCAGCCGTGATCGACGCGCGCTACCGCGACAAGCCCGGCCCGGTGCGGCTGCGCCCCAAAAGCGGCGCGCGCTACCTCGCGCTGCTGGGGATCATCCAGGGCGGGAGCGCCTTCATCGTGCGCACCGATTCGCCGCGCTATACCCTCTCGGCCGTGCGCTGGACACCGCGGGCGGAGTTCGAGAGCGCGCTGGTTTCGAAGTGGCGCGAGCGGGCGCGCTACTGGGTCGAAAACCCGTTCCCCGCGAACGGCGAGCGAGGCCGCACCGCCCGCCGCAACTACCTGGAGCAGCTCGGCGACCGCCTCGCGCTGAGCGAGCAGCCGGAAGTCAGGCGGGAAGCGGTCGTGATGCAGACGCGCGCCGCTTACTGGGCCGCGGCCGAGAACCACGAGCCGCGCGACATCGACCGCACCGCCGAGCTGTTTCTGGAAGGCCTGAAGCTCGCGCCCGGCGACAAGATCCTGCGCGAGATGATCTCTTCCTCCTGCCTCGCGCTTAACGTTGGCGCCCGGAACATGCCCGAGGGACCGTTCTGTAAAGAGGTTGCCCCGGTGCCGTGGTCGGTAGAGGTGCCCGCGCCTCCGCCCGGCGCGCCCGCCTGGGCCATCGAGCAGCGCAAGCTGGCCGCCCGCATGGACGCGATCACGCGCTGGTGGGTCGAGAAGCGCCAGCAGCCCAACGGCGAACTCGGCGGCGGCTGGGGCGACGATGTAGAGATCCTGCGCCACTGGGGACCCGAGTCGCTCGGCCTCGGCTCCGAAGTGGCGCTGCGCGGCATTCAGCGCCTGGCCGACGGCCTCTGGGCCAGCGGCACGCTCTCAAACGGCTACGACCTCCGCGTCTCCGACGTCGAGCACTCCTCCGAACCCAGCACTGACACCGTGCCCCTGCGCCTCGCCATTCTTCCCGATGATGCCGAGGCGCGAGCCAGGCTGAAGACCTCCGCCGCCTGCGCCTACAACTGGATCGCGCAGCAGCCCGACGGCCGCTGGCGCTTCCGCGGCTCCTGGTTCAACTGCAAGCAGTTCGATCCCAAGCCCGAGCGCGCGGTCGATGTGTACATGAACCTGCGCGCCATGGGCCCGGCCCTGTGGCACGCCTACCTCACTCGCGATCCGAAGATGATTGACCTGCTGGTGAAATGGGCGACGGCGTGGGTCGAGGGCATGCGCTCGACCGCTCACGGCAAACCCGCCGGCGTGTTCCCCTCCGCGGTCCGCTCGGCCGACGGCTCGTACCTGATCGCCTCCGACCGCTGGGACAAGCCGGACGTCGAATGGGACTACTACCAGTGGAGCGGCGCGGCACAGTCGGCGCTCACTTCCCTGCTGCTGGCGGTGCACGATCTGACCGGCGACGCCCGCTGGCTCGAAGCCGCCGGCGAGAGCTTCCGCATCCTCGACCGCTGCTCCGCTTTCCCGGAACTCTGCAAGCAGATCGCCAGCTCGCCCGAGGCCTTCTACGAATGGCGCCGCCTCTCCGGCGATGCGCGCTACGACAAGGCCTTCGGCTACGCACCGCGGCGCTCGCTCAAGGAAACGCTCGCACTGCTCACCCGCCAGGCCCGCGAAACCGAAGCCCGGCTGGCGGTGAACTTCGAGATGTGGACCTCCGAGGTGCTCTACACCGACCGCGTGTACTACCGTTTGCCGGCCGAGTACCGCTGGTATCTTTTCGGCGGCGAAGCGCCGCGCGGCGACCACTACCCCACTTTCGCAGTCACCTGGCCGACAGTGAAGGGCGCGTTCGCCCGCGCCGTTCTCGACGCCACGTCAACCAGCCTCAAGCTGCACCTCTACAACTTCGAGCGCGAGGAGCTGCGTGTTCCCTTGCGCGCGTGGCGTCTTCAGCCGGGCCGCTACCGCTGGCAAGGCGGCGAAGTCAACGTCTCCGCCCGCGCCCAGGTCATCGAATTGCCGCTTCCGCCGCGCAAGGAGACCACCATTACGCTGGAACGCATCCCATGAAGCTGCGCGGCCCCATCCTGCTCGTCGGCACGCTGGACACCAAGGGTGAGGAGATCCTCTACCTGAGAGAGCGGCTGCTGGCTGCCGGCGCTGAGCCGCTGGTGATCGACGTGGGCGTTCTTGACCCGGCGCCCTTTGGTCCCGACGTCAGCCGCGAGGAGATTGCGCGGCGCGCAGGCACGTCGCTGGCGCAGTTGCTCGCCGCGCGTGACCGCGGCCGGGCCGTCGCCGCCATGGAGCGCGGGCTCGCCGCCTGGATCCGCGAGCGGCACGCGGCCCGGCCGGTGGCCGGCGTGCTGGCCATTGGCGGCTCGGCCGGCACCACCATCGCCACCACCGCCATGCGCGAGCTTCCGGTCGGCGTGCCCAAGCTGATGGTCTCAACGCTGGCCTCCGGCAACACCCGGCCCTACGTCGGCACCTCCGACATCGCCATGATGTACTCGGTGGCCGATTTCACCGGGCTGAACCGCCTGACGCGCACCATACTCGGCAACGCCGCCAACGCGATGCTCGGCATGTGCGGCCTGCCGGTCGAGACGGGCGGCGAGGACCAGCGCCCGCTCGCCGCCGCCACCATGTTTGGTGTCACCACCCCGTGCGTGAACCAGTTGAAACAGCTCCTCGAAAAGGAAGGCTTCGAGCTGCTGGTCTTCCATGCCACCGGCACGGGCGGGCAGGCGATGGAGCAGTTGATCCGCGACGGCTTCATCCGCGGCGTGCTCGACATCACCACTACCGAGCTCGCCGATGAGCTGGCCGGCGGCATACTCTCCGCCGGCCCGCATCGCCTGGAAGCCGCCGGCCTCGCCGGCGTGCCGCAAGTGGTCTCGGTTGGCGCGCTGGACATGGTCAACTTCGGCCCGCTCGATTCGGTGCCGGAGAGATTCCGCTCGCGCAAGCTCTACCAGCACAACCCCACCGTCACGCTGATGCGCACGACGGCGGAGGAGAATGCCCAGCTCGGCCGCATCATCGCGGAAAAGTTGAACGCATCGCGGGGCCCGGTAGCTCTGTTTTTGCCGCTCAAAGGCGTCTCGGCCATCGATGCGCCGGGCCAGCCGTTTCACGACACTGAGGCGGATCAGGCCCTGTTCGAGGCCATCCGCACCAGTGTGGGTTCCAACGTGAAGCTAGTCGAAGTGGACGCCCACATCAACGATCCTGCCTTCGCCGCCCGCGTGGCGGCGGAGTTCCTCAACATCACTGGAGGCACGCATGACGCGTGAGCAATGCCTGGCGAAGCTGCGCCAGACTGTCGAAAGCGGCTCGCCGATTCTCGGTGTCGGCGCGGGCACCGGCATCTCGGCCAAGTTCGCCGAGGCCGGCGGCGCCGACCTGATCATCATCTACAACTCCGGCCGCTACCGCATGGGCGGCCGTGGCTCGCTGGCGGGCCTGATGCCTTACGGAGACGCCAACCAGATCGTGGTGGAGATGGCCGCCGAGGTTCTGCCGGTCGTGCAGCACACGCCGGTGCTCGCCGGCGTCTGCGGCACCGACCCGTTCCGCCGCATGGAGGTCTTCCTGCCCCAGCTCAAGCAGCTCGGCTTCGCCGGCGTACAGAACTTCCCTACCGTCGGGCTCGTCGATGGGACGTTCCGCCAGAACCTCGAAGAGACCGGCATGGGCTACGCACTCGAAGTCGAGATGATCCGCCTGGCGCGGCAGCTCGACATGCTGACCTGTCCTTACGTCTTCAACGAGGACGAAGCCCGCCGGATGGCCGAGGCAGGGGCCGACGTGCTGGTAGCGCACATGGGCTTGACTACCAAGGGCACGATCGGGGCGCGGACCGCGCTCACCCTCGAGCAGGCGGCCGCGCGCGTCCAGGCCATCCGCGATGCCGGCGCCGCAGTCAATCCCGATGTGCTCGTCATCTGTCACGGCGGCCCGATCGCCGAGCCCGAGGACGCCCGCTTCATCCTCCAGCACACCCGCGGAGTGCACGGCTTCTTCGGCGCCTCGAGCATCGAGCGGCTGGCGGTGGAGCGGGCCATCACCGGGCAAACCAGAGCGTTCAAGGAGATCCTCATGCCACAATCTCACGGCCGCCGTTTCGTCGAACCGCGCCACGTCGAGACCCAGGTCTTCGACTGGGGCCGCATCCAATGGATGAGCGAGCCGCGCGTCACCGGCGCCGAGCGCTTCTCGGCCGGCGTCGTCACCCTGGAGCCGGGCAAGGGCCACCAGCGCCACAATCACCCCGGCGTCGAGGAGATCCTCTACGTGCTCGAAGGCGAGGGCATGCAGATGGTCGATGACGGCGGCGAGCTGCGCCAGAAAGTTGGTCCCGGCACGCTGATACACATCCCGCCGGACATGTACCACGAGACCATCAACTGCGGCGCGGGGCCGATGAAGATCCTGGCCATCTACGCCCCGCCCGGGCCTGAGGCGATGCTGCGCTCCTTGCCCGAGTGCCGCATCGAGGCGCCGGAGGAAGGCGGGGCACCATAGAAAGCGCCGGGCGGGCCGCTCACGCTGCCGGTATTACAGCGTCGACGTACTCGCACAGCGAGGAAGGTTCGGGGATCGGCTCGCCTCTTAGACGCATCCCCTCAATGTGGAACTCAACTGCCTCCTTGATCAGGCGGCGTACCTCATCCTCGCTGCCAGCGGCCGCGATGCAAGCCGGCAGGTCGGGCACGTAGGCGCTGCAACCCCGTACGCCCCTCTCGATAATGACTGCGTACCTAAGACTCATGGCTTCTTCAACCCCGCTTGCCGCAGAATCGAGCTCAGCGTCCCGAATCTTCACGGGCTTCCCTTGTACCTGCGCTCAGTTGGCGCGCACGAAGCGAGCGGTCACCGCTGTGGATGAAGCCCCGGCGCCTATCCCAGACGAGGTTGATGTGCGTGCCATCCGCATGCGCTGCGGTTCGTCCCAGATGGCCTTCGCCAGCCACTACGGGTTCAGGTTGCCCACCATTCAGTGCCAATCCACGTTTTGTGGTGACCTCGCTGTCCGCGAACTTGCGGCCCGAGGATTGGTGAGAAATCCGGGCTAACATCAAACCGCACCGCGCAGTATCGGCCTAAGGTGCGCGGCAGCGAGATCCATCCCTCGGCCGACGGCGCCAGCGGCACCGGCGCGGCCAAGTATGGCGAGTAGAGCACCGGCTTGCCCGCCGCCAGCCAGGGAGCCACCCGGAGGCGGAAGCCCTCCGGCTGGCCGTCGCCGTACCAGACTACGTGGGCCACCACGGCCTTGGGCACGCGGTACACGTCTACGAACGTCAGCGGCTGGTGCGCATGCCCGCCCTCCAGCGCAGCCGCCACCCCTTGGCGGGCAAGCTCCCGCACCGCATCGACGATCTCCAGAGCCTGGCGCGGCATCGCCGCCCGCATCGAGTCCCCCTGCTTCGTCACCCCCGGGCACTCGGCAAAATAGCGCACATGGGGTTTCGCGTGAACGTCTTCCAGGGCCGCCTTTTCCCACTGGCGGAAGTTCTCGTCGCACTCGGCTGTCTTGCCGGTGAGGATCAGACCGCAGCCGCGGCCTGACGCCCCGCGGATCGCCTGGCACTCCTGCTGGCCCAGGCACCTCTGGTTAGCCACGATCAAGACGTCGCGCACCCCCAACTGCCCCAGGTGCGCCTGCTTGGCAACCCGATATGCGATCCGGCCCAGCAACGCCTGCTCGAAGCCCAGCACGCTGTTGTAAGCGACGGAATGGTCGAAGGCCAGCGAGGCCAGGGAATGATACACCCAGACATTCGCACACGGCTGCGAGTCCGCATAGAGGTCCTCATGGTCGCGCGAGAACCCCATGTACCGCTTCAGCGCCTCGTGAAACGCCGGCTGCTCGAAGAATGCCGAACCGTCGCGCTTTTGCCCCGAACGCAGCGACCAGGTGGCCGTAAGGACATGTCCGCCGCAGGCCAGGCACTCGGCCATATCCAGCTCCACCGGCCGCGGATCTTCCGGCAGGCCAATGCCCCCCTCGGCCGTGCGCAGCCAGTCGGTGGAGAGCACCACCCGCCCGATGGCCGTGCCCTCCTTCAGGTGCCGGATCTTGGTCACCAGCTCGCCGTCGAGGACTTGTGGCATGTCGTGGCTCTCCGCGACTGCCAGGTCGAGGTAATCGCCGTGATCGGGCTCCGCACGCGTGCGGTCACTGCGCCACAGCGCCGGGCAGTCTTCGTAGGTCACCATGGCGGCCCCGGGCTTCTTCCGGTGCACATAAGACCGCATCTCGCGCAGCCTCCGATCCATCAGGTCGGTTCGAAACCGCACCCACTCCTGCCAGAGCGGATCCTTCCGGTCAAACCGCGGCGGGATGCGCGCGTGACGGAAGTGCGGTATCCCGAACCGCTCCAGCGGCTGCGGGTTGTGCTCGGTCAGATACTGCCGGAACGCCGCCTGGCATT
>JBBTDS010000155.1:0-25788 GCA_038060875.1 Acidobacteriota bacterium | reverse complement strand
TCCAGCGGCTGCGGGTTGTGCTCGGTCAGATACTGCCGGAACGCCGCCTGGCATTTGTCGCAGTGACAATCGTAGCTGGTGCCGTCGTATTCCACTCCGTCCATGCCGGCATCGAGCAAACAGCGATCGACCACCCGCTTCAGGTAAGCGATGAACTCGTCGTGGATCGGGCAGGCCATCCAGCGCCAGGTGGCACTGCCGTAGGTGCGCATCGTGCCGTCGGGTTTGCGCTGGATCCATTCGGCCAACTGCGGCAGCTCGTCCAGCATCGTCTCGTAGATTACGGTGCTGAACTGGTGATAACCGAGCACACGGATCCCGCGGGCGTGCGCGCGCCGGGTGAAGTCGGCCGCGCGGGCCATGTCCTCGGCTTCCGACTTCAGTCCGAAGCCTTTGTAGAAATGCGTGCTCACGAGGTTAATGCCGGCCGCGGCGAGCTTGTCGAGAATCTCATCGCTGTGCATGCGCTCGTACCACTTACGCACCCAGTGGCCCGTCGCCCGCCCGTCGCCGATGCCGGCCGCGGAACCGCCTCGGGTATAGAGGCTCAGCGGCTCCCACAAGGCCCAGACCCATCGCAGCTTGCCCGGGGCAATCCAATCCGGCGCCGTCAAAGCGGCACCCTGGGCTGCCACCCTGCCCCGTGGAACGGTTCCGGCCAGCGCCGCCGCCAGAGTCCCCTTCAGAACCGCGCGACGAGACCAATCCTTTTCAGCCATCCACTCCTTCCGGTTACCACAGCAACCTCAGCCCGAACTGGAACTGGCGGGCGAACATGTTCGTGCTGGTGACCTTGCCGAAGTTCGGCCCGCCGAACGTCATATCCGGCGAGTTGTATTCCGGCCGGTTCGTGGTGTTGAAGCTCTCGGCGCGGAACTGCAGCTTCAGCCTCTCGGCCAGGGTCGTCGTCTTGAAGATCGAAACGTCGAAGTTGTTCCGGCCGCCGGAACGCACGTCGGGCAGCATCGACGTGCCCACTAGCTCGAGGGTCTGACGCACGCGGAACACCGACGTGTCGAACCAGCGGCTGACAATACGCTGATCGTTCGGCAGCTTCGGGCTGCGGCCGGTGCTCTCCGCGCCGGAAATGCGCATCGGGATGCCGCCGTTCGCGGTGTAGATGACGTTGAGCTGGAAGCCCTCGGTCAGTTTCGCCCCCAGCCCCCGGGCGCTGCCCAGAAAGTGTTTCCCCGGCCCCAGCGGCAGCTCGTAGATGCCGCTGGCGACCAGACGCTGGGGGACGTCGAACGTGGCCAGCTCCTTCACCGTTTGCGGATCGGTCTCGTTCAGGTAGCTCGATCTCTCCAACAGCTTGGAAGAAGTGTAGGACACCAGCATGCTCACGCCCTGCGACATCCGCTTGGTCACCTTGAGCTGGAACGAGTCGTAGCGGGTCTCTCCCACGCTGCGGTTCTGGTTGCTGATGCCGGTGAACTGCGGATACGGCCGCAGCAACTGGCTGCGTGTGACAGTTCTCGCCGCGAGCGTGCCGGTGGCGATCAGCCCGTAAAACGGGTTGGAAAAGCTGTCGTTGAGCATGTTCCGGCCTGTCGAGAGGAACGTCTCACGGGCCGCGGCGCGGTACTGGTCCGGCACCGCGTCCACCTGTCTGTTCACCGCGATGTCGCGGCTCGCCGACCCGGAATAGGCCGCATCCACCAGCACGCTGCCCGGCAGTTCCCGCTGAATGCCGAACTGGTACTGATGGGCCAGCGGCTGCTGGCGGTCCGGGTTGACGAAGCTCACGCTTTGCCCAACCAGCGTCATCAGGCCGAGCTTCGCGCCAGAGGGCGCAATCAAACCGTCGGGGAACGGGTTGCTGAGAGTATTCACCGGCGTCAGGCCGCCGTCGATCGAGCTCACGAAAGGCGTCGAGATACTGAAGCCGTTCCGCGTTTCGCTCAGCAGCGTGGTGGCTCCGAAGAACATTCCGTAGCCCGCGCGCAAGACCGTCTTCCGCGTCACCGAGTAGGCCACTCCGATCCGGGGCGCGATGTTATTGCGGTCCCGATTGGTGAGGGCGCGCGGCTGGCTGTTGACACCGGCGAACAACAGGCCGCCCTTGACCTGGAACTGCGCCGGCGTCACCTCGGGGATGGGTGCGGCCCCGTAATTGGCGCGTGCCGGGGCCGCGATCGGGCTGTCGGTGGTGAAATCGAAGCCGCGGTTCAGCCGGTTATAGCGCTCCGTGTAGGCGCCCTCCCATTCATAGCGCAGTCCGAGGTTGAGGGTCAGCCGTGAGCTGGCGCGGAAGTCGTCCTGGACGTACAGGCCGTAGTAAGTGCCCTGGTCGGCCGGCTTGGCGCTGAGTGACGCCGAACCGCTCGCCGGCAGACCGAGCAGGAACGATGCCAGGCTCGAGCCGGCCGTGATGCTCGTCGCCTGCGGATTGGGCCCGCGCGTGAATCCGTTGTTGAAGGTGAACGAGCCGGCGGCATCGGAGGCCGGGCTGGCATCGTTCGAGCGCATCAGGCGAAAGTCGGCGCCGGTCCGCACGCTGTGGCGCCCGAGGATCTTCGTCAATCCGCCGCGCAGCGTGTGCGTGTCCTCGGCCGAGCGGGCCAGCGGGGACCGGCTCAGCGTGTCGTATCCGCTGATGTTCATCACCGGGACGCTCCGGACGTCCGTGGTGCTGACGAACGAAGCCGGGAAGCCGAGCTTCAACATGTCATAACCCAGCAGGTTGGCCGGATTGTTCTGCGACCAGCGGCTGATCCCGTAACGGAAATTCAACACCGTGCTCGGGCCCACCATGTAGGTATCATCTAGAGCGAATCCCGGAGCATAGCGGTTGTTCTGTACGCCCTTGGTCCAGGTGTAATAGTTGGGATTGGATCCCACAAAGAAGTGGCGAAACGAGTACCGCCCGAACACCTGGTGGCGATCGCTGAAGCGGTGGTCGATGCGGATCAGGTACCCGTCGTCCAGCACCGGGTCCTTGTATGCCGCCAGCCAGTTGCCGCCCGCGGTGATCGAATCGCCGGGCGCGTTCGGCTGCGGGTACAGCTCCATCAGCTTGGCCGCCACCCGATCGAGGCGGCTGGCCGGGATCTGGTTGCCTGCGAACGGGTCGCGCACGTAACTTGTGCCCGATTGCCGGGTCGAGCCCGGATCGTAGATCGTCACGAGCGCCGCCTGGCCGTTGGGCTGGCGCACGAATGTCCGCGAGAAGTCGGCCCGGCGCTGTTCCACGGTGGGCACAGTCAGGACGTTGGTACGCGGCACGCCCTCCCGGCTGCCCTCGTAATTGAAGAAGAAGAACGTTCGGTTGCGGCCGTTGTAAACCTTGGGCACGTAGACCGGGCCGCCCACCGAACCGCCGAACAGGTTGTAGCCGAACTGCGGGATCGAGGTAGCGAAGGTGTCGCGCGCGTTGAACGCCGAGTTGCGCAGGAATTCATACAGCACCCCGTGCAACTCGTTGGTGCCCGACTTGGTGGTTGCGTTGATGATGCCGCCGGTGAATCGGCCGAACTCGGCGTCGAAACTGTTGCCCTGCACCTTGTATTCCTGCGCCGCTTCGACCGACGGTACGAACTGGATTTCTCCGTTGCTCCCGGTGATGGAAACGCCGTCCAGCAGCGCCTCGTTGAAGCTCGGCGCTCCCCCGGAGATGCTGATTGCCGTCATGCCGCCGTTGGACGTGGTGCGGATGAAAGAATTGGCAGACCCGCGGGCGGTAAACGTCACGCCCGGCGTCAGCATGGTGAGCATGAAGACGTTACGGCCATTCAGGGGCATGGCAGTCAGGGTTCGTTCGGCGATCACCTCGCCCCGCGAAGCGGTGGCCGTTTCCAGCGGCGAGGCGTCGCTCGAGACGGTTACGCTCGTCGCGATGTCGCCTACCTCCAGGGAGACGTCCAGCGTGGGGCGATCCTGCACCTGGAGCACGACCCCGTCCCGCTGGTATTTGCGGAATCCGGGATGCTCGATTTCCACGCGGTACCGGCCCGGCGGCAGGAACGGAACCACGTAGTCCCCGGTGGCGCCCGTTACCGCGCGGGTGGAAAGATTGGTTTCCACGTTCGTCGCCCGGACTTGGGCGCCGATTATTGCTGCGCCGGAGGGGTCGGTGACTCGCCCGACAATGGTGGCACGGAATTCCTGGGCATAAGTGCGGCCGGCCCAGGCCATGGGCAAGAGTGCGAATAGAATATACGAACGTCGATTCATATTCCCTCTCTGCTCAAGCAGCCGAATGTTGCGGCGGCGCGGCTCATGACGCGAATCTCACAACCGCTATGCTGTAAACGCCGAGGGCCCGCAGCCGAAATCGAATGCGCCCCACCTCCGAAGTGAAGTTCACCGGCTCGGACGCCTTGCGCTCTGGCGAAAACAGCTCCACCCGCAAAATCTTCTTGCCCTGCGGAATCGCGAGCGTCACCTCGATGGGGTCCACGACCGTGCCGAGCCTGTAATTGAGCCAATGAAGTGCGCGCTCGCTGCCGTCGCTCTTTTCCGTCAATTCCATGACGGTGGTGAGCGGTGCGCCCGCAAACTCGACCGACAAGGGCGCGCCAACCGCGTACCGGATGGCCGCGAGGATCTGCTCGGAGTTCTTCGGCATCTTCCAGAATTTCTTGTGGAAGCCGGCGGAAGCCCAGGTCGAAAACGGCGGGATCGGCTGGGCGGGGATAACCGCGGGAACGTACGCAACGCGGCCTTGTCCAAAGCTGCGGCGTTGTGGCTGAGGCAACGCCCGGTCGCGCGCCAGCGCGATTCCCAACACGTCCGCCAGCCCGTAATCGCTCCGGACGCGCCGCCACTCGTTGAATAAGGACGTATGGCCCGTGGCGACCAGGCCGCCGCCGCCGCGTACATAGTCCCTGATTTGCTCCAGCGCCCGGTCCGACAGACATTCCTGGCCCGCGAGGATCACGGCCTTGTATTTCCCCAGTTCGCCGAGATGCTGGTCGAAGATGATGTGGAATGGCACCTTGTGCTGGATCAGCGCCTGCTCCATCAGCATCGTTTCGCGGTGCGGCTCCACGCTGTTGTAAGCCATGGACGGGAACGAGCGCAGAACCGCCACGTCCGCCACGGACCGGGTGGCGGAGAAAAGCCGGTTGTTTTCCCTGTAGAACCGGATGTATTGCTTCGCGTCCTCCGGTATTTCCCACGCGTCCAGCGGCTTGCCCACGTCCCCCAGGCAGTTGCGATTGAACGCCATCGCCTCCGCCATCCGCAGCCGGTGCGAACCCGGCCCTACGTCCACCGACGGGTCATTGACGAACCGGCATTTCACAAAGAGCGTCGTGTCGAGGCTGCGAGCCGCTTTAAAGGAACGGATCTTCGAAACCAGGATTCCCTCGGCGTCCACCTGCGCGTCGTTGGCCTCCTCGGTCCAGAAAACCGAGCCGTGCCTCACCAGTCTGGCGTGGTCCACCGCGCGCAGAAACGCGCTGTTCTGGCCGGAGATCCCGTGCGGATTCAGCTCCACTACCACGTTCGGGTTCAACTGCCGGATATAATCGGCCAGCTTGCCGTAATAGTCGGCGAGATCGTGAGAGCGGAAATCAATCCACTCCTGAACGAGCGAGTCGGTGATCTTGGCCATGCCTGCCGGGTTTGGAATGCCGGACCACGAAGGGACTTTGACCGCGCTGATATCGGAAAATCCGAGGCGATCCTTGAGTTGCTCGGGAGTGTACTTGGTGCGCAGAAACCGGCGAAACCGGCCGTTGATTTCAGGAGTATCGCAGGCTTTCGGCGGGGCGTCCCGAAGCACGTTGTCGAAGTGAATAAAATCCGTCTTGACTTCCTCAATCGCGACACGGATCACTCTCTTGATGTGCTCGACATAGCCCGGGTGGCTAAAATCCGCGCGGTAGCGGAAGGGTTGGGCCCCATAACGCACCGGATCGCCGCTTTCGGTATAGCAAGCCCACTGCGCCGCCTCGGGCATGTCGCGCAGCATCGTTTCAGCGTAGATCGTGTCGCCGATGTAGGTCCCGATCTTGAGGCCGTGCTTGTGGCACAGTACGGCCAGCTTCTTCGTCCACTCGATGTCTTCGCGGTCGGCGTCGAGGCCCGTTTTGTAGAAATGGGCGATGATCATGTTCACGCCGGCCTCTTTCAGCTTCAGCACGGTCTCTTCGGAGTGCTCGCGCTGGTAGCGTTCGGCGATGTTCACCGGCAGCTCCAGCCGGGTGACGGCGTCCGTGCCGAGCCGCCGCCGGACGTTCAGCGGCTCCCAGTTGCCGACGAAGACCACGCCCTGGTCCCACCAGCCGGGTTCCTGGAAATTCTTCGGCACGGTGGTCGCCCATTCAGCAGTCCCGATTTGGCCAGCGGCGCTGGAAACGGAGAGAAAAGCGGCGAGCAGGAGAGACGCGGGGCGAACCACAACGCTAATATAGTTCTCGCTGCCGGCTATGTCAATTCAAGACTGGGAGCGGGGCCGCCGGCAACCGGACAGCGCCGTTCGCGCGTACCTGACCGTCATCGACCGGAACCCCAAGGCAGTTGAGAAGGCGCTGAAGAAGACGGCGTGATTCGGAAGACGCGGCCGGTCCTCATCCTCGTTTGCCCACACCACGCTCCAGCACGGCTCGCATGGCGGCCATGAACGCGGCTTCGGAGAATCGCGCGGCCGAGGCCCGAAGCTGGGCGGGGTCAATCTGTGCTTCGGCTTTCTCGAAGCGCGCGATCGCTTCCGCCAGCGGTTCCTCGCCCGCTTCGGAATAGAGAAAGCCGCCTCCCTTATCCACTGGAGCGATTTCCAGCACACCGCCTCGGCCCAGGGCGATCACCGGCTTCCCACTCGCCAGAGCCTCCACCGCGGTCATGCCGAAATCTTCCTCCCCCGGCAGGATCAAGGCGCGGCTGCGCGCATACAGCTCCCGCAGTTCGTCGTCGGACACACGGCCACAGAATTCGACGTTCGCGCGGGCCATGCGCTTCAGCCTTCGGAATTCCGGCCCGTCGCCGACTACGCGGAGCTTGCGGCCGGTCCGCGCGAAGAGGCGGACCGCGGTGTCGATCCGCTTGTAGGCCACCAGCTCGGAAACCACCAGGTAGTAGTCTTGCGGCTCCTGCCAGGAGAACGTCTCCACGGCCACGGGCGGATAAATCACTTCCGCCTCGCGGCGGTAGGCCCTCCAGATACGCTGCCTCACGTTGCGGCTGTTGGCAACGAACTCATCGACCCGAGCCGCCGAGGCGTAATCCCAGAGCCGCAGCCACCCGGCCAGTGGCGCCATCAGCGCGCGTTTCCAGCGTCCCGCCGTCCACTCGTGCAGATAGGCCGGGTAAAGCTCCCACAAGTAGCGCATCGGAGTGTGGCAGTAACAGATGTGGCGCGCCGTCGAAGGCGCCAGGATACCCTTAGCCGGCCCTGACTCGCTGCTGATGATCAGGTCGTACCCGCGCAGGTCGAAGTGCTCCAGCGCCAGCGGCATCAGCGGCAGGAGCGAACGATACCAGCGGCGGAACGGGTTGAGAAAGGACGCCCTCACCTTGTGGGCCCGGATGGTGGCGCTGACGCCTGGTGGGTGATAGAACAGCGTGAACACGTCAGCCTCCGGCAGCAGCCGGCAAAGGGACTCCACCACTTTCTCCCCCCCGCGCATGTTCAGCAGCCAGTAGTGGACGATCGCCGCTCGTACGTTCAGCATGGCACCTACCTACGTGATTAAATCGTAGCTGGGATGCGTGCTTCCCTGCGGGCTGGCGTGGACCGGTGGAATGCCTGGCGGCTGCGATCCGTCAACCACCGCATCTTCGCCGCCACCCTGACCGTCGGCAGCCTGGCCGCGGCGGTGAAAGTCGCCGGCGCCCTCAAGCTGATCGTCATCGCCCGCGCTTTCGGCACCGGCGACCCGCTGGATGCGTTCCTGATTGCCTTCCTGCTGCCCGGCTTTCTCGCCGAAGTCGTCGGAGGCTCGTTTCACGCCGCCCTCATCCCGATTTTCATCGAGGTTCACGAGCGCGACGGGCGGGCCGCCGCGCAGCGCCTCCTCTCGGGCGTGGCGGCGTGGAACGCCGCCTTGCTCGTAGCAACGGCCGTGATGCTGGGGCTGACCGGCCGGTGGATTCTGACTCTTCTGGGGTCCGGCTTTGACGCCGGCAAGCTGGCGCTGGCGCGGTCGCTGTTCTACGCGCTGCTTCCGGTGCTCATTCTGAGCGGGCTGAGCACCGTCGGGCGCGCCATGCTCAACGCCGGCGAGCGGTTTGCCGTGGCCGCGCTGGTCCCCGCGGCCACGCCGCTGATGACGATCGCCCTTCTGCTTTCACCGGCAGCCGGCCTGGGTCCATATGCCCTCGCGCTCGGCGCCCTGGCCGGCAGCGCACTGGAACTTCTAGTCGTCCTGCTGGCCCTCAGCCGGCGAGGCGTCTCACTCATCCCGCGGTGGCGCGCCGGCGACCCGGCGGTCCGGCGGGTGATGCATCAGTACGGCGCCGCCGCCGCGGCTTCGGTGCTGATGGGCGGCGCGACCGTGCTGAATGCGCCCATGGCGGCCATGCTGGGTCCCGGCAGCGTCTCGGCGTTGAATTACGGCGGCAAGCTGCTGACGGTGGTGCTGGCCATCATCTCCACCGCGCTCAGCACCGCTATACTGCCTCACTTCTCGCGCATGGCGGCGCTGGGCGACTGGCGGGGCTTGAGGCATACCCTGAAGACTTACTCCCGCCTCATCCTGCTGGCGACCCTGCCGCTGGCGGTGGTGTTAGTCTGGCTTTCCCAGCCGCTCGTGAGGGCCCTTTATCAAAGCGGAGCGTTCACCGAAGCCGATACTCGCCTGGTCGCGGCCGTGCAGCGCTTCTTCTTTCTGCAAATGCCGTTCTCACTTCTGGGTGTGCTGGCCGTCCGGCTGGTTTCATCCCTCAAAGCGAACCGGCTCCTGGTGCAGGCGGCTGTCATTAGCCTGCCGTTGAACGTGGTTTTGAACTACGTGCTGATGAACTGGCTTGGCGTGGCGGGAATCGCGCTGTCCAGCTCGGCGGTTTCCATGACCTCGTTGTGTTATCTTGGTTATAAGCTACTGGGTTTGATCAGGAGAGCCGGCGCCAGCGCCGGTTAAGCCAGAGGGGCAATCTCATGCCAGAAGTGGGAGCGGTTATTGTGTCGTCCTGGGATCCGCTGATGTTCCGGGTGGAACTGCCGCGTGAGGCGGCTTTTCACCCGCTTGGCTTCCCGCTGCATCTCTCCACGAATTCGGCCGAGATCGCTAAGGCTGCCGAGGAGAGCTGGGGCGGTTTCCCGCCGATGTTTCCCGGGCCGCCGATTCAGCTCCGGGTCGCGGTCGATGAGGACGGCCCGGCTGAGTGCGCCAGCGGCATGGTGATGCGGGGCCAGAAGCACCTGGTGACGATGATCGCCGACGAGAGGAACTTCGCCGTCTGCGATCTGGCCCAGGCCTTCGCCTTTTGCTGGGTGACGGCCGCCACCGCCCGAAATCGCCCCTGGTTCCGCTACTACTTCCTCGACACCATCGCCTTGCTGATCCTCTGGCACTCACACCTGACGCGGATTCATGCCGGCTGCGTGGCGCTGAACGGCCGCGGAGTGCTGTTCTGCGGCGCACCCGGCGCCGGCAAGAGCTGCCTCACCTACGCCTGCGCCCGCCGCGGATGGACTTTCATCTCGGATGAAGCGCCTTCGCTGCTGCGCCGTTCCAGGGACAGGATCGTGCTGGGCAAGCCGCAGCAGATCCACTTGCGCGAATCGGCTTTCGAGCTGTTCCCCGAGCTCAACGGCCGCGCCGCCCGGCCCAACCCGGTGGGCAAGCTCACCTTCGAAATAAACACCGCCGATCTGCCGAACATCAGGACCGCCTTCCGCTGTCGCGCCGATGCGCTGGTCTTCCTGAACCGGCAGCCGGGCCCCACCCGTCTCACGCCACTGCCCAAGGACGAAGTCTGGCGCCGGCTGATCGCGGACCTCCCCTTCTTCGAGCAGCCGGCACACGCCGAACACGAGGCCTCGCTCGCAAACCTGCTTCAGGCCGCCACCTTCGAGATCTGTTACGAGGATCCGCATTCGGCGGCGGAGGAGCTCGAGCGCATGGTCCGGGAGGAAGTTGGATGATGAATCGCTTGCTCGCTCTGCTGGCCTTGGCAGCGGCCGCGCCGGCTCAGGTTTCCTCCAGCGCACTGCTGGGCGAAGTCCGGGACCAAACCTCCGCCCTGGCGCCCGGAGTCAAGATCACCGCCCGGCACCTCGCCACCGCATTTACTCGGACCGCGTTCACCAGAGCGGACGGCAGTTACCGGATGGATGAGCTGCTGCCCGGGACTTACTCCGTTACCGCGGAAGGGCCCGGTTTCCAGCCCGTGACCGTCGAAGGTGTGGTCCTGGAAGTCAGCCGTAAGACACGGCTGGATCTGAAACTTCAGGTCGGCGCGACCCGCGAGGCCGTCACCGTGACAGGGCGGGTGTCGCCCGTCGGGACCGAGGAGGCCTCGCTCGGCTACCGGCTGGACTACCGGGCGCTGACCAGCCTGCCGCTGGCGGCGCGCAATGTGGTCTCGCTCGTCACCCTGGGGCCGGGCGCTGTCCCGCGGCACCTCGGGGGCTTCGTTCACGATGTGATCACCGATGTGCAGGAGGGGCCGCGCGGCGCCGTCGCGCTGAATCCGCCCATTAACGGCGGCCGTTCCACCATGAATGCGTTTTTGTTTGACGGCGCCAACAACACCGATCGCAATGCGTTTGTCATCGCCGTCAATCCGCCGCTGGACGCGGTGCAGGAGTTCCGCATTCAATCCGCGCTGCCGGCGGCGGAGTTTGCCCAGGCGGGTGGCGGCGTGGTCGATGTGGCCAGCCGGTCGGGCGGCCAAACTTTTCACGGGAGCGCGTTTGAATTCTTCCGCAACGAAGCCATCGACGCGCGGAACTTCTTCGACGATCCGCCGCTGCCGCGCCCCATCTTTCGTCAGAACCAGTTCGGCGGTTCGCTGGGCGGCCCCCTGCCTGTACCCAGTACTTACTTCTTCGCCGCTTATGAGGGCGTGCGCGGCAAGTCCGCCAAGTCGGCGCTGGCTATCGTGCCCGATCAGGTTTTCCGGGAAGGCGACTTTCGCGGTCGTGATGCGATCTTCGACCCCCTAAGTACGGATCCGGTCACCGGCGCGCGCCAGCCTTTTGCGAACAACATCCTCCCGCCGGCCCGCATCGATCCCATCGCCACGAGGTTTCTCGATCTGTTCGAGCCGCTGCCCAACCGGCCGCAGGGCGCCGGCAACTACCTCGATGCCACACCGGGCCGGAACACCGGCGACAGCGTGCTGGCGCGGATCGATCGCCAGTTTGGAGACCATAGCCGGCTGTTCGGACGTTACACACTCAACGGCGATCGCAACCGGGTAGCGCCGGTCTTTCCTCAGCGCCCGGCCGCGGAAGACCTCCGGGCCCAGCAGGCGGCGCTGGGACATACGCTGAGCGGCCACTCGTGGCTGAACGAATCCCGGCTCTCCTTCACCCGGCTCAGGATCTTGAAAGTGCCTGCAGACGCGTTCCGTACTAACGTGGCCCGCGAGCTGGGCCTCGGCTTCGCGCCCGAAGACCCGTTCACCTTCGGCCTCCCTGTCTTCCTGGTCACCAATTTTTCCATGGTGACCGACTCGCCCTCCCTCCCCCAGGTTCAGCGCGACAACTCCTGGCATGTCTCCGACGGCCTTTCGCTGGCGCGGGGGAGACGCACCTGGAAGTTCGGCTTCGAGTGGGTTCACTTCCAGTTGAATTACTTGCAGACCCGCGATGCCCGCGGCCGATACACCTTCACCGGCGCCTTTACCGGCAACCCTGCCGAGCTTGCCAGGACCGGCGATCCGTTCGCCGACTTTCTGTTGAGCTTCCCCCAGGTGACCAGCCGCAGGACCGGCCCCACTCAGGCCTATCTGCGGCAGAACAGCTACGCCGGATACCTGCACCACGACTGGCGTGCCAGCAGCAGGCTGACACTGAACGCCGGCCTGCGTTACGAGTATGTCTCGCCCTTCATGGAGGCCCGCGGCAACCTGCTGAACCTGGATTACTCCGGCCTGCCGGCCGCGCCCCGGCTGGTCTCCGTCCGGCGCGCGACCGACGCGGACCGCAACAACTTCGCGCCTCGCGCCGGGCTCGCCCTGCGGCTGCCGGATCGCCTTCTCGGCCGGGATGCCGTGTTCCGCGCCGGATACGGAATCTACTTCAGCCCCGAGATCGCGGCGGAGTCCTATGACCTCATCCTCAACAACATCCGCAACGAGAGAAATGAGACCGATGGAAGCCGGCCGCCGGTCCTCACCCTGCGAGATGGTTTCCCCCGCACCGCCGCCACCGGGTTTCCCAGCTATTTCGGGCTCGACCGCGCGGCGCCGGTCCCGTACGTGCAGCAGTGGAGCGCGAGCTTACAGCGGGAACTGCCGGCGCGCGTCCTGGCGGAAGTCGCCTATGCCGGGACCAAGGGAACGAAGCTCGGGCGATTCCGCAGGTTCAACACGCCGCTTCACGTAGTAACTGGCGGGAACCTGCCGCCGCGACAGGGCAGCCTCCAATCCCTGCGCCCGTTCTCCGAGCTGGGCACGATCTTCCAGCGCCAGCACATCTCCAATTCGATCTACCACTCGCTTCAGATCAAGACCGAGAAGCAGTTCATGCGGCGCCTGGGATTCCTGGCCAGCTTCGTCTGGTCGAAATCCATCGACGACGCCGACAGCGTCATTCCGGGGCTGTTCGAGAGCTTCGGAGCCCAGGACGAGCGCAACCTGCGGCTGGAACGAGGCCTCTCCTTCGCCCACGTCGGGCGCCGCCTCAGCGCCGCCTTCGTCTACGATCTGCCCGGCGTCAGGCCGCTGCGGCTCGTGTTCGCCAACTGGCGGGTGAGCGGCATTGTCACGCTCCAGGATGGAACCCCGCTGAACCCGGTCTACTTCGCGTTTGACCCGGCCAACACCGGTACGCCGAACCGGCCTGACCTGGTCGCCGGGCAACCACTCAGGCTGCCGCGCCACGAGCGCACGATCGAGCGGTTTTTCAACGCGGATGCATTCCGCGCCCCGCCGCCGTTTCACTTCGGCAACGCCGGCCGCAATATCCTGCCCGGGCCGGGCAACAACCTCTTTGACTTCGCCCTGCACCGCCGCTTACCGCTCCGCGAAGCCGGCACAATCGAGTTCCGGATCGAGGCGTTCAATGTGTTCAACCACCCCAACTGGGGAGTGCCCGGTCCCTACCCCGATTTCGGCCCGTTCTTCGGCAGGATTTTGGCCACCGGGCAACCGCGCCGTATCCAGCTTGGATTGAGGCTCGACTTTTAGGTGCCGCCAGCCAGGATTCCGCGCTGGGCCGAGGCGGTCCTGACCGCACTGCGGTTCCCTCCGGACCCCAGGCCGCTCGGCAGCTTGACCGATTCGGAATGGCAGCGCGCTCTCGCCTTCTGCGACCGCCACCAGTTGACGCTTCTCCTCGGCCGCCTCGGCCGCGGGCAACTGCCGGAGCGGGTGCGTCGCAGAATCGAGAGCAACCTTGCCGCCAACTCGGAACGCTACCGGCGCACCACTCGGACCTATCTCGAAATCGCGGAGGCTTTTCAGGCGCGACGAATCGAGTTCGCGCTGCTCAAGGGCTTCACCCAGTGGCCGGCATTCGTCGCCGAGCCGCGGCTCCGCGTACAATACGACCTCGACCTGTTTTGTCCGCCGGATCACCTTGCACCGGCGCGCGACACGCTGCTCGAACTCCGCTATGAACCGGTCGCCGGATTCGAGCGGTTGCCCACCGATCACCTGCCGGTTATGATTCGCAGATCCGGCTGGATCTGGCGCGGTGACTATTTCGATCCGGAGATCCCGCTCGCCGTCGATCTGCACTTCCGCCTTTGGGACGAGGAAACCGAACGCTTCCGCGCGCCGGGTGTGGACCAGTTCTGGACCCGGCGCTGCGAACGGCAGATGGACGGCCTCGCCATTCCGGTCTTCCACCCGGCCGACGCGCTCGGCTACTCGGCCCTTCATGTACTCCGGCACCTGCTGCGGGCCAGCCTGCGGCTGTGCCAGGTGTTTGAGCTGGCGTATTTCCTCGAGGTGCACTCCAACGACGAAGATTTTTGGAACGGCTGGCGGTCCTTGCACCCTGAGCGGCTGCGCGTTCTGGAGGCCATCTGTTTCCGGCTGGCGGCGGAGTGGTTCGGCGGCCGGCTGGCCGGCGCGGTGCGCGAGGAGATCGACAGGCTGCCCGCCTGCATCCAGGACTGGTTCGAGCGGTACGCCGCCTCGCCGCTCGAAGCCTTATTCCACTCCAACAAGAACGAGCTGTGGCTCCACTTGTGTCTGTTGGATTCGCTCCGCGATAAGGGGAAGGTCTTGCGCCGCCGGCTTTTGCCGATGCGCCTGCCGGGCCCGGCGGGGACGGCCGGGCTTGCGGACTCCCAGTTGAGCCCGCGGCTGCGGATTGAGCGGAAACTGGAATACCTGTCCCACCTGGCCGGGCGCGCGATCTTTCACTTGCGCCTGCTGCCGCCCGTCCTCTGGCGCGGCCTGCTGTGGTGGACGCGAGGCCTGGGAACTCAGTTCTGGATCTTTCTGGGCGCGGTCGTCCTGTTCAGTTTCGGCGCCTTCATTTTCTTCCTGCTTTACAACCTCTTCCTGCTGGACCTGGGATTCCGGGAAGATTTCCTCGGACTGGTAGCCGGTGCGACGTCGGCCGGCAACATCGCCGGAGCGCTGCCCGCGGGCGCGCTGGGGCGAAGGGTCGGGCTGCGAACGACGCTGCTCGCCTGCTTCGCGTCCCTGGCGGCTGTTTCGGCGCTGCGGGTACTCCTCACGACACAAACTCCACTGCTGGTCCTGGCTTTCCTCAGCGGAGCGGCCTTCTCGACCTGGGCCGTGTCGGTTGCTCCGCTGATCGCTCGCCTGACCCGCGAGGAGAAGCGGCCTCTCGCTTTTAGCGTGTTCTTCGCTTCGGGCATCGGCGCCGGGATTTTGGCCGGCTTGGCGGGCGGGCGCCTGCCGGGCTGGTTGGCAACCCTGGGATTCGGGTCCGGCGCGGCCGGCGCCAAGCGGGCCGCGATGCTGATCGGTTGCGCCCTCTCGGCAGCGGCTCTTATTCCAGTCGCGCGCCTGCGTTTCACGGATGCCCCGCGGAGCGAAGGGCGCGTTTATCCGCGCAGCCCGTTTCTGCTGCGGTTCCTCGCGGCGATCGCCGTCTGGAACCTGGCCGTGGGTTCGTTCAACCCGTTCTTTAACGCTTATTTCTCGCGCTACCTGCACACGCCGGTAGAGCGCATCGGCGCCATTTTTTCCGCTGCTCAGCTTGCCCAGGTCCTCGCGGTTCTGGCCGCGCCTGCGGTCTTCAAGCGACTTGGGCTGGTTGCGGGCATCGCCGTCATGCAGCTTGCGGCCGGAGCGGCGCTGGGGGCATTGGCCGCCAGCCCCGCGCAGGCGGCCGCCGCCGCGGGCTACATCGCCTATATGGCCGCCCAGTGGATGAGCGAGCCAGGGTTGTTCAGCCTGCTGATGAATCGCATCGCGCCGGCCGAACAGCAAGGCGCGTCAGCGTTGAATTACCTGGTTGTCTTCTCTTCCCATGCCATCGCCGGCGCGCTGGCCGGCGCCGCCTTCACTCACTTCGGATATCCGCCGGTGCTGGCCGCGGCCGCCGGCGTAGCGCTGAGCGCGGGGCTGCTATTCCGGCGGCTGCTCGGATGACGCGGCCCGTTCCATCACCGCGATCATCTCGCGCTGGTAACGGGCCAGGGTAAATCTGCCGCGCCAGGCGGCCCGCGCGGCCTCAGTCACCCGGCGCAACCGGGGCGGCTCTTCGCGGAGCACCTTCCGGATTTCGCGCGCCAGGGCCTGAGGCGACGGTTCGTCCACCAGAAAGCCCGTCTCGCCATGCGCGACGATCTCCGGGATCCCGCCCGATCGAAAGGCGACCACCGGCACTCCGGCCGACCAGGCTTCCAGAATCACCCGGGTCGTCGCCTCCCGTCGCATCGAGGGCACCACCAGCAAGTCGAGACCCCACAGCACCGCGCACACGTCGTCCCGCCAGCCGGCGAATTCCACCGGCAACCCGGCGGCCAGGCGTCGAAGCTCGTCCGCATAGCGCGTTGCCGCCACGCTGGAGAACAGCGGCGCGCCACAAACGACGAACCGGCACTCGGGGATGTCTCTGACGAGCAGCCGGGCCGCCTCCAGGAACTCGGCCTGGCCCTTCTCCGGCCCGATGCGGCCGATCACCCCGATGCGCCATTCTGCCGTCTTGTTGGCTGGCGCGAGCGGGCAACCCGCCACCCCGTTGTACACAACCACGCGCCGCTCGGGCGGCGCATACGCCAGAAACGGTTCCATGACGAACCGGCAAGAAGCCACCAGCGTGGCCCGCGCCAGCCGCAGCGACTGCCCGGCCAGCCACGCTGCCAGCTTCAGCGAGAGCATACTGTGACAGTGGAACAAGAGCGGCCGCCGCCTGCGCGCGGCCCAGCAGGAGGCCGGCAGCAGCCGCGGCCCATTGACGTAGATCAGGTCCGCCCGGTGCTTCTCAGCCAGCCGCGAGATCCGCAGCGCCATGCGGGGCAGATCCCAGGCGAAGCGCGCACGCGCGCCGGTTGAGCGCCACCCGGAGCTGTACGCTCCGCAGTGAAGCAGGTCTACCGAAGCCCCGTGGGCCCGCAGGGCGTCAGCCAGCGGCCCCTCGCACGGCAAGGCCGCGTGCGCGCCCCAGCCGCGCTCGCGCAGCGCCGGCATCAGATCCAGGAGACAACGCTGCGCGCCTCCCAATTCGCTGAACTGGTCCAGGAACAGGATGTTCATGAGGCCGGCGCCTGCGTTGATTCGCGCACCGCCACCGCCAGCACCCAGAAATACACCGGCAGGACGCGCCAGTACGTCAGCAGGTCGCCCGATAACATCTGGAACAACTGCCCAATCCAGAAGCAGAAGATCCAGGTGCCGAAAAAGGAGGCTCGCGGGCTGCGCGCGGCCCGGCGCGCGGCCCAAAGAATCCCCAGGTTGAGCGCAATCAGGGCCGCCAGCCCGATCAACCCTGTCTCCACCAGCATGCTGAGGTACATGTTGTCGGCAATCACCGGATGCCCGGCGAAACTCGTGTACGGCAGCGTCTTGTAGCCGATGCCCGCCAGGGCGTGCCACGGATTCTCGGCCAGGAACTGCCCCAGCGTGCGCCAGGACTCCAGGCGTCCCGAGAGCACCCCTTCGGTGGCCGAGAAGAAATACTGGACCGACCGCTGTACGTTGAGCCAGTAAAGGCGCACAAAGGCCGGGAAGAAGGCGTACCCGAGGGCGACGCCCGCCCCGATGGCGATCAACAGCGCCGCCGCCAGTCGGCGCAGTCGCAGGCGGCGGCGATGCAGAAACAACAGCGCCAGCGAGGCCGCGATCAGGTTCAGCAGCGAAGCGCGGGAGTAAGAAAAGACCAGGGCGGCCGAGAAGATGGCCCCGCCGGTCAGCAGCCCCGCTCGCGATACCGGCGATTCCCGGGGCGGCCGTGACAGCGCGGCCGCGATCATCACCAGGAAGAAAACGCAGAAGTTCCCGAGCGTGCTGGCCTCGTAGAACAAGCCCTGGGCCCGGCGGTAGACACCCGAGTCCAACCAGACGAACTGCGGGCCGAAGCCGGCGGGGGCCGGAAACTGAAAGTAGAAATCCAGGCAGGCGAACAGCGCGGAGGCGGCCGCGATCCAGAACAGCGCCCGCGCCGTGCGGGAAGGATCGCTTCCCTCCCTCGCCCCCGGCCCGTAGGCGGTGTAAAAGAACAGATACACCGCAATGCCGAATAGAAGAACCCGCGCCAGGGTGCCGGCCGCGATGACCGGGCCGGAATAGAAGGCGGCCAGCGAAACGCTGGCCAGCAGGACGAAGAAATAGACCAGCAGGGCGCGCGTCAGGCCGTCCGCGCGAATCCGCCATTCCGGCAGGCGCAGCAGACCGGCGAAAAGGCCAAGGGCGGCCACCGCGACCGCAACGTGCGGGCCGGTGTCTCCCAGGCGGACAGGCAGCGGCGGCAGCAACAGTGCGGTGGCGAAGAACAGGGTCACCCAGCGCGCCGGCGCCAGAATCGTCCACCAGCCCAGAGCGACGACCAGCAACGGGAGGGAAAGCAGCGCGGCGCTCTTGAGGTCCGGCGCCAGCGCGACCGCCGCGGCCCACAGGCCCAAAGCGGACGCAATCCAGAGCCGCCAGGCCGGTTCGGCAACCCTCGCCTCAGACATCGCTGCCCGTGCTCGCAATGCGCAAGGCTGGCCGGCCCGGCTGGACTTGTTGCCCCCGGAAGCTGAACTCCAGGGTCACATACAGCACCGAGCTGACCAGGCCCAGAAGAAACGCCGCCAGCAGATTCAGCGGGAGGTTGGGAAACGAGGGCCGCTCCGGAACTATGCCGGGGTCGATGATGCGCAGGCGCTCGCTCCGCTGCCCCAGCATCGCGCCCAGCTCTCGCAGCCGGGCTTCCGAGGCGTCATAGCCGGCCCGCGCTCCTCGCAGCCGCGCCGCCAGCTCTTCTTTCCGCGCCGTGCGCTCGGCCAGCAGAGCCTGTTTTCGCGCGAGCTCGCGTTGCAGTTCGTCGCGCTGTTTGCGCAGCATCTCGGCGCGGGTGCGCAGACCGGGAAGCCCCTGGCGCACTGCTTCCAATTCCGCGGTGTGGCGGCCAGCGGAGGAGGCCAGCGCTTTCTCGCGCTCCGTGTCTTCGGCAATCAGCATCTCGGCCTGCAACAGCTCGCGCTGGACCACACCCTGCATATCTTCCGCCGCCCGGATCTCGGCCGCCACCGACTCCACCGGCTGGCTGGCCGCCATCCGGTTCCAGTCGGATTGCACCGCCGCGAGCCGGTCCCTGGCTTGCGCGAGCTGCTTCTCCAGGTCGGCGCTGAGTTCCTGGTCGCCTCCCAGGCTGATGGAGCGACTTAGCTTCACCGTCTCCTCGGCCAGGTACAAGGCCAGCGCGTGGGCCGTGCGGGCGTCCGGCAGGGTCGCGCTGATCTCCAGCACCTTGGTGCTCCGCAAAATCGCAACCTTCAGGATGCTGCGCTTCCGGGCCTCGACCGATTCGTCCGCTTCCCGCTTGCGAAGCTGGAAATGGTTCAGCGCGCGACGAAAAAGACTGTCGCTGGCGGCGAAGTGCTCGTAAGTCTTAAGTGACTCCAGGTAGACGGGGCTGACCACCGTCGCTGCGCGGGGATCGCCGGTGGCGGGAGATTCGATCAGGATTTTACAGGTGGCCGTATATTTCTTCGGCAGCAACAGGGTGACGGTCAGCGTGACGGCAAGCGCGGTCGCGCACGCCGCCGCAATGAGGCGCCAGCGGCCGCGCAGGTGCCTTGCGTACTGATAGGCGTCAAACGACTCCGCCACTGTCGTTCGCCCCTCCGCGCCGAAGCGGCATTCTCCGCCTCCCTACCCTTCTGGCATAGTGTAGCGTATATGGTGGTTGTCCTGGCGGCTGTGGCGGCGCTGATCCCGTTGCTGATCACGCCCAGCCACCTATTCTATTTCGACGTGACCCCGAAGGTCGTCGTGCTGTTGCTGGGCACGGCGGTGGCGCTGGTGTGGTTCGCCTGGCGAGGCGACGGTCTGCACCCGTTGCTGGCATCGCGCACCGGACGCTGGTTGTGCGCCCTGCTGGCGGCGCAGGCCGTCTCGCTCGCCTTGTCCACGGCCTGGTCGGCTGCTCCGGAGCTTTCCCTGAGCGGCACGAACTGGCGGCGGTTCGGCCTGATCACCCAGGCCGCGCTGCTCGCCTTCACGCTGCTGGCCGCGGCCCGCGTCGCCGTCCATCCGCGGGACCTGCTCCTGCTGCTGCGAGTGATCTCGGTGAGCGGCGTGCCGGCCGCGCTCTACGGAGTGCTTCAGTATTTAGGCTGGGACCCTTGGCTGCCCGCGGAGGCCTATCACGTCGGCGATGGAATCTGGACGATCGTGCGCCCCCCGGGCACGCTCGGCCATGCCAGCTACTTCGCCAGCTACTGCCTGTACGTCGTCTTCGCCGGCGCCGCGCTGGCCGCCGCCGGCCGCGCTTTCTGGAAGGCCCTCGGCCTTGCCGCGGTGGCGGCGGGATCGGCGGCCGTCATCCTCAGCGGAACACGGTCCGCTCTCCTCGGCCTGCTGGCTGGCGCGGCGGTGATGGTGGTGTGTTTCCCCCCGCGCCTCAGGCGCCGCACGCTGGCGTCCGGGGCGATTCTCCTGGTCGCGGCGGCCGTGTTCTACTCCTCGCCGGCGGGTTGGAAGCTGCGCAGCCGCACCCGCTGGTACACCGAGGATCCGCTCGGCGGTGCACGCTTGCTCCTGTGGCCCGACTCAATGCGTCTGGGCGCCGCGCATTGGGCGGTCGGGAGCGGGCCCGAGACCTTCTCCTCCGCCTTTACTCCCTTCCAGTCGGTCGCGCTGTCGCAGGCGTACCCCGATTTCTACCACGAGTCTCCGCACAACATGTTTCTCGATGCCTTTGCCGCGCAGGGCCTGCCGGGCCTGGCCGTGCTCCTGCTGCTGGGCGGCCTCGGCGCGTACGGCGCCTGGACCGCGCGGTCTCGAGAGCCCCTGCTCGCCCCCGCGCTCGGCGCATCCTTGGCCGCGGCGGTGGTCAGCCAGCAGTTCGTCTCGTTCACCGTTCCGACCGCGCTCTTCTTCTACCTGACCGTCGGCCTGGCGGCGGCCTCGCCTGGCGCGGAACGGGACGTCCCTCGTCGCCGCCTCCTGTCGCTCTCCGTTGCGCTGCCACTGGCGGCGGTGATGGTCGCCTTCGCTGCGTGCCTCTTCTGGGCTGACCGCGCGCTGGCCCAGGTGAAGCGGGACCTGGAACAGGGGGAGATAAGCCGGGCGATCAATGGTTACCAGACGGTCCGCCGCTGGCAGCCTCGCGGCGTGAGCGCCGATCTCTGGTTCTCCCGCAAACTGGGCGCAGCCGCGGGGAAATCGCCGGACCTGCTGGTGCGCCTGCTGGCCTCGCGAGAGGCGCTGGAGGCGGCTGTCCGCGCCACCCAGACCGCCGAGGACCGGCACAACGCCTACTACAATCTCGCCGCCCTCTACGCCGCCCACAACGATCTGGCTCATACCGAGCAGAGCCTCCGCTCGGCCATCCGATGGGCCCCGAACTGGTTCAAGCCGCATTGGGTGCTGGCCCAGGTCCTCGAAACCGCCGGACGCCGGCGGGAAGCGGCTGCGGAAGCCGCGATAGCGGTCCAACTGAACGGTGGCAAGAACCCCGAGGTGGCCGTTTTCCCGGCCCGGTAGCTTGTCCTGCCGACCGCTCTCGTGTATGATTTGAGTAAGGAGTTTCTGGGGGTGTGATATGAGGGGCACTTGGGTTTGCTTCCTTTTGCTTGCTTCCGCCCTGTTTGCTCAGACACCGGCCGTGACGCCCGGTGGCGTGGTCAACGCGGCCAGCTTCGCGGCAGGCCAGCCGGCGGCGCCCGGCTCGTTGGTGTCGATCTTCGGCTCCAACCTCGCGGGTAGCCTCGCCCAGGCCGACACGATCCCGCTCTCCACGTCGCTGAGCGACGTGAGGTCGGTGACCTTTAACAACATCCCGGCTCCGCTGATCTTCGTCTCGGCCGGACAGATCAACGCTCAGATCCCTTGGAACGTCACGACCGGCACTGCCAACGCGGTGGTCACTCGCGCGACCGGCGCGTCGGCGCCGGCGCCAGTCGAAGTAAGCACGTTCTCGCCCGGTGTGTTCGCGCTGGCGAGCGGAAGCCAGTTGCTGGCGGTGGCCGTGGATTCGGACGAGGGCGCGCTGGCCCAGCCCGAGGGCGCGATTCCCGGCGTCCGCTCGGAACCCACCCGGCCGGGCCGCATCCTGATCCTGTATGCGAACGGGCTCGGGCCGGTCGATCCGCCTGCTGAGACCGGACGGGCCTCGCTCGACCGCCTGAGGACGACCACGACGACGCCGGTCGTGCTGATTGGCGGGCTTCCGGCCGAAGTGTTATTTTCCGGCCTGGCGCCGCAGTTTGTGGGAGTGAACCAGCTCAACATCAGGGTCCCGGCGGGCGTGCGGTCCGGCAGCGCAGTGCCGTTGCAGATTCAGGCCGGCGGCATCACCACCACTGACCGGGTCACGATCGCGGTCCGCTAGCTCACCACGAATCCCTGCCGGTGAGCACGCGCGGAATCGTGCGCGCCAGCACCCACAAGTACATGCGAACGGAGCGGTGGCGGACGTAGAACAGATCCAGCCTCCGGCGCTGCCGGTAAGCCAGCCGGCTGCGACCCATCACTTGCCACAGCCCGGTGATTCCCGGCGCCAGTTTCAGCGTCTCCGACGCCTCGGGTCCGTATTGCGCGAGCAACTCCCCCTTGGTCAGCGGCCGCGGGCCGACCAGCGACATGCGGCCGCTCAAGACGTGTGCCAACTGCGGCAGCTCATCGATGGAGTACTTTCGAAGGAAGCGCGCCGCGTACCCGTTCACGCGAGGATCGTCGGAGCGTTTCAGCCCGGCGCCCGGCTCCGCGACAACCAGTTCCACCAGCCCGCCATGATTCCCCCGGCCTGGGACGGAATTCCACATGGTCCGGAATTTCAGCATCCGGAAAGGAACCCAGTTTCGGCCGACCCGGAGGTGGCTCACCAGCGGCGACTGGCCCGAAAGCACTCGAATCAAGATCCCGATGAAAACCAGGAATGGCGCCAGCGCGAGCAGCAACACCAGCGCCGCGCACCGTTCCACGGCGTTCATGAGACCCCACATTTTACCCAGACGGAACTACCTACACTGTACCGCATCGCCGGCGTCGCGCGTCCGAACGAGGCCCCTCACACTCGCAGCGCATGGTCGCGGTAGAGATGCCGGTTACCCGGCGCCCCCCGCACAGACCCGTGCTGGCGCTACTAACGCACACGGTTCCTACCTCGGATGCTTGGCGGCAAACCGCTCATTGGGCCACGGGTGTAGGATCTCGACGAGGGGGAGCAAGGCGCCAAGTCGCTGCTGAAAACGGGTCCACGTCCAACGGCTGCGTTGACTCCGCCGCCGAAGCTGGCGCAGCTTCTGCCGAATATCCTTCAGCTTGGCTGCCATAAGTTTGCCGATCGTCTTGCGGTACATCGTGAAGTACCCTTTCTCGCGGCTGCGCCCACCGATGTGAGTGAAACCCATACTTCTTTGTGCTCCACACCGGGCCCGATGCCGCCTGGATCTACCCCGGCTTCGCGCCAAGCCTGTCGAATCAGCCCTACTTTGTGGTGGGGGCGGGAGTATACTAAAGCCCATGCTTCGAATAACAGCCCTTGCATTCACGCTGCTGCTCATGGCCGCCACGCTGGCCTGCCAGCCGCAAACCGCTCCCGCGCCCGATACCCGGGCGGCGGACGAACAAGCGATTCGCGCCGCCGAGGGCGAATGGTCCAAGCAAGCGGTCGCCAAGAATCTGGACGGGTTCGTTTCCTACTACGCGGAGGACGCGGCGGTATTCGCGCCGAACGCTCCGATCGCAACGGGGAAGGAGGCGATCCGGAAAGCGATATCGGAGATGCTCGCCCTTCCCGACATGGCCTTAAGTTTCCAGACAGTCAGGGTTGAAGTCGCGCGGTCGGGCGATCTTGCCTATGCGCACGGCACCTATGAGCAGTCCTTCAAGGGTCCGAAGGGCAAACCGGTGCAGGACCGCGGCAAATACGTGAGCGTGTGGAAGAAGCAGGCCGACGGCTCCTGGAAAGCGGTGGCCGACATCTTCAACTCCGACCTGCCGGCGCCGAAGTAACGCACAGGGGGCGGGACGATCGTACTATCATCGGGGGCTATGGTCAGACGCATAGCCCCGCTCGCGTTTGTGGTGTGCGTGGGCGCATTGGCCGCCGAACTGCACGTTTCGCCGGCAGGCCCGCTTACCACGCTCTCCGCGGCGCGTGATGCGGCCCGCAAGCTCCCCGCCGCCGAGCCGAAGCGGATCGTCGTCCACGGCGGGAAGTACTTCTTCACCGAGCCGCTGGTGCTGGACGCACGCGACTCCGGGCTGACCATCGAAGCCGCGCCCGGCGAGACGCCGGTGCTCTACGGCGGGCAACGCATCACGGGCTGGCAGCGCGATGGCGAGAACTTCTGGGCAGCGAAGATCCCGGAGCGCGGCGGGCAGCGGTGGCATTTCCGCCTGCTGGTGGTCAACGACCGCGTGTGCCGTCCGGCGCGCCTGCCCGACAGCGGCTACCTCACGCACGCCAGCGAATTCCCGGTGCGCTGGATGGGCACCAGCGGCGGCGGCTGGCAGCGCAAGCCCACCGAAGAGGAACTGACCACTTTGAAATACCGCGACGGCGACCTCGGCCCGTGGCTGGATGTGAACAGCGCCGAGATCACCATCTACCACATGTGGGATGAGTCGCTGGCGCGGCCGCGCGCGATCGACACCGCCGCGCGCACCGTGACCCTCGCCACTCCCGCCGGCCATCCACCCGGAGCCTTCGGTGTCCAGCGGTACGTCGTGTGGAACGTGCGCGAGGGCATGCATGCGCCCGGCCAGTGGTACCTGGACCGCACCGCCGGCAAGGTCGTCTACTGGCCCTCTCCCGGCGAGGACATGCGCGCGGCCGAGGCGATCGCGCCCACGATGGAGTCAATCATCCGGCTGGAGGGAACCAAGGACACGCCGGTCAAGGACGTGACCCTGCGCGGGCTGGCGCTCTCGGTAACCGACACTCCGCCGGTGGCGGGCGGCTTCGGCGCCGGCAAGTACGACGGCGCGGTTTCGGCGAACTACGCGGAGAATTGCCGCCTCGAAAGGCTGGTCATCTACAACACGGGCGGCCAGGGAATCAAGGCGCTGAACACGACTTCCATGCGCGTGGTGAATACCGAGGTGCGCGACACGGGCGCCGGCGGCATCCTGCTGCGCGGCGCCGCCGCCGAGATCGCCGACAACCATGTCTACCGCGTCGGGCTGCGGTATCCCAGCGCCATCGGCATTTACTGCGGCGGGCAGAACCTCAACGTCAGCCACAACGAGGTGCACGACACCACTTACACCGCCATCAACTGCGGCGGCTCGGGCCACCGCATCGAGAACAACCTGCTCTACCGCGCCATGACCGAATTGCACGACGGCGCGGCCATCTACTTCATCTTCGGCAAGAACATCACCCTGCGCGGCAACCTGGTCCGCGACATCCCCGACACCGGCGGCTACGGCTCCTCCGCCTATTACATCGACGAGCTCTCCGAGGGCTGCCTGGTGGAGCACAACGTCTCCATCGGCGTCGCCCGGCCCTCGCACAATCACATGGCGAAGAAGAACACCATCCGCAACAACGTGTTCCTATTCGACGGCGACATGCGCATCACCCTGCCGCGCTCGAGCGAGTTCCGCTTCGAGAACAACATCCTCTGGGCCAAGGGCCGCATCGTCGTCTCGAACCCCGAGGCCATCGCCGAATCTTCAGGCAACGTCTTCTGCAGCGCCAGCCGCCAGGTGGAAGGCGCGCCGCCGGGCACGCTGCTCGCCGATCCCCAGCTTCAGGTGGAAGGCCGGCGCTACAGCTTCGCCCCCGGCTCACCGGCCGCGAAGCTTGGCATCGAGCCGGTCGATGTCAGCGCGGCTGGCCGGCGAGTTACCATAGCACTGAAGTAGGGAGGACTCTCATGAGCACGCTTACCAGACGCCAATGGCTCGCCTCGGCGGCCGCGCCGCTCGCAGCGGCGCCCACGCCCAGGCCGAACATCCTGTTTCTGTTTTCCGACGACCACCACTTCCAGTGCCTGGGAGCGGCGGGCAACCCGCACATCCAGACGCCTAACCTCGACCGGCTGGCCTCGCGCGGGGTGCACTTCACCAACGGCAATATCACCACGCCGCAGTGCGCGCCCAGCCGCGCCGTGATGCTCAGCGGGCTGGAGTCGTATCAAAACGGCCTAG
>JBBTDS010000154.1:0-7429 GCA_038060875.1 Acidobacteriota bacterium | reverse complement strand
GCGAGTGCGTGCGCCCAAACGCGCGACACCGCGGCGATCTTCGGCACCGTGACCGACGCCCAGGGGGCGGCCATTCCCGGCGCACCCGTCACGGTGACCAACGCGAACACCGGCCAGGCCCAGAAGGTCACGACGGACGAGAGCGGCGGATACGTGTTCAATCTGCTGCCGGTCGGCAGCTATACCATCACGGTCGAGCAGCCGGCCTTCCGGCGCTACCAGCGAACGGGCGTTTTGTTGCAGGCGAATGAAAACGTGAAGGTGGACGTCACGCTGGAACTCGGCGATGTCAAGACCACCGTCTCGGTCGACGCCGCCGCCTCGCAGGTCGAGGTGCGCGCCTCCACCCTCAAGGAAACGGTGGACCGCATGCGCGTCGTGGAACTGCCCCTGAACGGCCGCAACGCCGCCGATCTGGCCCTGCTCGCCCCGGGCGTGGTGCCCCACGGCAGCAACACCGGGGATGAAGGCGGCAACATCCGCCCTCGCGGCCAGAAATCCCTCACCATCAACGGCTCGCGCAACAACAACGTGCGCTACACGATGGACGGCGGCGAGAACATGGACAATCTGTTTAACTCCAACCTGGTCTTTCCGTTCCCGGACGCGCTCCAGGAGTTCTCGGTGGAGACCAGCAACATGAGCATGGTGCATGGGAACAACTCCGCCGGCGCGGTCAACGTCGTCACCAAATCGGGCACCAACGATTTTCATGGCAGCGCCTTCTGGTTCGTGCGAAACACCGAACTCAACGCCACTGGTTTCTTCTCCCACACCAAGGACCAGTTGAAGCGAAACCAGACCGGCTTCACGCTGGGCGGCCCGCTCAAAAAGAACAAGCTGTTCGCCTTTGGCGGGTTCCAGCAGCTCTGGATCCGTAGCGCCTCCGGCGGCAGCCGCTCCCAGACGCTGACGGCCACCGAGCGGCGCGGCGATTTTTCCTCGAACTCGATTGTCATCAATGACCCGGTGACCGGCCGGCCCTTCCCCAATAACACGATCCCGACCAGCCGGCTCAATCAGGCTTCGCTGAAGCTGCTGACGGTTTCGCCCTTGCCCGATCCCGACGGCTTCACCCGATACGTCTTTGCCTTCCCGGAAAACGGGCAGCAGTACATCGGGCGGCTGGATTATGTCCACAGCGCCAAGCACAACTTCGTGTTCCGGGCTTTTCAAAACAATCAGACCAACCCCTTCCATTCCAACCCCGACAACATCCATTCCTCCCGCACGGAAGGTTTCCAGGACTCGATCAACGCCACCCTCTCGCACAACTACGTGCTCAGCCCGACGCTGATCGCCCACTCGCAGATTACCGGCATGCACCTGGTGAGCAAGGCGCTGAGCGATTTCCCCAAGAGCATCCGCGACTTCGGGGTCAACGTCTACGCGGCATCGAACGATATCGATGTGGCGCTCACCAACAGCGGCGTCGGCTTCAGCGCGCCTCCGAAAGTGGATTTCCGCCGCGCCACCGAGGAGGTGGTCCACGACTGGATCTGGACCAAAGGGAGCCACACGTTCACCTGGGGCGTCCAGCTTAACTGGCGCCAGTACAACGAGGACACCATTTACCGCAGTTCGGGTGCCTACCGGTTTGACGGCCACGCCACCGGGAGCGGCGCCCGGGCGGGCTTCGACCGCGCCGACTTCATGCTCGGCGAACTGTCGTTCTTCACCCAGAACAACGGCGAACTGGAAAACCGCCGCCAGTTCACCAAGGGGCTCTATTTCGGCGACACCTGGCGGGCCACGCGCCGGCTGACGCTGAACTTCGGCATCCGCTACGAGCCGTATTCGTTCTTCAGCGATACGATGGACCGCAATCAGACCTTCGACCTGGGCAACTACCAGAAAGGGGTCCGCTCGAAGATCTTCCGCAATGCGCCTCCCGGCCTGCTCTACCGGGGCGATGCCAAGCCCAGCGGCGGCACCGTCGGCAAGGAAGTCGCCGAGCCCGACTGGAACAACCTGGCGCCGCGGCTCGGGATCGCCTGGGACCCGTTCGGCGACGGCAAGTCCAGCATCCGCGCCGGCTACGGCATTTACTACGACGCCCCGTCCCTGTTCACGGCCAATAACGCCAACAACGTCGCGCCCTGGAGTTACAGCGTGCTCTTCGATGACGGGGTCTTCGACAATCCCTACCGGGGCCGCGAGCGTCTGAACGTCTACCCGCTCACCTCGTTCGGGGCCGACAGCCCGTTCACCGACCCGCTCGAGACCATTGTACTGGACGGCAAATACGTCACCGCCTACACCCAGAACTGGAACCTGACCGTCGAGCGGGAGGTCTTCCACGACACCCGCTTGCGGGTCGCCTACGTTGGCTCGGCTGCCTCGCACCTGAAAGGGGAGTATGACCAGAACCCGCCCATCTACAACCCGAACCGGACGCTGGCGCAGAACCGGGCCACCATCGACGAACGCCGGCCGATCAAGGGCTTCCAGCGGATCGACCGCTTCTTCCACGGCCTGAATTCCAACTATCACTCGCTGCAAGTCTCGGTGGACAAGCGGTACGGCGGGGGCTTCACGATCCTGAATTCCTACACCTGGTCGAAGAGCCTGGACTACCAGTCCGTCAACCAGGCCGCCCAGGACGCGCCGCTTTCCTATCCCTTCAACTTCTTCCACGGCCGCGGTCCGTCGAACCAGCATCGGCCCCACCGCCTGGTCAACTCGTTCGTCTGGGACATCCCCGCTCCAAGCCAGGCTGCCCCGGCGCTTAAAGCGGTGGTGGGAGACTGGAAGCTGAGCGGCATTGTGACCCTGCAATCGGGGCGTGCTTTCAGCATCGGGGCCACCGGTGATCCCCTAGCCGGTATCTCAGGCGCGCGCGTGGACCTGGTCGGCTCGGGGTATCCCGTGCTCGACACCGGCCGCAGCAAAGGCGTAAAGATCGCGGCCTACTTTGACAAGAACCGTTTCCAAAACCCGGCCCCGAACACGCTCGGCACGCTGGGCCGGAACCGGCTGGAGGGCCCCGGCTTCGCCAATGTCGATGTCTCGCTGGTCAAGGGCTTCCGCCTGCTGTTCATGGGCGAAGCCGGCCTGGGCCAGTTCCGATTCGAGGCCTTCAACCTCTTCAACCGGACGAACTTCTCCAATCCGGTCACCGGTATCACGAACCCCAATTTCGGCCGGTTGACCGGGACCGATGGCGCGCCGCGCATCTTGCAGCTCGCCATCAAGCTTGCTTTCTGATTCCGATGCAGCGTCTTAATAGATGGTAAGGAGTGCATGCACAATGAAAAGAAGAGAATTCGTTGCCAGTGTGG
Source organism: Acidobacteriota bacterium (assembly GCA_038060875.1). Taxonomy (GTDB): domain Bacteria; phylum Acidobacteriota; class Terriglobia; order Bryobacterales; family Bryobacteraceae; genus JBBTDS01. The sequence continues at coordinate 4,148 of JBBTDS010000154.1, read as the reverse complement.
CGGCCGCCGCCCACGTGGGCGCATCGGCCGCCGCCGGTAAGCCGGTCCGGGAAACACCGCTCCGGTCCCGCTCCTGGGGACCCCTATTCTACGACGAGGCGGAACGCCGCGAGGTCGCCGAAGTCATAGAGACGCGCCGGCCGTTCCGGTTCGGTGGGGGCCCCAACCCGCCCGTAAAGACGGCGACTTTCGAAAAGGAGTTCGCCGCCCGGATGCAAGCCAAGTACGCGCTCGCCGTCACCTCCGGCACCGCCGCCCTGGAGACCGCGGTCAGCGCTCTTCAGATCGGGCCGGGAGACGAGGTCATCCTGCCGGCCTGGACCTGGCATTCGACCTTCACCGCCATCGTGCGCGCCGGCGCTCTGCCCGTCTGCGCCGAGATCGACGAGTCGTTCAACCTCGACCCGTCCGATATCGAGAGCAGGATCACTCCGAACACCAAGGCCATCATCGCCGTCCACCTCCAGGGCAACCCGGCCGACATGGACCCGATCATGGCGATCGCTCGGAAGCACCGCCTGAAGGTGATTGAGGATTGCGCCCAGGCCGTCGGCGCCAGTTACAAGGGGCGGCCGCTGGGCTCGATCGGCGATATCGGGGCGTTCAGCCATCAGTTGAGCAAGACGATCACGGCCGGCGAGGGCGGCTCGGTCATCACCAACGACCCCGTGCTGTTCGAGCGCGCCTGCCGCTTCCATGATGTCGGCCTGTTCCAGGGTCCGCACAAGGCCGCGGTCACCGATGCCAAGCTCAACCCGTTCGTCGGCACCAATTTCCGCCTGAACGAGTTCAGCGGCGGCGTGCTGCTCGCCCAAATCCGCAAGATCGATACGATCATCAAGGCGGTGCGTGCCAATGCCCACCGCGTCTATGACGGTATCCGCGACCTGCCCGGAGCCCACCTCCGGCGGCTGCCCGACCCTGAGGGCGAGCTCGGAACCGGCATTTTCCTCGGTTTCCAGGACAAGGAGCAGCGCGACCGCTACATGGCTGCGATGAAGGCCGAGAACATTCCCGCCGTCCCGCCGGGCGGCTCGGTGATCCTGCCCATCCAGCCCTATATCGAGAACAAGTGGACGGCGCATCCGGCCTGGCCGACCTGGACCTCCGAGCGCGGCAGGGCGATCCGCTACGGCGCCGCCTCGTGCCCGCGGACGATCGACATTCTCAGCCGCTTTGCCGGCGTGTTGATCGATCCCAAGTTCACCAAGGCCGACACCGACGACATCATCGCGGCGATCCGCAAAGTATACCCGACCATTCGCGGCTAACTGGGGCGGCCGTCCACGGCCGCGCCGGGCCGCCGGCCCAAGAGAAAGAAGGAGCGACGGCCGCCGGTCCCCTGGAAAGGGGCGCCGGTGGACAGCGTGTTTTTCGTCTGCGCCCTGTCCGCTGCTCAGCGGCTCTCCAGTAAACCTCATGGCCGTCTGCTGTCGCCAATGACGCGCCGCCGGTGCGCGCAGCGCGCAGCCGCGCGGTTAGCGCTCAGAATTCCAGCCGCGCCACCGCGTACAGGTTCGCCCGCCCCGTCCCGATCCCGGAGAAGGAACCTTGCACGCCCGTCATCCGCCCGAACGTTCCCGGACTGTTCCTGTTGTAACTGGAGTTCGGGTTAGAGAAGTTAGCCTGCTTGATCGGGAAGTTATTCCCGTCCAGGCGAAACTGGAAGCGGCAGCGTTCCCCGATCTTCCACCACTTACCCAGCGACACCTGCGTCCAGTTCAACCCGGGCCCCTCAAACGTGTTACGGCCCAGCGCGCCCGGAGTAAATGCGGCCGGGTAAGCAAAGGCGTCGAACTTCAGGTACGGATTCTGCGCCGAAGTCGGGAACCGGTTCGGACCGATCTCCCAATCCGCCACTCTTGCGTCGGCTGCGCTGGTCAGGATGTCGGGACGGGAGGCCCCCGGCAGATAGCGATTCGGACTGCCGGAGAACGATGCCGTGAACGGCGTTCCCGCCTGGAATGTCTGGACCCAGGTCAGCTCCCAACCGCCCGCCAGGTGATTAAGGACGCCGCCCCGGTTCAGTAAGCGCCGGCCGCGGCCGAACGGCAGCTCATAGATCATCACGCTTACGAACCGGTGGCGGAGATCGTAGTTGGTGCGCGCCTTCTCCAGCCGCCGGTTGTAGTAAGTGATCCCGCTGCCGGTGCCCTCGGCGTCGGTATCCGCCAGCGTCCTGCCGAGCGTGTAAAACGCGTTAAAACTGAGACCGGCCGCGGAGCGCTTCTCCAGGCGCAGCGTGCCGGAGTGGTGCGAGTTGTGCGCGTAGTTGCCGTAGTGCATTATCGAGCCGAATTGAGTGGAAGGCTTATAATTCTGGGTCGCCTGGAAAATCTGGTTCAACACGGCCGGATCGCGGGAGACGTCGAGCGGGATGACGTTGATGTTCCAACTGTTGATCAGTCCCACGCCGGACTGGCCTTGATAGACCGCCTCCACCAGCCAGTTGTTGGCGAACTCCCACTGAAGCCCGCCCGACCAGTTCAGCACGTAGGGCATGCGCATGTTGGGATCCCACCAACCCGCGTTGCGCGTCGAGTAGTTCGTGCCGACGAACGGGACGGAGCCGTCCGGCTGCACCCGGTAGACGAAGCCCGGCGGTCCATCGGAAAGACGGAACACGTGGCGCGGATCGCCGGGAGGCGCCTCGATCGTCGCGGTGGCGAAGTACTCGTCAAACATGATGTTAGTGCCGACCGTAAACACGTCCTGATGAATCACCCCGAACGCCGACCGGAAGACGAGTTTCGGGCGGAAGTTCCAGGCCAGCCCAAGGCGGGGAGCGAAGTTGTTCCAGTCGCGCCTGGCCAGCAGGCCCGGCCGGTGGACGATGGCGCCCGTCTGCCCGGTAATGGGGTCCTTGGCCGCCGGGTCATACTGCGAGTTCTGGCCGTACTTGGTGTGAAATGGACTCTCGTAAGACCAGCGCAGCCCGAGGTTCAGCGTTAACCCGCTCACTGGCTTCCAGTCATCCTGCACGTACCACTGGTGCGACCACCAGCGCGGCAGCCAGCTCGCGAAATTCTGCGTGAAGGTCGCGCTACTCACCGTTCCCAGCAGAAACGAGGCGAAGGTCTGGCCCGTGTTCGGCGTGAACGGAGCATTGGTTCCGCCGAAACTGTACGTGCCGCTCGGTAACGACGGGACGATGGCATTGTACCGCGTGCGAATCAACTCGTAACCCAGCTTGAGCGTGTGCCGGCCCGCGATCCTGGTGAGATTGTCCTGAATCGTAATGTCGTCGCCCACGTTCTGGAAGCTTGACAGGCCGCTCAGGCCGTAGCCGATGTTGAAGTTTGGAAACGTGGCCGCGTCCGCGTTCGGGATGCCGAGCTGCTTGGCCCACCCCTGGTTCGCCGTCAGGGCCGTCTCGTAGCGCGCGCGGCGGTTGTAGCCGACGCGAAACTCGTTGTTCGCCGTCGGCCCCAGGATCATCATGTCCGAGAGAACGATGTTGACCTGGTCCACCGGCGCCGGCTGCGCGTTCGGGTCGATCTCCCGCCAGGCGAACTGCGCCTGGTAGTCGCCCTTCCACGCCCGGTGCCGCGCGTGCGAGTAACGGCCGAAAATCTTGTGATTCGGCGTGAACTGGTGGTCGATCTTGGCGTCCCAGCGTGTCCGGCGGATCTGCTTCTCCTGGCTCATCACCAGGTTTTCGGCCGGGCCGGTCGCGCTGGGCACTCCCGGCTGGTTCGGCGCCGTGAAAGGATTCCGCGAAAGGAACTTCTGCACCGCGGGATCGAAGAGGCTCTTGGGTATGATGTTGCCGGGGAACGGGTCGCGCACCCAGGTCGTACCCGACTGCCGCGTCGTGAACGGGTTGTAGAGCGGGAGCGGCCGCGGCGTGGTCTGCCCGCCGAAGGAGAAATCGCCGTTGTACATCTCCGGCGTCGGCGCCGTCGTCCGCGCCGCGGTCGTGCCCCCGATCTCGCGGTGCCGCTCCCACCCGTACAGCCAGAACGTCTTGTCACGGCCGTTGTACAGTTTTGGCAGCACCACCGGGCCGCTCCCCAGGAACGTCGTCTCGTGGTAGCTGAACGGGTTGGTCTGCCGCAACTGCTCCAGGTAGGAGCGGTGGATCATCTTCTTGCGGGTCTTCGGCGAAATCTGTGGGTAAAGTTGGCAGGATGGGTGGCTATCGTTTC
>JBBTDS010000153.1:0-8495 GCA_038060875.1 Acidobacteriota bacterium | reverse complement strand
ATGCGGATTGCCGAACCCAAGGCGATCCGATAGGCTGGAACTCGGTACTCTCAAGTTACTCCGTAAGCGACATTTACGTGGTCGCTGTGTCCGAGGACCTCAAGCCGGTGGGGGAACCGAAGCGGCTCACCTTTGACGATCGGCGACGCTACGGCCTCGCCTGGACTCCGGACGGGGGAGAGATTGTCTTTTCCTCCAACCGGCTTGGCGGACACAGGCTGTGGCGGATCTCGCGGTCGGGTTCGGACCAGCCGCAGTTGCTGGCATACGTCGGAGACAACGCCCGCTTTCCCGCGATCTCCCGGCGCGACCGGGTGGGCGGCGCCCGGTATTCCCCTGACGGCAACAGAATCGCGTTCACGTCGGACCACTCAGGGGCTTACGAGATCTGGGTTTGTGAGGCAGATGGTTCCAACCCGATGCAGTTGACGTCATTCGGCGGGCCTGTCACCGACCACGCGGACTGGTCTCCCGACGGCACGCGTATTGCCTTCCACTCACGACCGGAAGGGCGGGCCGAGATATACGTCATCGGCTCAGAGGGAGGCCGGCCGTAGCGCCTGACCCACGGACCTGGTGAGAATGTCGCGCCAAGTTGGTCGCGTGACGGCAGGTGGCTCTACTTCGGATCAAACCGTACGGGACAGCACGAGGTGTGGAAGATCGCGCCGGATGGGGGAGCGCCGGTCCAGGTAACCAAGAACGGGGGAATCTCCGCGCGGCCAATCCCATTCCCTTCAGCTCTTCAGTTTCTCCGGCGGGATGGTCAAACCGGTTGCGGCGATGGCAGACAGGCTGGTCGCCGACCTTACAGCTTCGCCCGATGGACCATGGATCTTATTCTCCCAGTACGATGAGCCCGGCAGCGAGCTGATGCTGGTGGAGAACTTCCGCTGAGCAGCGGGAATGCCCACCCCACTGGGGAAACCGTGGTTCCCTTCGGTCTTCTTTGGTTCCGGCTGCGCCGAGGTAGGGAGCGGCGCCAGGCCGGTCTTTTCACAGCCTCTTACTTGGGCGCCCACTTCAGCCGCGCCAACCGGATGCCCTTCAGGCTTGGCAGCAGCGCCGCGATGTACCACTGACCCTCATGCTCGAAGATCTCGGGGGCCGCGACGGGCAGGGTCCCGATCAGGTAGCGGTCGTCGTTGACGCCGAAGTCAAGCGGGTCCGGGGAGCTGTAAACGCTGGTCTGCGCGTTCTGACCGTAGCGCTGGGTGCGGAAGAGGTAGTAGCGCTTCAGGTCGGGGCGGTAAACAACGAACGGGCATTCGGCCGCGAACGGGTTGGTTCCAGCGGCGCCGCCGAAGGCCACCCGTTTCGATTCGCTCCAGCGCCGCAGGTCCTTCGCGGTGCGGCAGAAGACGGCGCCCTCGCGGTTCGGGTAGGCGGTGTAGTAGCAATGGTAGCGGTCGCCGATCTTGAGCACCATCGGGTCGCGCGTGTTCCAGCCCGCGCCCTCGGTGAACATCCCGGTTTTGCCGTCGGGCTGCGCCTGGCGGCCGAAGGTCTTGCCGCCGGCGGAGGTGGCCAGGCAGATGTTCTCCCAGTCCCCGTAAAGCATGTGGTAGACGCCCTTGATCTTGAGCACATACGGCGCCTGGAGACCGCCGGGCGTTTCACCGCGAGCGGAATCAGCCTGCATGGCGACGCCCATCGGGGTCCAGTCGGGCTCGGTCAACTTCGCGCCCTGCCAGCGGTGGAACAACCGCGTGCGCCCGCCGCAGGCGGTTTGGCGGATGCAGGACCAGAGCTGCCAGGTTCCGTCGGCCGCCTGCCAGACAGCGAAATCCACCGGCTGTTGTTTCGGCGTGGTGAGCGGGCCGAGGTCGGGGTCGCGGGCGATGGTCCACCAGTCGCCGTCGATCTGGGGGACCAGGACCGCCGGCGCGCGACGGCGCTGTCCGGACACGCGTTCCAGCAAGCCGAGGACGGATTCGACGATCTTGGGCTCGGCATTGACTTCAAGCCCGGCCGTCCGCGCCGGCCAGGTGGTGTAGCCGCCGAGGGCATGCTGGTCAGGCGGAGGAATGTAGCCTTCGGCGCCGTTGGCGAGCGTGATGTTGAAGGTGGGGCGGAGCGGGCTTCGAGCCTTGATCTTCAGGCCGGTGACGGCGAAGACCTCGTTGGGAATGGCGGCGATGCCGAGGTCGCCGAGGCGCAGCGCCTGAAGCTTCAGCTCCCGCACGGGCTCGGCAGCCAGGAAGAGCTGCTCGCGGGCGTAAACCTCCTGCTGGTTGCGCGGCGGTGCGCCGGCCATGCGGGCGACAATCTCCTTGCCCCAGGCCAGCCGCTCGGGGCCGGGGACACGGCGGGAGAGCGTGAGCTTTGTCTCGCGCACGGCGAGCGGGACCCAGTCGCGATACTGGATCTTCTTGAAGGCCTCGAAAGCGACGGCGGCCAGCGCGTCCGCATACATCTGCGGATTCATATCTTTCTTGGGCTGGCTGTAGTCCATCCACTGCTGATCGCCGCTGGTGCCCTGGGACATCATGGCCACGAAGGCATCGTCCGCCCCGAGCAGCCGCCGCATGTTCTCGACAAAGGGGCCGTAGTAGTCGGGGGAAACGACCTTGCCACCGGCGCCGACGTAATGCATCGAGTAGTTGGCCAGCAGGGCGAGCGGCCGGCCGTCGGGCGACTGGAAAGAAACAACCGAGAGATCGGGATCGACGGGACCGGCCGGGCCGCTGAAGTCGGGATTCTGATAGCCCGGGTGCATGTTGGCCCGGACCGTCAGCTCGCCGAAGGGATCCTTGCGCACCTTGTCAGGCTGCAAGATCCAGCGGCGGCAGTGAGTGTGCTCGAAGTCCTGGACGACGGACCAGCCCACCCTCGCCGGCTCCAGGTTCTGGACCGCGCCCTCGATTACTTTGACTAGTTGCCCCTCGAAGAACCGGGCATAGTCCAGGTTGATATCGGTGCCGAGCGCGCCCATCACCGGCGGCGCCGAATGCGTGTGGGTGGCCGAGATCAGCATGTGATCGGCGGGGATGCCGGTCGTGCGCGAGGCGGCCTGCTTGACGCGGTCGAGCAGCTCGCGGGGCATCATGAGCGAGTCGGCCACCGCGATCACGATGCGGCGCTCGCCGTCGTCGAGCGCGAGGGCGCGGGCGTACAGTTTTCCGGCGATGCGCTCGGCGGTGGCGGCCAGAAAGCCGCCGCTGACAATGACGGGGACCGCGCGCGGCGTCACGTCCTCGGCGCAAGCGCCGGCGCGAAAGACGGGCGCGGAGCAAGCAGCGCCCGCCAGCAGCGCCAGCGCGGCGAGGACGGCGATCGAGCGACGCATGCGGAGCGTCAGGCCTCAGCGGCCCGCGTGGCCGCCACCAGCGAGTTCAGGTGCGCGAGGCTGCGGGCGGCCTCCTCGGGCGAGCCGCACTCGACCGAGAGGACGCCGGAGAAGCCGTGCTTGCGGATGATGGAGATCACCCGCGCCCAGTCGATGACGCCGTCGCCGCAGGCGCAGCCGACCGGGGTGCCGGTGACCTTGCCGCGCTCGGCCTCCGAGTGCTCCACCGAGATGTCCTTGGCGTGCATGTGAACCAGCCGGCTGCCGACGCGCTCCAGCCCTTCGTAGACGTCCTCGCCGGCCAGGTAGGCGTTGCCGGTGTCATAGTTGATGCGCAGCAGCGGGTGGTCGACCAGCGAGGCGATCTTCAGCAGGCCGGCGGTGGTCTTGGAGATCTGCTGGTGCGGCTCGATGCCGATCGAGACGCCGTAGCGCTCGGCCACCCTGAGCACCGTCTTCAGCGTGTACCGCATGACGGACCACACCTCGTCGTCGCTGATCCAGGAGGGCCGGTAGCTCTCGTCGGTGTTGACGACCGGAGCGCCCAGCACGGCGGCGAACTGAATCGCCCGCTGGAGATACATCACGCTGATTTCGGGCCGCATCAGCGGGCAATGGGCGCTGACGCCGGAGGGCTTCAGGCCGTGCTGGTCGAGGATGTCCTTGATGAAGTGCGGGTCCTCCTCCATCGAGACGGAATGGTAGTAGCCGGCCTCGCTCATCAGCTCGCGGCCGGTGTGGAGCATCGGCTCCACATACTTGTAGCCCATCTTCGCCGCCCACTCAACCCCAACGGCAAAGGGTTTCTCGGAACGGCGGACAAATTCCATGTTCAGACCGACTTCGATGCTCATAGCTTCGGCTCCTTGGGGCGCGCCGCGGCGGGCGCCAGTGGGGCGTGCCGCGCGTTTGGCCTTCGGAGACGATCATAGCCCAACGGGGCGGGCGGCCGGCGAAGGTCACGGCGACGGGCTTGCCAGCATGATCCGATGCGGATGAGGCGCAGGTTGAGCTTGCGGTTTCGTGCGCTCGACCGCCTGGGGCCCGCTGGCGTCCTGGGTGTTGGGGACCATCGTGTCGGTGTAGAACACGGCGTCGAAGTGATCCGGCCACGCCGCTGACATCAGTGAATAGCCAAGAGGCCCGGAGAGCACCGGTTTCCGCAGCCAGTGATCTTTCGGAAGCTTTCTGAGATCGAGGTACGCGTAGGTCGCTCCGGTTGCGTACCACACTGCTTCCAAACTGTCCTCAGGCGGGGTCTGAAGCTCCCGGGTCCACGGCGTCGTGGAGGATGCCCCGGCCTTCCCCTGAAACGCCGTGAAAGCGATCGTATACATCCGCTCGCCAAGAGCCTTCCATACGAGGTTGCCCATCGTCTCAGTGGCTTTATAATCGATCGACAACGTGCGCGTATCGATGGCGGCCTGGTTGCGCACGAGGTGGAAGCTGGCAGCCCATAGAATGATCTTCTCCTTCGGGTAATACTCGCGCGCGAGCCAGAGGAGGATTTCCGCCATGGTGCGGTCCCGCAAGTTGCCCAAAGCGGGGCTGTTCTTGAACTTCCCCTCCTCGAAAAGCCCCCTGATCTGTTCTTCCCGGATCAGAAGATTGCGAAGCGCACGATTCCAAAAGGCCTCTTCACGGGGGAGGGCACCTCGCCGGGGCGAGAGGGCCAGCCCCTCGATCCCGCGCTCCACTGCGGCCCGGTAGCGCTGGCGCTGCTCGGGCACCGGCTGGTACTTCTCCACTCTGGGGAGCGCGAGCAGCAACTCCTGGACGGACCCGCGGCTTTCCGAACTGAGCGCGCCGGCGTCGAACCGGTCGAGAAACTCGAACAGGTGGCGGGCGAACGTCGCGTAGGTCCTGGGGGAGGAAATCTGCATGTCGAAGCCGGTCATGCGAAGCGGCCTCTTCGTGCCATGAGTGGAGCGCACGTATTCGAACAGGGGTCTAACCTGGCCGCTGCGGGACCAGACACGGAAAACGCCGGTCGCGCTGGCTTGCTCGATCGGCACGTCCGATCGCAGGGCGCGGTCCATCTGTTCGCAGTCGTACAAGCCGGATTCCCAGGCGAGTAGGTTGAAGCCCATCTTCTCGTGCAGGAACCGGACGAGCCGGACCTTGGCGCGCAACGTCGCGCCATCTCCGTGACTCTGCTCGCCCAGCCCGACGATCCTCGCTTGACCAATGAGTCTCCTGAGCGGAAGAAGGTCGGTGAAATCGGCGTCTTCAGGGTCGATCGAGCGCACGGGAATTGCGGTCTTCTTCAGCGACGCGACGCGGGCGGGGTCCGGCTGGGGAGCGGCACCGAGAAGCTGCGGCAGGAGTAAAAGCAATGTCCAGGGACTCGGCAGCCGTGGGATCATTCGGGCGCCCCTGTTTGAGTATAAGCCGCTTGATGCGCGGCGGGCGGGGAAATCCGTGAGACACATGCAGTTCCGCTCCTGGCGCGCCGGGCGCCGGCGGCGCCTACCGCGCGTTTGGCCTTCGGAGACGATCATAGCGCGCCATGACGAAGGGTGCCGGGTGCGCGTATCGATCCCAGATTGCCATTTTGAGGAACTTGCTGAAAGCCTGGTGAGGCCTTCGGAAGTCATTTATGCGGATTTCAAGGCGCCCCCATGGCGTGGCCACCGGACCGCCTCGCCAGTCAGAACCGGCCGAGGATCTCGGCGGCGGAGTACAAGGCGAGGAGTTTCTTGGTTTGTGGCACCACTAGCTCCTTCAGGATCTTGAGAGTGCAGTGCAGCAACGCCGCGAAGTAGTGTTTGCCTGCTGAATCACCCGGGGGAGTCACCTTTCTTGCCTGCTCCCTGACCAGCGCGACCAGGCGATACGCCCTCTTCACGGACTCGTCGGCGATTGAGTCAGCGTCGGTCTGTGAGTACTTCAGGCCCCGCCCTATTGACTGCCGCTCCGCGGCACTCCAGCTTCGGAGATGCTTGGGATCCAGGTCCCGGAAACCGCCCACACTACCCTCCGTGGCCATCAGCACCAGCTTGATGTCGCGCTCTATCAGCGCCAGGTCCAACACCGCCCGCCCACCCCGTTGATACCCGCCGCAATCGATCAGGATGAGTTTCTGCGGGGTCTGCGGATCGACCAAGCAGTTCCGTGGATTCGGATCCCCGTGGACGTGCGCCTTGATGACTGGCGCGGTCTCGGCCAGCCATCCCGACACCGGGCGGTACACGAGATCGCGTAGCCGCTTGTCACACTCATCCCACTTAGGGTAGGCGACCTTGCCGTAGGAGGCTAGCTCACGCAAGGCGCCCAGGATTTGGGCCTTCATCCTGGAGCCGAAGAAGAGCAGCTCTGCCGGATCGCTGGCGGACCACGGCGGGCACGAATCATCCACCTGAGTTTGATTCCTTCGCAGAAGCTCAAACAACCTGCAAAACGCCTCCCCCGGATCGCCGACTTCCCCCGGTGAGCTGTACAGCTCTTTCAGGGTGACGTGCTTGCTCTGTTGGGACGCGGACTCGTAACAAACCGGGTAAGCTGAGTAGTCTCCCTGCCGGGGAAACGCCCAGAGCTGCGACTCCGGGTCGCTCGCCAGGCCGGGAACTGGCCGCAGGCCCACGGTGCCGTCTCCCAGCCATTCACGGGCCCGGCGATGGTTCATGATCTCCCCTTTGAACTTCTCACTGTCGGCGAAGAACTTCACGTAGTACTCTTTCCACCTCCCGTGGTCTCTGGCGGTCACTCGCACGAGCGTTTCCTCGGACCAGCCTCCGCTGACAGGCGTGATGCGTGGGTGAGACTCCTCCGGAAAATAGACCCGTATCATCCGTGCGAGGCGGGCGTCTCCGAGTCGTTCGACCAGTTCCTCGATCTCTGGGTGCTGGCGCGCGTCACCGAGGGAGGTCCGGTTCGGTGGAGGTTCGATCTCCCATCCCTCAAAGACCTTCGCCACACCGCCGTCTCCCGCCAGTGCCCCTTCTTCTAGAACCACTACGCGCTCTCGGGATTCCAGCGCTGCTCTCGTCGCCGGCCGCATATCGATCCGATCGATCACTAGCACCGGTACGTTCGCCGACCGTGAGCGGACCATTCGCAGGGCTTCGTTTACCCGCGGTAAGGGATCGTCCGCGTTCAGGATGATGAGGTCAGCGGTCTCAATGTGGGCCGCATGAAGTTGGTCTAGTGTCACCCTCGACCATCGCGGCAGCCCCTCGCGCACCACCACCCACCGGTTCACCGCCATCAGGCTCTCCGGCGGCTTCTTGCATTTCGCACTGCCCCAAAGGTACAGGATCTCGAAGAATCGCGCAGCGCCCTTAGTCATCCGCCACTTCCTCTATACGCTCGCGTGCCTTGGCAAGACGGGCTGCGAAGGTGTCCGGGTCAATTCCCGCTTCCTTCGCAGCCCTGGTCTGGTTCCCGGAGTGCTTGCTGTCCAGCGCCAGTAAGTACAACCGGTCCACCGCACACTGGGCTTCCTCCCTCGCCTCCCTGTAACCCAGTTTCTCGGGCAGGCGTATCGTCAGCTCAGCCAGCCCGGCCCGGCTCGTTGCTGTGAATTCCTCGGGCAGATGCCGAGGCAGAATCGTCTCGCCCGCTGCGCACCGTGCCACGGCCTCAATCACCGCGTTCTCCAACTGCCGCACATTCCCTGGATAATCGAACCTCTCCAAGAGCTTCCTCGCGCTCGGACCAAGTTCTGCCGTTGTGCCGCGGGAGTGCTTCCGCAGGAAATGACCCAGCAGCAACGGGATGTCATCCCGTCGCTCACGCAGCGGTGGCAGTTTGATGTGGAACTGGTTGACCCGGCCGAGCAGGTCGCGTCTGAACCGGCCCTCATTCGCGGCTTCTTCCAGGTTCACTGAGGTGGCGCTGATCAGCCGCCCCTCGAACCTCACCGGCCTGCTGGCGCCCAGCCGCCGGAACTCCCTTTGCTCGATCACCCGCAGCAGCTTCACCTGAAGCTCGGCCGGCGCGTGCCCGATTTCATCGAGTAGTAACGTGCCGCCGTGTACTTCCTCGAAACGACCCAGGTGATCGCGCTCCGCTCCGGTGAATGCGCCTCTCTGATACCCAAAGAGTTCGCCTTCCAGCAGGGTGGCCGGGATCTCCATCACATTCACCGCTACGAGTGGGTTCCCACACCGTCGGCTCAGCCGGTGGATGGTTCGCGCAAACCCCTCTTTGCCTGTCCCGGTCTCCCCCGTCAAAAGGACATTGGCCTCGGACCGCGCCGCTAGCC
>JBBTDS010000152.1:0-10897 GCA_038060875.1 Acidobacteriota bacterium | reverse complement strand
GCGACCCGGACCTTGTACTTTTTCGCCAGCGCATCGATCCGCTTGACGACGCTGACGTTGGCGGAGCAAACGATGGCGCGGGCGCCGAGTGTGCGGGTCATCTCGAACCCCCGCGCCATCTCCTCCTCTGTGGAGTCCGCCTTCATGTTGTACTGGATCGGCGGCCGCGCTAACGCAGTGGGCGCCAGGCCGGCGGCGGCCAGTGCGAGCCGTCCGGCGTCTCTTCTGGTGATGGAGGACATGCGCGGTTTCCTCTACGCGGGCCGCACCGCGTCGCGCCGGGGCGCAGGATTGTCCACGACCTTCATCGTGCGCGGGTCGAACACCATCATCTTCTGCTCCCGATAGGAACGCTGCGCCAGTTCGATCACCGCCGTGGCGCGGTACCCGTCCCCGGCGTTCGCGTTGGGCTGCTGGCGCGTCCGCACGCACTCCAGAAAGTTCTCCATATGGTCGGGGCGCGGGCGGTTGTTGACGCGGATCTCGCTCTGGCCGTGGGCGGCCTGGAACTTGTCCCCGAATTCCTGTTCGGCGCGGATGATCACGTACTTTTCCTTCTCCGCCGGGCGGTCGCCGGCCGCCGTGCCGTGCAACTCGATCGTGGCCTCGTGGCCGCGGATCTCGAAGGACGACGGCGTGCGGTTCGCCATCGAGGATTCCAGGACGAGGCTGTACTCGCCGGGATAGTCGATTGCGATGAACAGTGTGTCCGGGATTTCGCGGTCGCCCTTGAAGACATAGATCCCGCCCGTCGCGGCCACGCGGATGGGGAACTCGGCGCCGGCCGTCATCATCAGCGGGGCGAGCTTGTGGTAGAAGAGGTCGGTTGCGATGCCACCGCCGAAGTCGAAGTACTTGCGCCAGTTCCGGTACAACTCGGGGTTGAACGGCCGGTACGGCCGGTCGCCCAGCCACATCCTCCAGTTGACGGTCTTCTCGTTGGCATCGGGAATGTGGGGCAGCGTCCATTCGCCCTTGATGGAATTGCGGTTGAAGCCGGCGTGCATCCAGAGCAGCTTGCCGATGGCCCCCTTGGCGATCCACTCGCGGGCGATGTGGAACTGGTCCTCCGAGGCGCCCTGGTTGCCTACCTGGAGGACCCGTCCCGTCTGACGCACGGCTTCGGCCAGTTGCCGGGCCTCTTCCATCGAGTGCGTCATCGGCTTCTCGACGTACACATCCTTTCCGGCGCGCAGGGCGTCGATGGCCTGGCGAAAGTGCCAGTGGTCCGGCGAGGCGATGATGACCGCATCGAGGTCCTTGCGCTGGAGCAGCTCGCGGTAATCTTCATAGGCCGCGGCGCCGGTCGCTTCCTTGTTGACGTCGCGCGCGCCCTGGTAGACATCGCAAAGGGCGACGATCTTCACGTCTCCCTTCGCGATGCCGCGGCTCTTGATGGCGCTGACGTGGCCGGTGCCGCGGCGACCCACGCCGATGAAGCCCAGGTTGATCTGATCGTTCGGACCCTTCTGCGCGGAAAGGCGGGACGCGGCGATTGCCGCCCCGCCCGCAAGAAAGTGTCTGCGTGAGCTCGTCATTATCTCCTCGAGGTCGCTCCAAGATCAGAAAGAATACCGCAGGCTGAGCTGTAGCACCCGCTCGCTGCTCTTGCCCGTCACCTTGCCGAATGTACCGCTGCGAGGGTTGGCGTTTACGCCGCCCCAGTTCGGATGGTTCGGCCAGTTGAAGCCCTCGAAGCGGAACTGCAACTGCTGTTTTTCGGCCAGGTAGAACGACTTGAAGAGCCCGAGATTCCAGTTCTGCCATCCCGGGTCGCGCAAGATGTTCCGGTTGTTTTGCGTCGTGAAAGCGCCTGCGGCGGGAGCGGCGAAGATCGCGCTGCCGTCCGCGTTCCTGGTCCGGAAGTAGAAGTTCGAGTCCGAGGCGCTCTCGGAGAACTTCCGCTCGCCGCGCGGCGCTGCCGGGCTGCCGCTGATGTTCCAGATCTGAGCGCCGCTGCCGACGCCCACGCCCGCGAAATCATCCGACGTCGAAGCCGTGACCGGCGAGCCGGTCTGGAACTGCGACACTCCCGTGACCTGCCATCCGCCGAGCAGTTTGCCGGTCAGCGCCGAGCGGTCGCGGAACAGCGGCAGCTCGTAAATGAAGTTGACCACCAGCACATGGCGGGTGTCGTAACTCGCGGGCCCCCAGAAATTGCGGCCGTCGTAAGCGTTCGGCAGCAGATCCCGCGGGCCAGATGCGTCGTCCTCGGTCGAGGACAGCGTATAGGCGATCCCGTAACTCAGCCCCTTCGTGAACCGGCGCGTAACGCCGACCTGGAAACCCTTGTACCAGGACTGGGCTTCGTTGGTGGTCATCCGGATCGGGCCGAAACCCTTGAAGGGGCGCAGCACATCGGGATTGACGCCGGGATTCGCCTGCACGGTGCCGGGCAGCAACTGATTAATATTGCGCTCGCGGGCCGCACTCAGCGAATGCTTGCCGACGTAAGAGATCTCCACCGTCGTGTCGAACGGCAGTTCCCGCTCGACGGTGGCATTCCAGGTCCACGAATTCGGATTGCCGTAGACCGGATCGCGGGTCCCGACGTTGAACGGGAAACTGGAGGGTCGTCCGGCGGCGGGATTGTCGGCGAGGCCGTTAGAGATCGAGATCATCGGCTGCAACGGCGGGTTGCCTCCCAGAAACACCGAATCGCCGACGCCCAGTCGGCTGAAGAAGCGCCCAAAACCGGCACGCACCACCGTCTTCGGGTTGAGCCCGTACGCGATGCCCACCCTGGGCTGGAAGTCGCGCATGTGGGTTTGCGAATACCCTTTCGGCAGGCCCTTGAACAGCCGGTCGAACTCGCCGCTGTCGGCGATCGGGATGCGCCCGCGGGCAGCGTCGGGCCACCCGCTTCCGGGAATCACCAATCCGTTGTACTGGTCGCCGCTGATGACGTAGCCCGTCCTTGGATCCTGCGCTACGGCCTTGCCGGCGTCATAGAACCTCGGATCGAATGCCACCATGTTCCGCCACAGGCTGAAAAACGGCTGCATGATGCTGTGCCGGAGGCCCAGCTCGAGGCGCAGCCTCGGTGTGACCTTCCAGGAGTCCTGGACAAACCATTCGTACATGTTGCTGCGATACGGCGTAAACGAGCGGACGCCGATCTCGGCGTACGAGGTGAACAGTCCCATCGCCGCATTCGCCACAGCCAGCCCGCTGTTCGGCGCGCCGGTGCGCACGTCGGTGAACACGAACCGGCCGTTCTGGTTATTGGTTCCTCCCGGAACGCCCTGGGTGTTGATCTGATCGAAGTCGTTCTGGCCGGACTTCTCCCAGAGGAACCCCGCCTTGATGGTGTGATTGCTCCAGACCTTGGTCAGGTGGTTCGAAACCATGTAGATGGGACCGGTGGACTTGGAGGGATACGGACCACCGTCCACGGTGACGAAGTTGGCGATGTCGATGGTGGGAATCTTGTCGGGAATCTCTTTCCGTTCGGGGAACAGGTAGGGGTAGTTGATGCCGTACCGGCTGCGCTGGTAAAGCCCTTCGCTCGTGTCCACGTCGCTGTAGACCCGGGCATTGCTGCCGGTCACCAGCAGTTCGTTGATCAGCGTCGGCGTAACCGTAAAGACGTAATTGACGGACGCGGTCTTGGCGGGACGCCGGGTGATCGTCGGCGCCCGGTCCGTCCCGCCGCGAAAAGCGTCGGGCTGGATGAAGGCGTAGTTCTGATGCCGGAACCGGAACTGGTGGCGCTCGAGGTTCAGATCGAGGGAGACGTTGTCCTTCCTGTTATCGACGAGCGCAGGCCGGCTCTGAATGTAGTTGTTCGTCCCCTGGCGGAAACCCGGGACAGGCTCGGGATACGCTTTCAGAAAGGCAAGCCCGTTGGGACTGCGCAACGGCGCCGGGATGATGTTGCCCGGAAGCGGCGTCGCCGTGGCCGGATCATTGATCACCCGTGCGCGGCCGAAGAACGGATTGGACGGATTCAGCAACTCGCCGAAATCTCCGCTTCGCATGGCCAGGGACGGAACGGTGATGATGGTTGTGCCCTCTCGGCGGTGGCGGATCCATTCCTGGCCCCACAGGAAGAAGAGTTTGCTCCGGTTCTCGTTCCAGCTCTTGGGGATGAAGACAGGGCCGCCGAGCGCGTACCCGAACTGATTGAAGCGGAACGCTTCAGGCTGACCGCTGATGCCTGGGTTGCCTACCGTGCGGTTCCGCGCCCAGGTGTTGGCATCCAGCGCCGAGTTGCGGAAGAACTCATAGAAGTCCCCGTGGAACTCGCGCGTCCCGCTCTTGCTGACGATACGGACCTGTCCGCCGCCCGAGCGGCCGTACTCCGCATTGTAGTTGGCCGTCAGAATCTGAACTTCCTGGACCGTGTCGACGTCGGCCACACCGACGCTGCCGAGATTGCCGCGGGTCCGTTCGGCGGGGGCGCCGTCAAACACGAGCAGGTTGTCGTGGGGCCGGGACCCGTTGATGTTAAACGAGCCGGTTGTCGGCGTGAAACTGAACGCGGCCAGCGAGCCGCCTCGCACTCCCGGCTTCAGCAGCGCGAGGAAAACCGGATTCCGCCCGTTGAGCTGCATCAACTGGATCTGGCGCGACTCGACCAACCGGCCAAGGCTGGCGGTATCGGAACGCACTGCGGCGACCGACGCAACAACATCGACCACCTCGGTGAGGGCGCCCACTTCCAGCTCGGCATTCACGGTGGTGGCGATGTCGGGGTCCAGCTTGGTGCGGACCTGCTGAAACCGCTTGAAACCCACGGCTTCCACGGCCACCGTGTAGTAACCCGGCGGAACGCTGGAGATGACGTAATAGCCGGTCTCATTGGTGGCCGTCCGCCTTTGGAAACCGGTGTTATCGTTTTGAAGGATGACGCTAGCCCCGGGCACGACGGCGTTGGAACTATCCCTGACAAACCCCGAGATCTGGGCATTGTCGGATTGAGGGAAGCTGATACCGGCCAGCAGCAGTGCCAGCAAACAAAAACGGACAAATGGCGCTCTGTCAACGTTCACGCCCACGATGGCCTCCCCGCGACCGGCGGAAATGCATCACTCCTGCCCGTTCCTGAACGAAACGGTTATCGCTTCTGCTCAGCCGCGATCGATCCAGATCAACTATAGCCCCAACCGGGGGCGCTGTCAAGAAGACATCTGGTTCTTTTTGATCGATACCGGCGGATCGCCAGGATTGCCCGGCTCATCTGTTGTATACTCCTCCTTATGGCACCAGCGGTAAAACCCGGCCTGCTGTTTCGCTCCCCCGACGCGCCCGCGGTTTATCGCGAACACTTCACGCCCGCCTCGGCCAATCTCGAGTTTCTAAGCTGCGGCGAATTCCTGTTGAGCCCGGGCGCAGCCATGCATCCGCTCGCCTTTCCGGATGAAGAGGCGCTGCTCTTCGGTTGGCATGGCAACGCACACGCCCGCCTGAACGGCGAAACGTACGAGATGGCGGAGTATGACGTGCTGTATATTCCAAAGGGGCGCCGTTGGTCGCTGTCGAATCCCGGTGTCGAGATCGCCCGCCTTTGGCTGACGAGGGCTCCCGCCGAGAACGTTCATCCGGTCTTTCATTCGCGGTTCGCGGAAGTCTCGCGGAACGAGTCGCGCATCCGGCGCCTGCAATCCCGCAACGTGTACATGATGTTCGACGTCTCGGAGGGGTCCGACAAGCTGGTGGCCGGGTATTCCTTCTTCGAGCCCTATAGCCGGAGCTGGCCTCCCCACAATCACACGGACCAGGAGGAAGTCTACATTTTCCTCAAGGGCCGCGGCTCGATGGAGGTCTACGAAAGTCCCGAAACGCTCTCGTTCGTGCGCGAGGTATACGAGGGCGACGTGGTCAGCATCCCTTTCTACAATTACCATCCGGTCTTCGCGCAGGAACAACCGTTGGTGTTCATCTGGTGCATTGCCGGCGCCCGATACTGGGTCGGGGACAAGAACAAGGAATTCATGAAAGGAACGGGCGGGCCGATCACCACGTGACCTGCCCCCGGCGGATCGCACAATGAAGATGCCGTACACAAGAAGAACGATGGTTGCCGCTCTGCCCGGATTCCTCGCGGCCGCACAATCGCCGGCGCCGAGGGCCAGCAGAAGCTGGAACCCTAAGCTCGGTGTTTATTGCCGGTATTCCGAGGCGAACGTCCAATTCGTCCGGGACGAAGGCTTCACCAGCATTCAGTTAGCCGCCCAAAAGCCCAGCCTCGATCCGGCCATGGCGGATGAGGCCCTGGAGAAGGTCAAGAGGGTGCTCGGGCGGTCCGGCCTGTATGTGTCCGCGCTCGGCTCGACCGTCAATCACATTGACCCGGACCCGGACAGGCGCGCCCGCACGAATGCCGATTTCCTGAAGGTGATCGAACTGGCCGGCAAACTCGGGGCGCCGAGCGTCGGCACTGCTTCGGGAACCATGCCCGGGCAGCCGCTCGGACGGCAAGTGGAGGAGATCGTCCGAATCTACACCGAGAAGTACTTCCCCGCCTGTGAGAAAAACCGTGTCCGGCTCCTTTGGGAGCCGTATGCGGGCGGGCCGAACGTGGCGACCGGCCCGGTCGGATACGAAGCCCTGTTTCGGGCATTTGGGGATTCCCCGTACGTGGGTCTCCAGTACGACCCCTCGCACCTCGTCTGGCAGATGATGGATCCGATCCAGTGCGCCAGGGATTTCATAGGCAAGATTCATGACGTGCACTTGAAGGACACGGAGATCATGTGGCCGGTCTTGCGCAGGGTCGGCATCCGTCCGCTGGACGACACGCGCTGGTGGCGCTTTCGCTTGCCCGGGTCCGGCTGCATTGACTGGAAAGCATTCTTCACCGTGCTGATGGAGGCCGGCTACAGCGGGGCGATGAACATCGAGCACGAAGATGCGTTCTATTACCCGAATTACCAGGACGGCGAGTTTACCGAGCAGTTCAAGGCCGGGTTTCGAGTTGCTCACGCCTACCTGAGGCAATTTGTCCCGGCGCGGGCGGCGACCGGACCAGTGCGCTGAGTGTAGTTCTGGCAAATCTCATCTGCGTCATGATGCGCGCGGGCAACGACTCTGGATCTGGCGCCCAACCGCCGTCGCCGTAAGCGGGAATCGGAACGGCGTGCCGGACCAGGAACTGCCCTCGGCGGTGACCTTCTGTGGGCGCAGCTTCTCGGCCGAAGATCTGGCCTTGATGCGCCAGATCGCCCAGGAGTTTGGCTCGCTTTCTCGGATACCATGGGAACAGTAGGCGCTGACAGCAGTGCCGATAGCTGCCCAACAGACTTGTCAGACGTTCAAATCAACTCTATCCGCTCGTTCGCCGGATCGAAGGTCGCGACCTTTCTCTCCACGAATGACCGCATTGCCATGATCAGGGCGACCTGGGTGTAGTAGGCCAGGTCGATGTCGCCCTGCGGCTTCTGCTTCGTTTGGACGCACTGGAAGAAGTCCCGCAGGTGCTCCACGTTCACGTCGAAGCGCGCGAGCGTCCGCCGCCGTTTTGTGGAGCCCTGCAGCGGTTCGACTTCGGCGTCGGAGTCGCCGAAGCGCAACGTCGCCTCGGTACCGCGGACGACGGTGTCGAGGCCGTGGTCGTTTCCATAGGTGCCGAGAAAGGTCAGGTTCAGGCCCTCCGGGTACTCGAAGATCATGTCGAAGGTATCGGGAACCTCACGCTCGCCGTTGTAGATATACTTGCCGCCAAGGGCGACGACATGCTTTGGGAACTTCACGCCGAGCGCCTTGATCATCAGCGCCAGGAAATGCACGTCGTTGTCGGTGCAGGGGCCGCCGGAGTAGTCCATGTACATACGCCACTGGAAGAAGCGGGAGGGCGTGAAGGGACGGCTGGGCGCGTCGGCAAGGAAGGCGTCCCAGTTGAGGTCGGGTCCGGGGCGGGCGTTCGGATCATCGACCGGCATGCCACGTTCCCCGGAGTCGCCACGGCGGAAGTATCCCATCTGGACGTGGACCGGCTTGCCGATGTCGCCGCGCCGGATCACCTCGGCGGCCTGCCGCCAGATTTTGTCGGCGAGCCGCTGGGTACCCATCTGAAAGATCATGCCGGTTCGCCGGACCTCCTGGACCAGTTCCTTGAGCTTGTCAAACTGCTGCCAGTGACAGGTGGGCTTCTCAGAGTAGACGGCCTTGCCGCTTCGGACGGCCATGAGCGAGTGGAAAGCGTGCAGGCGGTCGGGGGCGGCGACGATGACGGCATCGACGTTCGGATCGCGGACAAGTTCCGAGGCGTCCCCATAGGGCTTGACCGAGTACTTCTTGGCGGCTCGCTCGAGGCGGGGGCGGTAGACGTCGCAGACCGCGACGAGCTCGACCGGCTCGCCCTGCTGCCCGAGCTGTTGCGTCAGGCGGCCAAGGTAGGAGCCCCTTCCGCCGCAGCCGATCAGGCCGACGCCGATCCGCTTGCCGGCGGCAGCCTGTTGCGCCTGGGAGGCCGAGAGGCTCGCCGCGGCGGCGGCGGAGCCGAGAGCGCCGATGAAAGCGCGGCGCGGGGGGTGGTTCGATTTGGTGGTTTCGTGAAGGTTCATGGTTTTTCTGCTCCGGTTTGTTACGCCGGCCTGAGGGCCGGCGGCGGCTTTGGGACGCCGTCCCACAGTTAGGCGCCCGGGGGTTGGTAGAACGAGTCGTCCATGAGGTACAGGGCGAGGGCGATGTCGATGATCGCGTTCTGCCAGCCGGTCTCCATGCAATAGGCGGTCCATGCGGTATCCGCATTGGCGCCGTAGTATTCCCACAACGAATAGTCAAAGCCGCGCATCCAGCCGCCGTCAATGGCGGGGTCGGGACTGTCGATCTGGATGCGCACCAGATAGTCCGTGACGCGGAAGAAGTCCTCGAGGTACCTCTTGTCGCCGGTCGCCTTGTAGGCGATCCAGAGGTTCATGGAAGCGAAGCTGGTGCAGTAGAGCTGATCGCTGATGGTCTCGTTCTGATCGTAGGTCAGGCCGAGGTCGCCTCCCTGGACGCGGCCGGCGATGTTGCTGCCCTGCTCCTGAATCGCGCCACACGGCGCCATGCGTGAGCGGAGGTAGGCGGCATGCTCGTCCAGAGCGCGCCGGAACCTTTCGTCGCGGGTGTAGGCCCAGGCGAACGAGAGCGGCAGCAGGAAGCGGGAACTCTCGCACGTCTTGCTGATGATATAGCGCGGGATCTTCGGGAAGGCGGCGATCATGTCCACCAGCATCGGCACGGTGGTGTCGAGGTACACTCGCTCGCTGGTCATTCCGTAGGTGTAGAGCCAGGCCGAAAGGACGCAGCCGCCGTTGTGCGGGTGATCGTCAGCCTTACTTGTTATGCGGGCACCAGGGCCGGCATGCGCGTTGAGGGGAACGCGGTACCGGTCGTCGGGGCCGAAAGCCTTGAGCTGAGCCTGCGCGGATATG
Source organism: Acidobacteriota bacterium (assembly GCA_038060875.1). Classification (GTDB taxonomy): domain Bacteria; phylum Acidobacteriota; class Terriglobia; order Bryobacterales; family Bryobacteraceae; genus JBBTDS01. The sequence goes on along the minus strand of JBBTDS010000152.1, from coordinate 1,535 downwards.
AGGCCGCGGTGGAGGAAGTGCGGTTCCTTTGTGTAGCGGTAACCGGCGAGGGCGCAGACGGTGGCCCAGGAGGTGTCGTCCTGGAAAGCCGGGCCGCCGCGCCCGCGGGTGTACCAGAGACCGTAGCCGGGGTCGGCCGGTTCGAGCCGCTGGAAGTCCATAATCCGGTTCAGCATGTGGCGGCCGATGGCCTGGTGGCGGCGGCTGGCGGCGACTTTACCGTACAACGAGAATGCCAGGCCGGACTGGAAGACGCAGTCGGCGCGCTCAGGGGAGAACATCTGCCCGGCGCCGAAGGCGTTGCGGTTTCCGTCGATGTCGGGTCCGGAGATCCACTCGGCGACGCCGGCCGTGCCGTCCGACTTGAGGAGGACACCGGACCGTTCGAACCAACGGATATTCCGTTCGAGCGCGCGCCGGTAGGCGGCCTTCCGGCCGGCCACATAGAGACCGATTTCGGAAGCCCGGAAGCGCTGGCCGCGAGCGGCACGCAACGAAAGGCGCACCGGGCCAACCGCACCCGCTTTCCACCCGGCCTGATAGCGCCCGACAGCGGCTTCGGCGAGCGCAATCGGGGCCGCTCCCGCCAGGGTGACTTTCGTGCCGGGCCCTGTCTCCGCGATGACGGTGATCTTTTCGCCCGGCTGGACCCAGGTTCTGGGTTCGGTGTACGCGCGGAGTGGGAGAAAGGCCTTCGACACGCGGTCGCGTGTGTCTTCCGGGAGTAAGGTGAGCACGAGTTGCCGGAGGAACGGCTCCCAGCGGGCCAGCGGCGCGTACTGTCTGCGGCGGAAGTCCGACAGGCTGGTGACGGCGAGCGCGAACCTTCCGGGGCCTCGCAAGCCCATCAGGAGTCCGGGCCAGGTGGTCTCGGGCCGGAAGCCGGGCAGGATGGTTCGAACCCCCGCCACCCTGCCGAAGGCAAGGATGACCTCGGCTTCCTGGATCTCGGTGGAGACCGGCAGGAACATGGAGTCGTGTTCTTCGAGGATGGTGCCGGCCGGCAAGGCATCCGCGACCGGCAGCGGGCGGTGGACGAAGAGACGCGCGACGCCGCTCTTGCGCAACCGGTCGCTCAAGGGCAGGTCCGGGAAGTTCGTGACGAATTCCGCGAAGACTCCCTTGCCGGCCGCGAGCAACTGACCGATCGTTTCGACGAGCGCCGGCGAGAGCACCGAAGGCTCCGGGTAGGTGGGGGAGACGAGCCAGAGGAGATCGCAGACGTCCGGCTGAACGCCGGCGACGGCGTCCGCCGCGACGAGGCGGAAGGGGAGTCCGAGTTCGCCGAAGACGGAGGTGATATCGGGCCTGGGACGCGCTGGATCCGCCACAATCACCACCGACGGATTGGCGGTCTGGGGCGCCTGGGCCGGCGACAGCGCCGCTCCGAGACTATAGCCGGCTGTCCCGGTTAGAAACTCCCGACGACCGATCATCATCATTCATCCTTTCCGAGATTTATCGCTCGATGGCGTAGTAAGGGTTCAGAGCAAGCCCGACGTACTCCTGGTCGGCCCGCCGGGGATTCCAGATCA
>JBBTDS010000151.1:0-1420 GCA_038060875.1 Acidobacteriota bacterium | reverse complement strand
TCGCTGCGGCTGTTCGACGAGGAAGGCCTGTTCATCGGCGACGGCTCCTATCTGTTCGTTCCCGACAACGAACACTACCAGGACTCGGACCTGCTGTGGTTCGACGAGCACAACCATCCGGTGGATCCCAAGAAGGTGGATCTGCGGGACAAGCGTTACCAGCAACACCGCTGCTACAAGCTGGTCAGCCTGATTCACATCAACCGGCAACTGGACTTCTTCTTTACCGTGGCGGCGCGGGTGGTTCCCGGCCGGCAGCACGAGTGTCCCATCCTTTATGAGTTAGTCGATGAGGTGGTCCGCGCGGTGGACCGCGACGTGATCAAGGTTCTCATTCTGGATCGCGGTTTCATCGACGGAGCCCAGATGGGACGGCTCCAGCAGGACTACCGGATCGAGACGATCCTGCCGGTGCGCTCCAACATGGACCTGCACGCCGACGCGCTGGGGCTGACCCGGCTGCGCGACTTCCACTGGGAACCCTATGTCCCGGCAGCCCCACCGGAGTTAGGCCCACATCCAATACCTAAGCCACCCCGGGTCGAAAAGCGGGAAGCCAAGCGCCAGCGGACGCTGGCCCGGCGCAAAGCCGAACTCGAAGCCGAGACGCGCGGCCTGGCGGCAACCGCGCCGGCGGATCGGCCCCCGGCCCTGCTGGGCATCGGGCGCGGCCTGCTGAGCTGGACCCAGTGCCCGGTGCCGCTGACGGCGGTGGTGAATCGCGAGCGGGATGAGCACGGTGAAGTGCGGGACTGGGTGCTGGTGAGCACCTCGCCGCATCGGACGGCAGCCCAGATCCGTTCCACCTACGAGCTGCGTCCGGCCATCGAAGAGCGGCACCGGCAGTACAAGTGCTTCTGGGATCTTACCCGGATGCACTCCTGCGCTTTCTCATTGGTCGTTAACCAGGTGCTGTTCGTTCTGCTGGCCTACACTCTGATCCAGGCGCACTTGGTCTTGCGCCGGCGCCAGGAGCTGAATGGGAGCGTTTGGGGGAGCGCCTGGCAACTGCTGTCGCCGACGCTGGAAGTGGTGGCGGTGTACTATCGCCAGCGGTTCTGTCTGCTCACGCTGGCCGAATACGGCCGCATCCTGCTGGAGGTTGCCGAGCCGGTGCGCGCCAAACTGCGAGACCGGCTCCGCGAGATCGAGCGGGACCAATACTCGCTGCTGGAAAACGCGCGGCCGCCCTAGCCGCCGGCTGACCGCCCTACTATCCATCCCGCTCCCACTTCGCCCCCGCTCGCCGTGGCGGGAGGGGGACCTATGCTCGCTGATGCTGCCCGCAAGCTCCCTCGCGGGCCCACCTGAGCGCCGCGGACACTTGTCCGCTGATCAACGAGCACCCCAGGCGAAAGCGCTCCGACGTTTCTCCGTTTTTCCAGGGTCGGCGCCGCCTCAGCCCCAGCTCGGCCTCCGG
>JBBTDS010000150.1:0-14165 GCA_038060875.1 Acidobacteriota bacterium | reverse complement strand
ACAGCCGCGATCCAGCCGCGCTCGAGGCCCTGCGGCGCTCCACCGACTTTCACAAGTACTTCACCTGGCCGGACGGCCAGCCGGTGATGGGCATCGACGACCGGCGCCGCCACGCCTACGTGAGTCCCTGGGCTCACTTCGGCTTCTCGCACTTCCCCGACGGCAGGCGCTACGCGGAATTGCTCACCGGTTCTTACCGCGAAGGCCAGCTCTCGATGGAGCACCTGGGCCGGCTGGCTCAAGACGCGCTCTACTTCCATGACGGCCCCACCGCGCCGATCCCGCAGGACCAGCCCAGCTACGTGCATCGGATGAGCGTGCCGGCGGGCATCCGCAAGACCGGCCCCTGGTTCGTCTGCCTCTCGGGGCTCATCAGCACCCAGGCGGTCACCAGCCGGTATTACCTGGATCGGCAGGCGCACCTGGAGGTGTTCCACCAGCAAGCCGGCCTGATCATCAGCGGCGCCAATTCGAAGCGCCAGCCGGAGCTGGCCACCTTCCGCGAGAAGATCCCCGCGGGCCTGTTCTACATGCCGCTCGACAGCCGGCTGAAGATGAGCGCCGCGCGGGACCGTCTCTCGCTGGCCTACAACTCGTTCATCGCCGAGCTGGAAGTGGATCCCCCCGCCGCCGGGCGCCTGGCGTTCCGGTTCGCGGTCCAGCGCAAGAGCGCGCCCGAGGAGGCGCACCTCACTCTCCAGTTGTGCTTGAAGGCGGGCGAGCCGCTGGAAACCGGCGCCGGTGACCGCGTAGTGGTGGGCCCGCAGCCGCTGGCCCTGGATCGCCTAGGTGGCTGGATCCGCCACCGCGGGTGGACTCTCAGGGTTGATCCCGCGGCGAGGCTCACCTGGCCGGTGTACCCATACTACCCGTACAGCGACGGCCCGGAGAAAGAGTTGGAATACGCCGTCGGCGCGCTCAGCGTCCCGCTGGCCCTGAAGAGCGCGAGCCGGCAGGAGATTCCCTTCGCCTTGGAGGTTTCAACATGGACCGGCAAGTAACCACCTTGCGTACCGCTTGTGTGCTCTGGCTAACCATTTGCGGCCTGGCGTGGGCCCAGGGCACGGGAACGATTCACGGCGTAGTGACCGATCCCAGCGGCGCCGCCATCCCCGCGGCCCAGGTCATCGCCACCTTGACTGAGCGCGGCGCCACCCGCGCGGCGAAATGCGATCTGAGCGGGGCCTATGTCCTGCCGCTGCTCCCGGTGGGCGCTTACACCGTCTCGGTGCAGGCGCCGGGGTTCAAGACGTTCGTCCAGCCCGGCATCGGCCTGACCTCGAATGAGAACGTCCGCGTGGACGCCAAGCTCCAGGTCGGCAATCTCGCCGAATCCGTCACCGTGAGCGCCGAAGCCCCGCTGGTCGATACCCGCTCGGCGGTGATGGGAGCGCTCATCGACTCGCGCCGCGTGCTGGAGCTGCCGATCAACGGGCGGAACGTGATCGGCCTGGCCACGCTGTTGCCCGGCGCATCGCAGGTGAGCGCGCCCCAGATGTTCACCGGCGACCGCAGCGGCCCGACGGTCTCGATGTCGGGCTCGCGCGGCAACCAGAACCTGTTCCTGTTCGACGGGGCGCACTTCAACGCCCTGTTCCGTAACACCGGGCTGAACTACCCGCCGCCGGACGCGCTGCAGGAAGTCAAGGTCTTGACCAACAGCTTCAGCGCCGAGTATGGGCGCAACGCGGGGGCGATATTCAACGTGGTCACCCGCTCGGGGACCAACAAGATCCACGGCAGCGTCTGGGAGTTCCTGCGGAACCACAAGCTCAACGCGCGCAACTTTTTCGCGCCGGCCCAAAAGCCCAAGCTCGTGCAGAACCAGTTTGGAGCCGCCGCGGGGGGCCCGCTGCGCAAGGACCGCTTGTTTGTCTTCGGCTCGTACGAAGGCCTGCGGGTACGTCCGGCCTCGCTGAGCACGGCGGCGTTCCCGCCCACCGCCGCCGAGCGCGCCGGAGATTTCTCCGCCAGCCGCACCGCGGTGCGCGACCCGCTCACCGGGCAGCCCTTCCCCGGCAACCGCATCCCCACCGAGCGCTTCGACGCGGTCGCCCGCAACATCCTCAGCCGCGACCTCGTGCCGCCTCCGAACCAGCCCGACGGCCAGCTTGTCACCACCTCGCCGCGCCCCCAGGACGATGGTACCTTCCTCATCCGCGTCGATTACAACCTGGGCCGGCACACGATCGACGCGCGCTACAACTACAACCTCGCCAGCGAGGGCGACTACAACGGCAACATCCCCGCCTGGATGCCGGTGACCCGCCGGGCCAAGTCCCAGAACATCACCGCCGGCGACACGTTCAGCCTGACGCCGAGCCTGTTGAACCAGGTCCGCGCCAGCTTCAACCGCATCTTCACGGTGGTGGTGAGCCAGAACCGGCTCCACCTCTCCGACCTGGGAGGCAACTTCCCCCAGTTCGGCCCGCGGCAGCCGCCGGCCATCACCGTCTCCGGCAGGGTTGAGCTGGGCAGCGCCTCCGGCGGCGATGCCATCCAGGCGAACGAATCGCTACAGTTCAGCGACAATCTCCTCTGGACCCGCGGCCGGCACGCCGTCAAGGCCGGCTTCGAGCTGCTCAAGGTGCGCTACCTCAATCGCGGCTCCTTCCGCACCATGGGCGCTTTCAGCTTCGACGGCTCCATCACCACGAACTCCGTCGCCGACTTCCTGCTGGGAAGGCCCGCCTCACTCACCGTCGCCAGCCCGCTGCTCGAGCAGGCCGGCCTGGCGACCAACACCTTCTACTTCCTACAGGACGACTGGCGCATCCACCCCCGCCTGATGCTCAACGTCGGCCTCCGCTACGAGTTGTCCATGCCCTGGGTCCACCCGCAGGACCTCTGGGGCAGCATCCGCTTCGGGCAGCAGTCCCAGAGGATCAAGACCGCGCCGGTGGGGATGGTCTTCCCGAACGATCCCGGCGTGCCGCGCGGGCTCGTCCAGACCGACAAGAACAACTTCGCCCCGCGCATCGGCTTCGCCTGGGATCTCTCCGGCAACGGCCGCACTTCGCTGCGCGGCGCGTATGGGATCTTTTACGAATCCGTTAACGCCGACATCGTCCAGAACACCAGCCAGCCCTTCAGCTACACCTTCACCATCAACGCGCCGTTCAGCCTGGCGGATCCGCTCCGCGGCCAGCCGGCCATCCCGCTCTACCTCAACCTGGTGGACCCGCCCTTCGTGGGGGTCCAGCAGCTCTTCTATCCCGACGCCCGCTTGCGCAATCCCTACGTGCAGCATTTCAACCTCAACCTCCAGCGCCAGGTGACCGCGGATCTGGCCGTCCAGGTGGGCTACGTGGGCAAGCTGGGCCGCAAGCTGCTCATGGGTTGGACGATCAACCCCGGCATCTACGGCCCCGGCGCCACCCTGGGCAACCTCAACCAGCGGCGCCCCTACCGGCCCTTCGGACAACTCGACGTGATTTCGTCGCTGGCCAACTCCCGCTACAACGGCTTGCAGGTCGAGGTGAACAAACGCTTCAGCCGCGGCTACTCCGTCCAGGGCGCCTACACTTTCTCGCGCTCGATCGACATGGCCTCCGGGATCTCGCTGGGGGCGGGCGTCCCCAACGTGTTCGACCTGAGCACACAGTTCGGCCTGTCGGATTTCCACGCCAAGCACATCGCTTCTTTCTCCTGGATCTGGGAAGTGCCGCAACTCCCTTGGAACGCCGCCCTGGTTCGGCACACCCTGGGTGGCTGGCAGGTCAACGGCCTGGTGAACCTTCGCACCGGCATGCCCATGAACCTCGTGAGCGGTCGCGACGTGGCGCTGAGCGGCACCACCAACCAGCGGCCGGATGTGGTGGGTGAGCACCGGCTCTCCTCCGACCGCTCCCGCGCCGACAAGATTCTGGCCTGGTATAACCGCGCCGCCTTCGCCTCGCCGGCCGCCGGCACATACGGCAACATCGGCCGCAACGCCCTGCTCGGTCCCGCCTCGGCCTCCGCCAATACCGGAATCTTCAAGCACTTCGCGCTGCCCGGACGCGAGGGCATGCGGCTGCAATTCCGCGCCGAGTTCTTCAACCTGTTCAACTCGGTCAACCTCGGGACCCCCAATAACCAGCTTTCGGCGGGCGACCGCATGGGCCGCATCACCAGCGCGGGCGGCGCGCGAGTGATTCAGTTTGCGCTCAAGGCGATCTTCTGAGCCGCTTGCGCGGCGGCCAGGGCGCGCTTTCGCGCGAGGGGCCGCATCACCGACATTAGTCAACGGGGATATTGTTGATTGGGGATGCGGGCTGGGCTGGGAGTCGCGCCGCAGGGGGCCGTACCGTCATGAGCGGGGCTTTTTCATTCCCTTGTAGGCGGTCGGCCGCGGGCGGATCCGGTATACGACCACCAGGCGGCGCTTTGTGTCCACCCGGTAGAGGATCCGATAAGCCTCGCTGCCAATGCGGATGCGGTACTCGTTGTTGTAGCCTTCAAGAGCTTCGGCGCCTGGTGGAAAGGGATCGTCGCCCAGGTCCTCGATGGTGGTCTTGGATTCCTCCCGGATCTCGCGCGGAAGCTGGGTTTGTTCGCGGAGCGCCCGCTCCGTGACTCGGACCTCCCAGTTACCCGGCACGCTTCAGGAATTCTTTCAGCGACATGGTCCTGTCGTGCTCGGCCTCGAGGATGGCGCAGTGGTCGGCTTCGTCCTCACCGACCGGCGGGTTGTGGTGCTCCCGGAAAAGACCAAGGACCCCTTTCTCGGCTTCCCGCTGGGTTTTGCCTGTGCAACGGATGCTCGGTTCGGAGACAATCGCAGAGAGGTAGCGACCGTCCTCCTGTTGTAGCGTGACCGTCTGGACTCGCTCTCCGCCCCGCGGAATCACCCAGTACTTGATAGGATAGTCGGGGCCCATGTGGGGGAAGGGAACTGGCTGTCCGGCCGACACCGGGTTCTTCCTGCGCTTGGCCTTGAGCTTGCCCACGCTTTCCATCCTAGCGCTCTTCTGCTCTGCGGCAGGCAGAAAATCGCTCCAGTGCCAAAACCCGCGTTGCGCCGCGGACAACGACCTTATTCGCCGGCGCGTTGAGTTCTACCGCCAGGGATTGCGCTACACCGGGTTGACCGTGACCGCTGTCCGCGCCGCCCGGCGCGCGCTCGATGCTCGCCGGCAGCGGCGGCTCCGCGAGTTGGTGATATTCTGATACCCGTGCGAGTGGAAATTGTCCTGGCAGGCCTCCTCGCCCTGCCGGCGCTCGGCCCGGCGGCTGCCGTGGACGAGGAGACCCGGCGCCGCGAGATCAAGGCCACGCTGTTGGCGCCCGATCCGCTGCCGCCGCTGGCCGCGGAGACGCACGGCCGCTTCGAGCCCGCGCCGGGCGTGGTGGCCGAGCGCGTGACCTACGCCACGCAATTCGGCCTGCGTGTCCCGGCGATCCTCTATCTGCCCAAGTTGCGCCGTGGAAAAGCGCCCGCGTTGATCGTCGTCAACGGCCACGGCGGCGACAAGTACAGTTGGTATGCCTTCTACTCGGGCATCTTGTATGCGCGCGCCGGGGCCGTCGTCCTCACCTACGACCCGGCCGGCGAAGGCGAGCGCAACATCGACCGCAAGTCCGGCACGCGCGCCCACGACAAGGTCGAGCCTCCCGAGGAACTTGCGCGCCGCCTGGCCGGGCTGATGATCACCGACGTGCGGCAAGCCGTCTCCTACCTCGCCCAGCGGCCGGAGGTGGATGCGAAGCGCATCGCCGCGGCGGGCTACTCGTTGGGCTCGTTCGTGCTCAGCCTGGCTTGCGCCGTCGAGAATCGTCTGAAGGCTTGCGTGCTGGTCGGCGGCGGCAACCTGGATGGGCCGGGCGAGTACTGGGACAATGCCAAGCCCATGTGCGTGGGCATCCCGTACCGCTCGCTCATGTTTCTCGGCGACCGTCCCGCGGTCCTCTACGCTCTTCACGCGGCCCGAGGCGCCACCCTGGTCTACAACGGCCTGGAAGACGCCACGGTGCGCATTCCGCCCAACGCCCCGGCGTTCTTTCGGGACCTTCAGCGGCGCGTGGCCGCGCTGCGAGGCTCCCCCACGGGCGTTTTCGAGACCGGCTATCTGCCAGGCGTGGGCCACCGCCCGTTTTTCGTCACCAGGCCTGTCGCGCTGTGGCTGGAACGCCAGCTCGATTTCCCCAACTGGTCCGCGGACAGCATCGCGACCATGGGGGAGACCCACATCGGCGCGTGGGCGCGGGAAAACGCCGTGGAGTTGGACCCGCTCTACTCCAGCGAGCACCGCGAGGGCGGCACACGGGCCCTCGGGACGGGCGTGCCCGCGCTGCCCCGTCAGGATCTGAGCGTCTTCGCCCCCAGAAACTGGGAGCTGGCAAAGGCTCGCTTCATTCACGAAGCATGGCTGGAGAAGGCGAAGGCGGCTCTGCGGGAGGGCCGCATTGTGCTCGTGGAGGATGGGCGTCCCCGGAGCACCATCGTGGTCGGGCCGGCCGCCTCCCAGGCGACCATGTCGGCCGCCGGGGACCTTCAGAAGTACGTCGAGAAGATCTCCGGCGCCAGGGTTCCGATCAGCGCAGCAGCGAAAGGCTCGGCCAGTCCTTTGATCCTGGTAGGCGCCAGCGAGGCCGTTCCCGCCTCCCTTGGCGCCGGGGGATTCCGCATCCGGACCGCCGGCGGCAACCTGGTCCTGGCGGGCAAAGACGACGCCGGGACCCAGTCCGCCGTTTACGCCTTGCTGGAGAAACACCTGGGCGTGCGCTGGCTGTGGCCGGGAGAGCTGGGCGAGGTTGTCCCACAGGCGCGCTCAATCGCCCTCCCGCAGATCGACGAAACGCGACAGCCCGACTTCAAGTGGCGCAACCGCGGCCCGGGCGGAGCCCTGTGGGGCGCACCGAGCGGTCCCACCGCGATGCGCCCCAGGGAACGCCTGCTGGGCGTCAGCGCCGAGCATCAAGCCCAGGTGGCGCTCTGGGAGCGGCGGAACGGCTGGGGCGGCCTGAAGATTTACGGCGGGCATGCCCTCGGCGAGATCTTTCCGCCCGCCGGGTACGCCGGCGCTCACCCGGAGTATTACGCCCTGGTGGATGGAAAGCGCGCGGTCCCGGGTCCGGACTACGACTTCAAGCACGGCGGCCAGGTTTGCACCACTAATCCCGGGGTCATTCGCGCCACCATCGAATGGGTCAGGAAGTTTTTCGACGACCATCCCGGCTACGACGGCGTCCACATCACCATGAACGACGGCGGCGGCATCTGCGAGTGCGACCGCTGCCGCGCGCTGGATTCCGGCGAGATGATGAAGCGGCCCGGCATCGAGGCCGAGGAGATGAAGAAAGCGCCGGCCAAGTATGGCGTCGTCACCGACCGCATCTTCACCTTCGTCAACCAGGTGGCGGCGGAGGTGGAGCAGACCCACCCGGGCAAGTACGTGGTCTCGATGGCTTACTCCCGCTACGCGGCGCCGCCGCGCCGGGTCCGGCTGCGGCCCTCGGTCGTCCCCCAGTACTGCCTGTGGAGCGCCTACCGGCACGCCAACGCCGTGATGAGAGAGGAGCAGCACGCGCTCGCCGCCCTCTGGGCCCGTGCAGGCGGTAAGCCCGCAATCTACGAGTATTACATCAACGGCTCCTGGCCGGGATTCCATCGCCTGGTCGTGCCCCAGATCGCCGCGTCGATCAAGACCCTGCGCAGCCTGGGAATCGACATGTTCCAGACTCAGTCCGGGGACGACTTCGCCATTAACGGCATCAACTACTACGTGGCCGGGAAGCTGCTGTGGGACGCCTCGCTGGACCCGGCGGCGATCCTCGCTGACTTCTATGAGAGGGGCTTTGGACGGGCAGCACCCGCCGTCCGCCGCTTCCACGCGCGGCTCGAGGAAGCCTGGCGGACCGCCACCGCCGCCGGCGAGGACGTGACGTGCAACTCGATCGAGAAGACCCGGCTCCCGGAGCTGTTCACGCCGGAACTGCTGGAGCAGTGCGCGCGGGATCTGGCCGAGGCTTCGCGCCTCGCGGACAACGAGCTCATTGGCCGGCGCGTTGAGTTCTACCGCCAGGGATTGCGCTACACCGAGTTGACCGTGGCCGCCGTTCGCGCCGCCCGGCGCGCGTTCGAGTCCCCCCGGCAGCGGCAGCTCATCGAACACGCTCTTCAAGCCTGGACCGAGAGGGATCGCTTTGTCGAGGGACTGAAGGACGACTTCGTAGTGGCCTACTTCTGGGCCAGGTACAACGACCTCCAGCGCGACTTCCATCCGTCTCAGCGGCTGCGCGAGCTGCTGGCCCGGGTGAAGACGGTTCCATCGCGCCCTATGGCGCCCAGGTCCCTCACCTCCACCGCTGGACCCAGCCCCGGGCAGGGACCTGGAAGCGCTGGCGGTTCAGCTCGACGGTGACCTCGGCATCGTTGAAGTTCTGGACCACCCAGCTCCCGTCCTTGAACAGGCAAAGTGACACTTCGTTCGGCGCCGAAAAGGACGCCTTGAACGGTTGAAGCAGTGGGGCGCGCAGCCTGTCCAGTTCCTCCTGTGAGAGCTTCAGCAGGGTCTTCGGATCGCCGCTGACCGGCAGCACCCGGACGTTCGGCGCCGCGAGGTTGACCCGGCCGCGCAGGCCTTCCGCCAGGCCGTCGGTGAGCAACACCGGCCTGCGGGAGCGGATGAAGCGCGTCAGCCCGGCCGCGAACTCCGGGTCCTTGAGGGCGTGAATCGAAAAGAAGGCGGCCGGCGCATTGGCGGGGAACTCGTGGCCCGGCGCGAGCGGCAGGCCGAGCATCCCGGCATAGTCGAAGACGTAGAGTTCCTTTTCCGGGTGGCTGCTGGGCGGCTTGTAGGTGGCGATGCCGGTGATCTGGCGCCGCCGCACTTCGGCCGCCGCCTTCAGCAGCTCCGGAATCTGCGGCCGCAGCGCGGCTATATTTGCCGGCCCGGTGTTGCGCAGGAGCGCGCCGTAGCAGAAGAGCATCGACTCGCGCGCCCCGGCCAGCACCGTCTGGCGCGCCTGTTCGAGGTAGGTGCGCTCGGTGGTCGAGAGCGGATCGTACCAGCCGCCGCCGGTTTTCGGGCCGCCGATCGAGCCCAGCCAGCGCATGATGAAATAGGCCTCGTACTGCGGCACGCCCTTCTTGTCGCGGTCCCGCGTCTCGGTGCCCACCCAGATCAGGTCGAAGTCGGCCGTCTGGCGCGCCACGTCGTAGCCGCGCTCGTGGAAGCGGTCGTACCATTGCGGGTACTTGATGATCAACCTGGCCTTCGGGTTGACGCGTTTGGCGGCGCCGAGCACCCGCCGGCGGGAAACCTGCACCATCAGCTCCGAACGATAGTCCTCCCAAGTGTCGCCCGAGACCGGATACGATTCCTCGCCGATCCTCACCCTGCGGGCCTTGCGCGCTGTCTCGCACTCCTCGCAGGCGCAGTCGGTGAACCAGAAATCGTCGATCATGATCTCGTCGAACAGGCCGGCGGTGTATTCGAAGATGGCTTGAAGCTGGTCCTGGGTGCTTCTTGCCGTGTAGCAGGAGATCAGGTTCCAGCCGGTGGAGATCTTGCCGATGCGGGTGGTGGTCACGCAACCCGAGACATCGAAGCCGGCTTCCTCGAACCGGCGCTTCGCGCTCAGCAGGGCGGGGCGCTCGGCCTGGTAGCCGTTGCGGAAGGTCTCGAGGTAGACCTTGGTGATGGCCGTCTTCTTCGCCCAGTCGATCGCCTCGGCCAGCCCTTGTTCGGAGGAAAGGCGGTCGCGGACGTCCTGGGCGGTGAACAGAGTTGAGAAGCGGTGGACGTGGCGCTGGCTGCGGGCCAGCTCCCAGAGGTCCCCGGCGCGGGCGGTCCCGCCCCAGAGCATTCCGCACACGATCAGGAATCGCAGCATGGCGTCATTCATGATCGCATCCCGCGCCGCCCCGCCGCCGCAGCGCCGCCGCGACGGCCGCGGCGCAGCCCGCCTGCCCGGCATGTTGCAGACCACCTGGTGCAGCATGGGGCCGTTTGCGAAGTCCTGCTTCGGTAACCCTGGAGATTTCGGATGAGATCGCTGCCCAGATCGCCCCTGGCGGCTCGCAGATCTCGCGTGCGGCTCTTGAGGCCCTTGCCATCGAAGCCTGCCGGCGTGGCGCGCTGGCCCAGGTTGAGGTCGGACGTCTGTTGAACCTATCTCGCATCGAGACGTAGGACTTCCTGGCGCGACACGTCACCCTGTACGACTACGAACCGTCTGAGTTGGAGCGCGAAGCGGCTGCGCTGAAAACGCTCGCCGATCGCCAGCGCTAAACATCGTCGGCTCTGACCGTGGCGGCCGTCTCCAACACCTCGCCCTTGCGTTATTTGATCGCCGTCGCCCATCCGCCGGCGGTAAGATACTCGGAGTATGACAACCTTCAGCCGAAGAGAACTTCTTGCCGGCGCGGCCGCGACCGCGGCTGCGCAGCCCGCCGCTCAGCCGGCCCCAACGGGCCTGGCTGTCCGCGGCCTGCACTGTAGCGCGCCCAGGGCCGACGAAGTCGAGGTCTCGGCCCGCTTCATCCGCGAGGCGCTGCCGAAGGAGGGCGTCAACACGCTGGTCGTCGAGTTCAACTACCGCTACCAGTTCACCAGGCGTCCCGAGGTCGCCGAGGCCAACGCGCTCTCCAAGGAGGAAGTCAAGACGCTGGTGGCCGCCTGCCGCGCGGCCGGCGTCCGCCTGATCCCGCAGATCAACTGCCTCGGGCACCAGTCGTGGCGCCAGACCACCCACGCCTTGCTGCGCGCCCATCCGGAGTTCGACGAATCGCCGGGCCAGTATCCCAACAACGAGGGCATCTACTGCCGCAGTTACTGCCCGCTGCACCCGGGCGTGCACGCGGTCGTGTTCGACCTGATCGACGAGCTGGCCGAAGTGTGCGAGGCCGATGCCTTCCACGTTGGCATGGACGAGGTCTTCCTGATCGGCGAGGACGCCTGCCCGCGCTGCAAAGGGAAGAACAAGGCCGACCTGTTCGCCGGCGAGGTGAGCCGGCTGCGCGATCACCTGGCGAAGTCGAAGCGGCCCCTGTGGCTGTGGGGGGACCGGTTCCTCGACGGCGCGGTGACCGGCATCGGCAAGTGGGAGGCCAGCGTCATGGGCACGGCCGCCGCCCTCCGCATGGTTCCCACCGACATCGTCATCTGCGACTGGCACTACGAGCGCGCCCATCCCACCGCGGCCTGGTTCGCCACCGAGGGCTTCCAGGTCGTTTACTCGCCGTGGCGCAAGCCCGAGGTCGCGCTCGGGCAGTTGGAGCTGGTCCGGTTCGTCCGCAAGCACGCCAGCAAGCCGGTCGCTACCCGCATGCTCGGCATGTTGCAGACGACCTGGTGCGGCATGGGGCCGTTCGTCAAGAGCTACTTCGGCGAGCCGGTGGCTAACAAGAACGCGACCGAGGCGGTCAACTGCTTCCGCGAGCTTTACAAGGAGCTTCGCAAGGAGCCGGCGGCGTAAGCGCGCGCCGGCCTTCACGGCCTCAACTGTAGCCGGAGGAGCGGCAGCTCACAAGTCGAGTACTGGTACCACCACGGCTCCCTTGATTCCTGGCTGCGAGGGCTGCGATGGAGCGCCGGCCGCCTCAAACAGGTGTTGACATCCGAGAAAAAGGTACTAAAATCGTTAAGCCGGGTCCATTGCGAACCTGTAGTAGGTATGGAGGGCTCATATGCGTCGGTCACTCGTCCGGCACTGCTTCCACTTCTTTCCGGTTCTTACCGCACTGTGTTTGAACCTGTTCGCGCAACCGTTGACCGTCACGACCGGAGACCTGGACTGGTCGATCGGCCGGGTGGAAGCCTCGCTAGATGCTACCGGCGGCACCGGGCCGTATACCTGGAGCCTGACCTTGTGCAACATCCCCGGCATATCGCTGAGGACTGACGTTCCCGCGGGGTGGACGGCCACGGCCGGGCTGATCGGCGTGGCCACCACGCCGGGCACATATAGCTGCGGCGTGCAGGTCACCAGCGGCGCGGAAACGGCGAGCAAGACCTTTACCGTCAAGGTCTACGGCTTCGTGATGACCAGCAACTGGGAGTTTCCGGACGGCTCCGTGGGCGTGGCTTACAGCCAGCAGATCACCACCGTGGGCGGCACTGCGCCGGTGAGCTTCAATCTTGCCCTGGGCCCCGGGCTGCCTCCGGGCTTGACTCTCGACACGGCCACCGGCGTGATCAGCGGCGCGCCCACCACGCCCGGGCTGTATGACTTCCAGGTCAACATCAGTGAAGCCACCTGGACGTTCGGCCGCGGCATGCGGATCTACATCTCGCCGATGCGGATCACCAGCCCGGCGACGCTGCCCAACGGGACGCAGAACGTCGCCTACAGCCAGACGATCGCGGTAAGCGGAGGAACGGCGCCCTATACGTTTGGGCTGCACTGCAGCGGCGCGCCGGGTGGACTGAGCCTCAACAGTTCCACAGGGGTGTTGAGCGGCACGCCGACCGGTCCCGGCTACTGGAGCTTCCAGGTCCGCATCACCGACAACGCCGGCGCCGAGCTGCGCAAGCACTACACCCTGGGCGTGGTGGGCGTCCCGCTGACAGTGCCGTACATTCGATCCTGGCCCTTCGACGACTTCGTCATTGGGCAACAATCGGACTGGAGGTCGGCCGACACCAACGGGGGCAAACCGCCCTACACCTTTTCGCTGTTCTCCGGCGCCCTGCCCGCCGGCATTACCCTACAGACACCGGCGGATCTGCGCCCCTGCCTCACCAACCCAGGGGTCCTGCTAGCCGGCACGCCTACCGCGCTGGGGCCATACACGTTTGCCCTCCAGGCCACCGACAGCTCCGCGCCGGCCCAGACTACAGGACGTCTCCACACCGTCCGTGTTTCGCCCCTCTCGCCCGAGAATTTGCCCGACGGTACCCTGGGCGTGGCGTACAGCCAGAAGCTGCGCGTCATCGGCGGAACGCCGCCGTACACGTTGAGCATCGTGGAAGGCCAGCTTCCCAACGGCCTGAGCATGGATTCCTCGGGCCAAGTGACCGGCACGCCGACGGAGACGAGTTGGTGGTTCTGGTTCCGGCTGCGCGTCACCGACGCGGCCGGAAACAGCTACACCGGCGGACACGGGATCCGGATCAACGGCACCTCGCCCACCCACGTCCAGATCAACGACGGCCCCGACCTGGGGCAAGTGGGGCCGGGCCAGTCCTACAGCCGCACCTTCTCAGCCTGTTGCAGCGCGGGATCGTACACCTGGACGCTGGAGCCAGGCAGCACGCTGCCCGGAAGTCTGACGCTTTCGAGCGGCGGCACTCTGAGCGGCAACGTGCCTGCTACCGCCGGCGCTCACGTCTTCACGGTGCGCGCCACTGACGGCTCGGGCAACTTCGGCCTGCGCACCTTCCGGCTGAACGTAGCCTCGATCTACTTCAGTGTTTCGAACGTGCTGCCCCACGGCAACGTCAGCGCCGCGTACTCGGCGACCTTGGCGGTCAGCAGCGCCACCGGCACGGTGACCTGGTCCGTGAAACCAGGGCACGCGGTGCCCGCCGGCCTGGTTCTTAATACGAGCACCGGGGTGATCAGCGGCACGCCCACGGCCGTCGGCAACTACTTCTTCGACGTCATCGCCACCGACAGCGGCACGGGCGGGACCACTACGATTTCTTTGACCCTGGTGGTCTACCCGGCGGGCATGGTGCCGCCGCTCTACATCACCACGACTGACCAGCAGTGGTCTATCGGCAGGGTCGAGACCCCGCTGGATGCAGTCGGCGGAACCGGAACGTACACCTGGAGCCTGACTTCCTGCTCCATTCCCGGCATCGCGCTGCGAACTGACGTCTCCTCCGGCTGGACCGCAAAGGCCGGGCTGCTCGGCGTGGCTACCACGCCGGGCACTTACAGTTGTGGCGTGCAGGTGACGAGCGGCGCCCAGACCGCCAGCAAGACGATCAGCGTCAAGGTCTCAGGCCTGGTGGTGACCAGCAACTGGGAATTCCCCGACGGCTCGGTCGGCGTGGCTTACAGCCAGACGATCACCACCGCCGGCGGCACCGGGACGGTGAGCTTTGCCCTCCAGCCCGGCTCGTTGCTGCCTACTGGCCTGAGCCTGAACCCCACCACGGGCGACATCACCGGCCCCCCCACCGTCGCCGGCAACTACGATTTCAACGTCAACATCACCGACTCGACCGGGACGTTCACCCGCAACATGCGGATCTACATCTCGCCCATGCGCATCACCAGCCCGGCCACGC
>JBBTDS010000149.1:0-3033 GCA_038060875.1 Acidobacteriota bacterium | reverse complement strand
TGCCGTGAATCTTCTCCCAGCCGGGACCGCTGCTGGCAAGATCGTCGAGCCGCCCCTCGGGGGTGATCACTCCAATGAAACCGAACTCGCTTTGAGTCGCCTCTTCCGCCACGGCCAGGCAATCGCGGCCCAGATCTTCTTCCGTGTCGCAGGTAAGAGCGTCCCGGAAGATCCGGCTGATTCCCTCCAGCACTGCGTTCTGATGGCGGATTCTCTCCTCGGCCCGCTTGGCCTTGCCGATGTCGTGGACGAGGACCACGAACCCAAGCACCCGGCCGCTCTCGTCGCGGTCCGGGGTGTAGGCGGCGTGGACCCAGCGCGGGCCGCCGCTGGGGTGGGGAAGCTCAAGCTCGAAGGTGACCGCTTCCCCGCCCAGCGCGCGTTCCATGTACGGCCGGACCTTCTCCCAGGCGGCCTCCCCCAGAACCTCGCTGACGTGGCGGCCCACCTCCTGTTCGCCGGACAGCCCGAACCAGCGCTCGTAGGTGCGGTTGGCCCGGCGGTAGCGGAAGCTGTCGTCAATGTAAGCGATCAGCGCCGGCACGGCGTCGGTGATGAGCCGCAACTGGTTCTCGCTGCGCCGCAGCGCATCCTCGGCCCGCTTGCGGTCGGTGATGTCTTGGACGGTCCCAAATCCGCCCAGCAGCGTGCCCTCCCGGTCGAACTCCAGCTCCGCTCGTTCGCGGACCCACTTCACACCGCCCCCGACGATGATCCGGTGCTCGATGTCGTAAGGCTCGCCGTGAATGGCGGCCGTCCATTTCCCATCCACGTATTCCCGGTCCTCCGGGTGAACGGTGGCCAGGAACACCTCGTACGTCAGCGGCGTTCCCTTCGGAATGCCGAACATCCGGTGGGTCTCGTCGGACCAGCGCAATTCATTGTGCCGCGTATCTAAGCGCCAGCTTCCGGTCTTGGCGACCGCTTGGGCCCGGTTCAGGTCCTCCTCACTCTCGCGCAGCGCATCTTCGGCCCGCTTGCGGTCGGTAATGTCCCCCGCCACACCCACCAGCCGCAGCGGCACGCCGTCGGGGGTCCGCTCGAAACAGCCAGAGAGTTCGACCCAGCGCCACTCGCCGTCATTGGCGCGGCGGACGCGGCAGATGGCACGGAACAGCCGGCCGGGTTTCATCCCCTCCGCCATCGCCGCCTCGAACGAGGCGACATCGTCCGGATGAATCGCCTGCTCGACGAACTGCGCCTTGCTGAGCGGGCCTTCCACCTGGCTTCGGCCGAAGATTTCATACATGCGGGGGTTTTCCCACACGGCGCGGTCAGCGGCCACGTGCCACTCGAAGACGCCCAACTCCGCCGCCCACGTGGCCAGCCACAATCGCTCCTGGCTGGCGCGCAGGGCCAGCTCGATCTGCCCGGGGGCGGCGCTTTCGATGACTTCCCAGCGCCCGGCGCGCTTGATCAGGGCAAACTGGTGGTTGGCGACCACGTCGAGGATCTCGCGAAGGCCGCATTTCTCCAGCGAGTAGGTGCACAAGGCCAGCATGGGCTGGCCGCCGATCACCGCGTTGATCTTGGCCTCGTAACGCGTGAAGTCGTCCCAGTCCGCCCGCTCCAGCCAGAAGGTGTTGCCGGTCAGGCGCAGCCCTTCAAAGCCCCGCCGGCGGGCCGCCGCCAGCCTGTCGGTCCAGCCTTGGAGCACTGAGTCGGCGTCGAACGCGCCGGTCTTCGTGTACCACTGGCTGTAGTCGAGGATTTCCATCTGGCCGCTGGCCAGGTAGTCGTCCAGGTCCGGCACGGCGGCGCGCAAGGCCGCCGTGGCCTGCTCGACCTCGAGCGGCGCGGACGTAATCCACATGCAGAATTCGTTCGCCGCCAGGCCCTCGCGGAAATAGGGCACCAGCGTCTCCACCAGGTCCTGGCCAGTGGCGTAGAACTGGCAGAGATGCGTGCCCCAGGGCATGGCGCCAATGACGTCCAGGCCGGATGACCGCAGCGGTTCCGTCGGGGCTGAGGCTTGCGGACGGGCGAGCTTGCCGGCCTCAATGAACCGTGCCGCCTCCCGAAATGCGGTGTGGTCGAAGAACACGCCGATGAACCGGATCGCCTGGCCGGCCTCGTCGTAGAGGAATCTTCCGAACACGCTCAGCCACACCGTTTGCCCGTTATCGGCCCGGAGGATGCGATGCTCGGGACAATAGAGGCCACGCTCGGACCTGGCGCGCTCGAACGCGGCCATGACCTGCTCCAGGTCTTGGGGATGAACATGGCTGCGCCACATTTCCAAGGTCGCTTGCCCATCCGGGGCCGGGTCATAGCCCAGCAACTCGAAGTGGCGCCTGGACCAGACCGCGCGTCCGGTCCGCAGATCGACGTCCCAGGTAGCCATGCCGGCGCCTTCGATCGCCAGGCTGAGGTGTTCTTCGCTTTCGCGCAGCGCCGCCTCGGCCCGCTTGCGCCCGGTGATCTCCTCGGAGATGTCGCGGAACCGGACGATCAGGCCTCCGTCTCTGGAGGGATTTGCGCGGACCTCATACCACTTCCGTTCGGTCTCGTAATAGTGGTTCAGGCTGATCGCGACGCGCTCCACCATGGCCCGGCGAAGTTGCGTGCCAAGCGTAGCCGGGAAAACTTCCCATTGAAACCGGCCGGCCAATTCGGCCTGTTCCAATCCGAGCAACCGCGCGGCTGTGGGATTCACGTATACGACGCGAAACTGCTCGTCGAAGGCGACAAAACCGTCCTCGCCAGCCTCGATGATCTCCAGCGCGAGGGCGGATCGACCGGGATCAACCGCTTCCGGCATAGGTTGGCCTCCAGAAACTGTCGGTTCATTCTACTTCATGGAGTTGTTTCACGGATCGCGATCATCCGCAAGGCCGAAACATCGCGCGGACGCAAGGAAGGTGCGAAGACAGAACGCCTGGGCGAACTGAACCACGCCCCACAAGGACCGCAGTATAATACTGCCGTACCTGCCGTTGTGGTCGGGGCTCGAAGACGGTCCTATGCGAAGGCAACTTCTGGCGGTTCTTCTCCCATGCCTGGCGTGCTCCATGGCCGCCCAGGAAACCCGGG
>JBBTDS010000148.1:0-10975 GCA_038060875.1 Acidobacteriota bacterium | reverse complement strand
CCAATGTTTTCAATCAGCCGAAGGCGGGATTTCGGCTAAGTTGGACAGCAATGAGCCCCGACGGTTGAGCTTCTCCCGAGTCCAAGCGGTGGTTATGACCGCCTTGCCCCGCTTGGCTACCATCACCGATGCGGCGGAGTGGGAGGCGGAATACCAGCGGGTGTTGCGCTGGGCGGGGCAAGGCAAATTGCCGAACCGGACCCGCCGACGATCCTATCCCAGAGCGGTCTGGGGCAAAGGCGCAACGTTTCCCAAACACAAGTGCAAGGGTCCGAGTTCGCCTAACGACGAGAAAGGGGCAAAGTAAGTGACATTAGGCTTGAGCTTGCGTTCCGGCGCCATCCGGCAGCAGGCCTCCAGGTCGTCCAAGGCGGATAGTAGTCGTTCGATGTTGTCAGGATCGCGCGAATGGACCACGTCCAGATCGAAGGTAGTCACTGGGGCGCCGTGGAGAGCGGCGCACACGCCGCCGACAACAATGAAGTCCACCTGGCGCCGGGCCAGGATGCGCAGGACGGCCAGGAAATCAGGGCTGGGGCTTCGTTTGCGCGGCACGCAACCTCGCCAGCGAGCGCACGGTCCGCTGGAGCGCCTGAAGCCGCCGGGCCGGGGTGAGCGACAGCATCCAGCGGATCAGTGTCAGATCCACCCCGTCCTCGCTGTAGGCCCGAGCGCCATCGCCTGCGCCGGCAGCGGCATCCTTCTCGCCCGCGGTCTCCATAACTTCTCAGCTCACCGCATATAGCATGACTCCGCATTCACGCCCTCTGCACCCGGCATAACCGCCGCGGGGCGTATACTTCTCCCATGCCTGAATGGTTCGAGAACGACGCGTTGTGGGAGGCGCTGGCTCCCTTTCTGTTCAGCGCGGAGCGCCAGGCAGGCGCGGCCGAAGAGGTGAACAAGGTCGAGAAGCTGCTGGGCCTCGAACCGGGCGCGCGGGTGCTGGACATGTGTTGCGGCCCGGGCCTGCACGCCATTGAGCTGGCCAGGCGAGGGCATCACGTCGTCGGAGTGGATCGCACGGCCCGCTATCTGGAGCTGGCCCGTAGACGAGCTGGCGAGGGAGGGTTGGCGATTGAGTTCGTGCAGCAGGACATGCGTTCGTTCTGCCGTCCTGGCGCCTTCGACGCCGTCATAATTATGTACACCTCGTTCGGGTATTTCGAGGTCCCATCCGACGATCTCCAGGTCCTTCGCAATCTCTGCACGTCCTTGAAACCGGGAGGCCGGCTGCTCATCGAGATAGCGGGCAAGGAGGTCCTCGCGCGTGTGTTCCAGGTAAAAGACTGGCTCCAGCTCGAAGACGGCTCCCTGTTCCTGGCGGAGCGCAAGGTCGGCAAGGACTGGGGTTCGCTTCAAAACCGCTGGATACTGATCCGCGGCTCGGCTCGCCAGGAATTCAACTTCGAGCACCGTCTGTATTCAGGAACCGAACTGGGCCAACTCTTGCGCGACGCCGGCTTCAGCGCGGTGACGTTGCACGGCGCGGTGGACGGCAGCCCATACGATCTCGCCGCACAGCGCCTGGTCGCTCTGGCGCGGAAGTGAGGCGGCGCCCGGATTTAATTGGTGAAAGCGTAGCCTGTCACCGAATTAAGTCGCCGAAGGGGGCCAGCAGCGCGTACTTGTTCTGCCAGGTGGTGTACATGATGCCGACGGCGCCGGGGGTCTCATCCAGCGCCGCCAGCCAGCCCTTGGGGTTGTCGAGCGTGTCGCCGTCGTAGTAGGCGCCGGCCAGGGTGCGGAAGCCGAGGCCGGAGAAGTGGGCCAGGCTCTCGCGCCGCTTCGCGTAATACCAGGTGACGATGCCCAGCTCGCCGGGGACGTGCTCCCAGGAGCCGGTGTAGTCTCCGTCCACCAGATAGTAGTCGGCGCGGGCGTTGTGGTTGGGGTCGAGCATGTCGGACCAGATGAAGATCTCGGCCTCGGGGTTGGCCTCGCGGAGCATGAGGAACTGCTGGGTGATGCAGTCGCCGAGGATCTGGCCCATGGTCATGCCGCGGCGCTTGCAGGCCTCGTCGGAGCCGCCGGCGCGGATCTCGTCCATGCTGAGCAGGAAGAAGCGGCGCGGCCCGAGCAGCTCGTGGATCAGCCGCACCTGCTCGCGCCAGATCTCGTAAAGCTGCGGCTCGGACATGCAGACGCTGACCTGGCTGTCGTTGACCGACATGCCGTGGTAGTAATCGACGCGCAGCCGTTCGCCCTCGCGGATGCGGCTGCCGGGGAGCAGGCGGATGGGTGGCGGCTCGTGGTCGAAGCGGAAGGTGAGGCGCGGGTCGGCGACGGGAACGTAGTCGCGGCCTTCTTCGTACTCCAGGCCGCTCTCGTCGCCGCGGACGCGGACCGGCGTGCCGGGGCGGCGGACAATGTTGAGCAGGCCGATCTCCTCGACGCGCAGGTCGTCCACCCAGAACTTGCCGGACCTGCCGGCCCACACGCCGACGTAAATGCGGACGCGGTCGCGGTTGGCGCTGTTGAAGCCCCAGGTGAGCTGCCGCCAGTCGGCGGTGGCCGGGAGCAGCGGGTCCCAGGGCGCCAACGCGCGCGAGGCGGTGTCCAGCACCTGGAGGCGGAAGGCGCTGGCCGGGGCCAACTGTTCGGTCTTCACCCAGAAGCTGACGCGGTACTGGCGATACGGCTTGACCTCGATCTCCTGCATCAGACGCGCGTTGCCGGCCGGATGGATGGGAAAGTTCTCGAAGCGCAGTGAAGCGGCGCCCTCCTTCACAACCTCGGTGTCCACGAACGTAATCTTGCCGGGCTCGTCCTGGAGCCGGTAGCCGTTGAGCTTGTGCCCGTCGTACTCCTCCAGGCCGCCGTTCAGCAGCGCGACGGGCGGATCGGCCACCAGGCGCGCCTCGCCGCCCGAGGCGACGAACAGCGCGTCGCGCACGGGAAGGCCCTCGGCGAGGTTGCGATTGTGCGAGATCACCGAACCGCCGTAGCCCGCCGAGAAAATCTGGGGGATCAGTTCGAGCTGAAGCTCATCGCAGATGGCCTTGACCCGCTTGACCCGCTCGCGGTAGGCGACCGGTTGCAGGTCGAGCCGGTCCAGGCCGGCAGAAAGCACCAGGCCGTTCAGGCCGTGGGCGGCGGCGGTGGCGGCGATGGAGCGGATGTCCTCGACGTCGCGGTCGTTTTGAAGCCCTTTCGCGACAAAGACCCAGCGGTAGGGATAGACGTTGCCCTGGGGCCAGGCGGGCTGGCTGATCAGTGCCAGGGCGAGCGGCAAGAGCAGGCGGTGCATGGCGGGATCAACCACCGATGTGCCCTCCGGCCGAGCGCTGGGCCTCGATGAACGTGTTGACGTTGGCTTTATCGATGAGGGTGGCGCCGGTGTCCACTCCGGTGGGGATCGGCGAGAAGGTGTCCTGCTCGAACTTGACGTCCAGCGACGGCGGCTTGTGGTGGTGGAGGTCGTCGAGCATCTTCAGGCCGTAGAAAGCCATGGTGAAGGGCTTCTGCGCGATGGTGGCGGCGATCAGACCCTTCTGTATCCACTCGAGCGTCCGCTCATGGGTGTCCATGGCCACGACGAGCTTGCCGGTGATCCGCTTGCGGTCCAGCACCTCGGCCACCTCGGCGCAGGCAATGGCCTCCAGACAGACGAAAGCGTCGGGCAGGGGGCCCTTTTCGGCCATCTCCATGGTCTTGTCGAAGGCGATGCGCGGGTCGCCCTTGATGTCGATGACCTCGGCTAGCTTGATCTGGGCGTGAGTGGCTAGGACAGCCTTGTACCCTTGCAGGCGCTCGTTAAGGTTGAGCTGCTGGGGCATGGTGTAAATCACCACGCTGCCCTTCTCTTTCAGGTGATCGACCACGACTTTGGCGCCCATCATCCCGGCGTCGTAATTATGGGTGCCGATGAACAGCAGCCGCTTGCTGGCGGGCGCGTCGGAGTCGATGGTGATCACGGGAACGCCCTGGGCGATGGCGGCGTTGATGTCCGTCGCCAGCAGGATCGGGTCGGAGACGGAGATCAGGATACCGCTGGGCTTCTTGCCCAGCACGCGGCGGAACTCCGCCTGCTGGGCTTTGGGGTCAAAGCTGTCGGGTCCCACCATCTCCGCCTGCACACCCAACTGAGTGGCCGCGCGGACCAACCCGGAGCCGGCGGCCTGCCAATAGGGGATCTTGACGTTGGTGACAACCAGCCAGTATTTTTCCTCGGGGCCATGCTGGGGCTTGCCGCAGTCGAGCAACGGGAGCACCAGCACACAGAACAACAGCGAACTCACCAGAATCTTGAGGCGTTTCATGCGGGTCCTCCGGGGCGAATGCTGCGCCCCCAAAGTTAGTGCCGAAAGCCAGTATAGACCATGCGGGACACGGCGCGCGGACGGCCGGATTACTCCGTGTGCTTGGCCTTGGTCCTGGCCGCGGCAACCGCAGCCGGCGGCTTGGGCCGCCAGAAGTCGGGCGCGGCTGAAACGACCGCCTGGGGCGGATTGCTCAGCTCCGGCACGTAACGGTGGATGAAGGTCTCGCTGGAGAGGACGGCCTCCCGAGCTGCCGCGGTGTACCTCCGATACCCTTCCTCACCCAGCAGTTTCGGCAGCGGCGTCAGCGGCTCGTCGAACGCGGCCAGCGAGCCGGCGGGGACAGTGATATAGAACACCGTGCCCTGCTGGCCTCCGGCGCCCTGGGAGACCAACACTGGCGTTTTGGAATCGGCGCGCTCAGCGGCCTCCTTCATAGCCTGCAACTGCTCCTGGTAGTCGCCGAACCGGCCGGGCCGAACGCGCACCAGGGTGGTTCGCAGCCAGCGCGATTGGCCCACGAGCCGCATGATGCCCTCCTGGTCGGACGGGGCGTTTCGGCTGAGCTCGGGCCGGAGCCGCCGCAGCTCGCCGCGCGCGCTGATGACGCAGTTGTTCATCTCCTGCATGAGCTTGGACGCCAGGGCCGGGCCGCCGGCCTTGGTCATCGCGCCCATGAACGCCTCATAGGCCTTCTCCAGGTCGGCGTGGTTCTGGCGCAGGCTGGAGAAGTAGACCGTGTTCGCTTCGCCCCAACTGATCTCCGAGGCCAGCCAGGTGTCTCCCTGGTGGCGCCGGTTGATGTCCACCATCTTCTTGATGACGGCGTCGAACTCGGCGCGCTTCTCCGGTCTCACCTTGACTACGAACACGTCGAGCAGACCGCCTTGTGTCTGCGCGAGCGCCGCCGCTGAAAACAGAACGGACACGACGAGTGTCCGGTAAATCTTGGTACGCATCCTCTTTTCCTCCTCTGTACTCGGTTCGTCCCGATCGGATCTTTGCCCAGCGACCGAGGCGTGACCGTGGGACTATTATACTCTATAGGCGGCCTGGCTACTCCCCCAGCGCCTTTTGCGGACGCGCCGCACCGCTCTCTTGCCGGAGTTGCTCCAGTTCTGCTGCTCTGATCCGCCGCCGTGCGCGGTGAGATCATGACCGGGGACGCCCTTGGAGGAAGACATGGTAAGCCGCAAATGAACGCGGGGCAATCTCAACGTGAAATGCCATGCTTGTTCCGGAGTTGCTCCAGCGCCTGGCGTGCCGGCTGGCCTTCACCGCGCTCGAACTGAGCCATGGCTTGCTTGATGGCGGCTACGGCTTCCGCCCTGTCGAGCCGTTCCAGGAGCTCCTGGTAGCTCCTGGCGGCCTGGCTACTCCCCCAGCGCCCTGGCCACCCGCAGGCGGAGCGTTTCCAGATCGGCGTTGGCCAGCCGCTGGAACTGGAGCGCGCCGGCGTCCAGATCGCCGGCGCCGCGGACCTCGCCCGCGAGGTCCACCGCGGCCGCCACCGCCCGGCTGACCGCCTCGCGGTCCCAGCCCTCCTTCCGCGCCAGCAGCGCCAGGTACTCCACGTCCTGCTGCCCGCGCCGGTAGGCCTTAAGCCGCAGCGAGGCGAACGGCTCGTTCCGGCCGAACTTGCTGCCGGTGTAGAACATGGTCAGCGGCTCGGCCCGCTGCCAGGCCTCCGGTCCCACCACCGTGTTCCACGGCACCAGCCCTTCGCCGCCGGCCGCCCAGACCCGCCAGCACCACGCCCGCATGCTTACATTGGTCTCGCGCGGATGGTTGCTTGAGGAGTAATTCCAGTACTCGCGCCCGTAGCGAATGCGGTCATCCATCAGATAACGGTTCTTGCTGAAGAACCGCTTGCTCATGACGTTCAGGTCGATCTGGCCGGCCAGCAGGTCGCGGATGAAGTCGATGTAGCTGATGTCGGTCCGCCACACGATCGGCACGTCGGGATACTCGGCGAGCCAGCGCTTGGGCAGGTGCCCGAAGAAGCTGAGCGCCCGCACGTCGTCGCGGTAATTCGGCTCGTCCAGCAGCCACCAGCACACTCCGCGCCCGCCGCGCGCCGGGTCTTTGTAGAAATGCTTGTTGTTGAAGTAAATCTGGTACTTCGTCGAGGTCCAGCCGCGCTCGCGAAAATGGCGGGCGAACTCGCGGGCGACGGCCGAAAATCGGTCCTTGTACTCTTCGGGGAATCCCTCCTCGACCGGCCCCGCCTCCAGGCCGTGCTGCGCGATCAACTGCCGGTAAGCTTCGGTAGTCGCCGGCGCCGGGTAGTTATTCCACTTATAGTTAGCGCGTAAGTCGCCGGGCCAGTTTTCGAAGAAATTCAGGTACAGGTTAGTAACCGGGACGCCGGCGCGCGGCAGGCCGGCGAAGGCGGAGCCGTCCACCAGCGGCCCGAAGTGCGCGTCCCAGGCCTCCCAGCTCGCCACCGTGGTCTCGGCGCCCTGGCCGGTGAGCGGCGGCGAGTAGTCGGGTTCCAGCGAGCCGGAGTGCGAGTAACCCAGGATGTTCAGGTTCGCGCGGTGCAGGTGGGCGAGGCGGTGGTAGGCGTGCACCAGGCGGCGGTATTCCGGCGTGCCGGTGCGCAGGCCGTAGCCGGAGCTGACCCCGCCATAAGCGTTCAGGTCCACCACGAAGCTCAGCGTGTCGGGCAGGGCCAGCGGCAGCACCTCAACCTCGATGGCGATTTCGCGGCTCAGATCGGCGCCGGCGCGCACCAGGAGCCGGCCCGTGTGCGTCCCCGGCTCGGCATCGCGGGGAATGTAGATGTCCACGAAAACGGGCTGCACGGTCTGGCCCGGAACCGGATTGTCCTTGGCCGGCAATTCCAAAGGCCCCGTCAGGGGGATCAGCGGCTCCGGGTACCAGGGCCGCGTCTCGCTGGTGTCCTGGTCGTCGGGCACGAACCACTCGCGGTAGAGCTGGATCGCGCTGGTTTGCTGAAGAACTTCCGGCAACTGGCTGGCGCCGAACAGCGGCTCAGTCACGCTGACTTCGATACCCGCCAGCGGCTGGGGGCTTTCGATCGCAAGCTGGAAAGCGACAAACTCATTGCGCGCCCCGCTCAGCCGCACCGTGCCGCTGGCCGCGTCCCAGACGGAGTTCGCGCTTCGGTGATCGGGAAAGTCCGATTGCTCCAGCAACGCGCCCGTCTTCGGGTCGATCTTCAGCAGATCGGGGATGGCCCAGATGGCCGGAGCGGATTGTGGGTTGTGGGCTGTGGGCTGCGGGGGGCCGGCGGCGAGTTGCGGGAGTTGCGGGAAATCACGGCTATAAGCGCGGTAGTGACCCAGCGGGCTGACCGGGCCGGCGTTGCCGGCTTTGTCGGTGGCCCGCGCGGCGAAGTAATAAGCCTCGCCGGGCTTCAGCCCCTCGGCGACGGCGATCACTTCGTCGCGGAGCGAGTTGCCGATGGCCAGCGCATGCGGCTTCGGCGCCAGCGGGTTCAGGCACCAGCGCGGCACCGCGGCGGCGGAGGCGAAGTTCGCCTCGGTGATCGGGCTCTGGCTGTAGCGCAACTCGTACCGGGTGGCGATGCCCTGGCCGTTGTCGTCGCCCGCGCCGCCGAAGCGCAGAATCACGCTGCCCGGACTCAGCGTCGTCCGCCCCAGCGCCCGCGCCTCTTCCGGCGAGCTGTCGCTCGCCCCGTCGCCCGGCTTCAGCGACCGCACCGCCGCCGGCGGGGTCTGATCCGAGCGCGTGCCCTCCAGGATCAGCGAGGCGGCGAAGCGGCCGTGCCGGCTGCCGATGGAGTGGCGCCCCTGTGCCTGGCCCTTCTCATCGGTCAGCAGCAGCCCGTACTGGTCCCCGCTCGCCAGCGCGTTGGCGATTTCCACCGGCAGGTCCGCCTCGAACCACCCCTCGCCCACGTCGCGCGGCTGAAGGTAGGTGTAGAGGCTGCCGCCCGGACCGAACACCACGTCGGTAAGATCCGAGCCGCGGTAGGACCACGGCTGCTGGTCCAGCCGCGCGAAGAAGTAGTTGGAGGCGCCCGGCTGCGCCCGCGCGGTCGCCTGGCTTCCTTCCGCCCACGGGCCCGACCCGCTGATCGTCGAAACGCCGATGGTGTGCAGCGGCACCGGATTCGCGTTGCGGTAGAACCTGAGCGTCACCTTCTCAACCGCCAGCCCTTTGGCGGCCGTGGTGTCGAAAGCGAGCAGCGCAAAGTACTCCCGCCCCTTGATGGTCAGCCAGTTGGCCGTGCCGAAGTTGAAGAAGGACTCGGTGTCCTCCAGCGTCTTGTAGTCCCAAGGGGTGGCGTAAACATGGCTGTCGGCGACCACCGGGCAGACGACGCGCTCGGCGACGGCGGCCGGCGCCAGAAGCGCCGCACACAAGGCGGCCAGCATTCGGTTCCGCATAGCCAGCATTATTTCAGAAACCGGTAGACGTGGACCTCGTTGGGTCCGAACCAGTCGCTGAAGCCGCCGCCGGAAACGGCCACCTTGCGCGGCTCCTCGAAAAGCACGTCGCCGCCGGTCACGCTGGCGGGCAGTCCGCTGAACTTCACCTGCACAGTCGAGCCTTCCCGCTTGGCCGCCAGGATGAAAAGGTGAGGTCCCGCCTCGCGCGCGCAGAATTCAACGTCGGCTGCGCCTTCCATCTTCACCGCCAGCTTGGATTCCGGCGCGATCAGCGCCGGGTAGAGCGGCCCGTCCGGCGCCAGTTCTTCCAGCACCGGCTTCAGCACGCGGTAATAGAAGGTCCAGTTCCAGCCCAGCTTGCTGTCGCGGTCATTCAACGCCACCGCCAGGTCGCCGCCGAAGTAGATCAGCCCGCGTGCGCCGTTGATGATCGACTGGTAGGTCATGTAGCGCTCTTCCGGCAGCGTCGGGAAACGCAGCGTCCGGCCCGGCTTGATCACGCCGCTGAAGGCGATCTGGAGCACCATCCAGAACGGCTTGCGCCCGCCGGTGATCTCGCGCATCCACCTGGCGTAGTCGCCCACCACGCTGATGTTCTTATTCGGCAGGTGGGAGTGGACGCCCGGCGGGTAACTGATCGGGTAGATGTCCAGCGCGGCAATGTCATAGGCCGGATCGTACCGCTTGAGGCTCTCGATGGCGCCGCGCGGCGCCTGGGTGATCCACACGGGGTGATTGGCGTCCAGCTCGCGCACGATGTCGTAGAAGCGCTGCACGCGATCCACCGGCACCTTGCCCCATTCGGGCTCGTCCTCGCCCTTCCAGCAGAATAGCCCGGGATGACCGCGGTACTTCGTCACCACGCGGCGCAACTCGGCTTCCTTGGCTTTGTCCTCCGGCCCCAGGGCCTGGAGATCCGGCAAGGTGATGGCGCCGAAGATGCCGGCCGCGGCCGAACGCTCCAGGATGTGGTCGAGCGTCGCCTCGGTCTCCGGCCCCCACTGCCCCTTCGCCGGCCCGGTGCGATGGAACACCGTGCCGGCGCCGCGGAGCTCGGCGTAGGCGTCCCGCCCCTCCGGCGTCTTGCCATCGGCCGGCGGCGCCTTGGTGAAGCCGATCGGGAACACCGGCTTCCCATCGATCAACTGCACCCCATCGGAGCGGATCGACACACGAGGCTGCGCGGCCAGCGCGACGGCGACAAGCAGAAACGCAAGCACTGCTGGCATTCCCTCACCTCCTCAATTCATCCAGAATCAGCACATCCAGATTCTTTATCCGGCGGAAGACCGGGTCGTTCGAGACGAAGCCGGTCGCCTGGCGAACCAATGCGGTGGCCGCCTGAATGCTGTCCGGCGTCTTCAGATTGAACTCCGCCCTCAACTGGGCCGCGCGGTCGGCAATGGCCAGCGTCACCTCCGCCCATTCCAGATTCGGATACGTAGTTAACAGCGCATAGAATCCGTCCACCAGGTCGTTCTTCTGGAGCCGGTAGGGCTGTAGCAGCAGCTCCAGCATGGTGAGGGTCGAGGTGACCGCCCCGCCCCGGGTGCCCCGCAGCCAGGTGAAGACCGGCTCGACCAGCGTGAGGTATCGCTGGTGCGCCTCCATGAAGTAGATGAATACGCTGGTGTCGATCCCGACCTTGCCGTGCCGATCGAGGAAGCGCTGGACGCTCGGCCTGCTCACCGCCAGCTTTTCCTCTCCTCGGCGAGGTAGCCATCGGGATAGAGCGCTTTGGCGATCCCGCGGATCGCCCTCGCGTGATCGTCGGGTTTTCGGAGGAAGATCGCCGTGCGGCCGCGGATCACGACCAGCACGGTGTCGCCGGGCTTGATGCCCAGCGCCTCCCTGGCCGCCCGGGGAACGACGATCTGGTTCTTGCTGGAGAGCTTCGCCTCGGGCATCGCACTTTACATTCTAGCAGAAAGTAAAGCGCCCGCCTGGCCCGTCCCTCCGCACGGGTGCGCGACCCAAAAGTGGTGGACGGCATGGACCCCATGCTGAGCCGCGACCGCAGGGAGCGGTTACCGTCAGGGTTCGGTCTTCTCGAGGACATACCGAATCGCCGCCGACACATTCTCCCGCTTCCACAGCCACCGGGTGCTCCCATGCCGTGCCCACCGCTTTCGACTGGGTTCATCCAGCCCCATTCGGTTCAGGCAGCGGCTGGCGTAGGACTTCAGGTCATTCATGACTCTCTCGGGGCGAGCCTCCGCTTCCACCACGATGTGAACGTGGTTGGTGCGCACGTGGGCAGCCAACAGGCTCCCATGGCGCTCGGAGCATCGCTCCAGCAAGGAGGCCAGCACTACCTCCCGGCGGCTTCCG
>JBBTDS010000147.1:0-7596 GCA_038060875.1 Acidobacteriota bacterium | reverse complement strand
GCTAGCGTCTGAATCGCAGGACTTTCCCACCAAGCCAGTCCAACCCCACTGCCTTCAAAGTCCTGGGCCCGGTGCAACCGTTGGAATACCCAGAACAGCTTGTCGGCGTAATTCATGCTGAAGCCGACGCCGTTGTCGCGCACAAATACGACCGGACGGCCGTCCTGCGCCAGCGCGCCCACTTCGATCACGGCCCGCTCCCGCGGACGGGTGAACTTCATGGCGTTGGAGAGCAGGTTGTGGAACACCTGCTTCACCAAAACCGGGTCGCACTCCAGGAAGGGCAATGGCCCAACCCGCCACTCGATGTTGCGCCCTATTCGGTGCGGCCCACGCGCGCCAGGTTCAGCAGGTCATCTACCAGCACGCCCATCCTGTGCGCGCCCTCACGGATGCGCGTGAGGTATTGGCGGGCCTGTTCGGACACTTCGCGACGGTGTTCCTCCAGCAGGAGCGTCACGACCTCTGCATAAACTACCTCGTCCGGACCCGTCAGGAAGATCTCCGCGATTCTGTTCCCCAGCCGTAAGACGCGCTCGGCCCGCTCGCGCCCCATGATCTCCACTTGGAGTGTTTGGTTTCTCCACGCAAGTTGTGCCAGCCGCTCCTGGACCATGTAGATGGCTGCGGCCACCAGCAGCGCAAGCAGCAGGCCGGTCACCGGCAACCAGGCGCCAGGGCGGGCCAGGGCTTCGGCCACCAGTTCCGGCGCCGGCCAAACATCCACCCGCCATCGCAGGCCGTGGGAGTCAAAGGTCGCACCTTGGGCAAGTCTCTTCTCGGCCTTTCCGCCGGCGGCGAGCCGCCGGAAGATCTCCTTGTCGCCTTCAAAGAGAGTCGCGTTGTGCCGGGGCGGAGCGTGAAGCAGAGCACTTTCAAGGAGTTCATGCACGCGAAGGACGCCGAGAACGAAACCGCCAAGTTCCCCGTTTCGGAAAACGGGGACTCAGACAGCGAACCCCTTGCCAGCCCCGGCGAGGTCTAACGAGCGCGAGACGGTCACCTCGCGCCGTCGCCCGGCTGCACCGAGCGCCTCTGCCAGCGTCGGGTCCAGGGCAAGGTTGCGATTTTGCTCGGCCTCGTTTCCTTCAGCCGGCGCCACCCATCGAACGTGAAATGAAGCGTCCACCCACTCAATCGCGTGGTAGACAGGATGAAGCTCGGCAACGATCTGCGCGTCGTTCTCCCCCTCCTGCCTGTGCGGTGGCCCCCAACGCTCCCAGTTCCGGGCTACGCGAACCAGGGTGAGCACGCGCGACTCCATCCGCGCCCCCATCTCGCCGTGGATTCTGACGGCTTCCCCGCGCGTGCGCTCTTCCAAGTTGGCAACCTGCTCGGCTCGCAGCGCCCACCAGGCGCAGAGGCTCACAATCACAAGGACGAGGCCAGCTTGGAGAGGAAGCCAACGCGGCGCCCCGGCTCGCGTCCAGCTCATCAGCAGCAAGGCACTTCCGCGTAGAACGAGGCGGAAGGAGGGCATCGGGGGTACGGCGCCGGGGTTCAGCGGCGGACCGGGGCCCAGGTGATCCCCCGCCCAAAGCCGGTAGAGGCCAAGATTGACGCCGAACAAGTTCTCCGCCAGCCCCAGCACACCAATGGCCGCCACTGCGGCCGCGCACGCCCGCGCGGCCCCGCCTACACCTAAGGCGGTGCGACTTAGCCACGAGGGGAACGCGGGTGATTGGTGCATGCCCGATTTCCAGTGTCAGGGGGGGGATCGGCCCCCGTCAATCCGGTGGCTCACGTATGCGGCACATAGTGGGGTCGGGCTTCTGCCCGGCGCGCCTGCCGTATCATGGCAGTAGGCGCTCCATGACCACGCGTATCCTGCTGGCGCTCGTCGCCACCCTCCTTCTCGCGGCCCAGGACCTCCCGCGGCACCGTACCGATGTCCGCCTGCCCAGCGGCAAATCCCAGGCCGAAGAGATCCTGAAAGCCGACCACGAAAAATCCCTCCAAGACGCCGCCACGCTCGTCAAGCTGGCCGAGGAGATCAAAGCGGACCTGGAGAAGAACGACCGCCACGTGCTTTCCCTCGCCACCCTCAAGAAGACCGAAGAGATCGAAAGGCTGGCGCGGCGCATCAAGTCCCGGCTGCGCCGCTTCTAGCGTTGTGGTACTCTGTTGCCTCTGGCCGGAACCCACTATGACGCTGACCCGCGAGAAAGCTCAACTGATGAGCGCTTCGGAGATCGAGCGCACCCTGGTGCGGCTCGCTCACGAAGTCCTGGAGAAGACCGATGATCTCGACCGGCTCGCCTTCATCGGCATCCGCCGCCGCGGCGTCCCCATCGCCCAGCGGCTGGCGCAAAAGATCAGGGCGCTGGAAAACCGGGATGTCCCCGTCGGCATCCTGGACATCACCCTGTACCGCGACGACCTTTCCACCGTCTCCTCCCAGCCGGTGCTCAACGCCACCGAGATTGCCTTCCCGGTCACCGGCAAGGACGTCATCCTGATGGACGACGTGCTCTACACCGGCCGTACCATCCGGGCGGCGCTCGATGCGCTGTTCGACCACGGGCGGCCAGCGCGCGTGCAACTGCTGGTGCTGATCGACCGCGGCCACCGCGAGCTGCCCATCGAGGCCCGCTACGTGGGTCGCGCCGTCCAGACGGCCACCAACGAGATCATCGAGGTGAGGTTCAAAGAAGTGGACCAGACGGAGAAGGTCCTCCTGGCCGAAAAGGTCTAATTCGGTGACAGGCTACACTTTCACTAAATTAGTGTTCGGCGCGCGACGGATGAAATTAGTGAAAGCGTAGCCTGTCACCGAATTAGAATGGGAGCGTATGCCGCAAGGACTATTGGGAATTGAGGGCGTCGAGCGCGCCGAGATCGAGGCCATCCTGGACCGTGCCAAGGCGTTCCAACCCGCCCAGGGCCAGCACTTTCAGAAGCTGGACACGCTGCGCGGCCGCATGATCGTCAACCTGTTCTTCGAATCCTCCACCCGAACCCGGACCAGCTTCGAGATCGCCGCCAAGCGCTTGGGGGCCGACGCTATCTCGATCAGCGCCGCCGGCTCGAGCATGTCCAAGGGGGAATCGCTGGTGGATACGCTGGCGACGCTGGCGGCCATGCGCCCCGACGCCATCGTAATGCGGCACGCCGCTTCGGGGGCGCCGCACTTCCTGGCCCGCCACCTGCCCATCCCCATCATCAACGCCGGCGACGGCACCCACGAGCACCCGACCCAGGCGCTGCTGGACGCCCGCACCATCCTCGACCAGCGGCCGACGCTGGAGGGCCTGCGCGTGTCCATCATCGGCGACATCGCCCACAGCCGCGTGGCCCGCTCCAACATCCACTTGCTGGCGAAGTTCGGCGTCGATATCGTGCTGTGCGGCCCGGCTCCGCTGGCGCCGCCGGAGCTGGCTGGCATCGCCCCGGGCGTGCGCATCACCTACGACATTCGCGAGGCCATCCGCGACGCCGACGTCATCATGATGCTGCGGGTGCAGCTTGAGCGGCAGCACGAGGCCGCCTTCCCGGCCGGGGAGTATTTCCAGTTCTACGGCCTGCGGCTGGAGCACCTGGGGCTGGCCAAGCCCGATGCCATCGTCATGCATCCCGGCCCCATCAACCGCGGCCGCGAGATCTCCTCCGAGGTGGCCGACTCGCAGCGCTCGGTCATCCTAAACCAGGTCGAGAACGGCGTCGCTGTCCGCATGGCCGTGCTGGAACGCATCCTCGGGTGAACCATGCCGAAACTTCTCATCCAGAACGGGCGGGTGATGGACCCGGCCACCGGCTTCGACGGCGTCACCGACGTGCTGATCAAGAGCGGGCTGATCGTGCGCCTCGCGCCCCACATGCACGCCACCGGCGCCATCGCCTTCGACGCCAGCGGGCTGGTGGTCGCCCCCGGCTTCATCGACATGCACGTGCACCTGCGCGAGCCGGGCTACGAGCACTCCGAAACCATCGAGACCGGCTCGCGGGCCGCCGCCGGCGGCGGATTCACCTCGGTGTGCGCCATGCCCAACACGCAGCCGGTGAACGACGACGCGGCCGTCACCCGCTACATCCTGGAACAGGCCGCCCGCTACGCGGTCACCAACGTCTTCCCCATCGGCGCCATCACCGAGAACAGCGCCGGCGAGAAGCTGGCCGCCATCGGCTCGATGAAGGCGGCCGGGGCGGTGGCCATCTCCGACGACGGCTGCACGGTCATGAACGCCCGCGTGATGCGCCGGGCGATGGAGTTCGCCCGCGCCTTCGACGTGCCGGTGATCGACCACTGCGAGGATGCGAACCTGAGCGCCGGCGGCGACATGCACGAGGGGGCCGAGTCGGTGCGGCTGGGACTGCGCGGCATTCCCGCCAGCTCCGAGGACGTGATCGTGGCCCGCGATCTGGTGCTGGTGGAGAACACCGGCGCCCGGCTCCACGTCGCCCATGTATCCTCGCGGCGTTCGCTGGCCATGATCGCCGACGCCAAGGCCCGCGGCCTCCCGGTGACCTGCGAGGTCACCCCGCACCACTTCGCGCTGACCGACGCCGCACTGGCGCCTTACGACAGCAACTACAAAATGAAGCCGCCGCTGCGCTCGGCCGCCGACCAGGAGGCCCTGATCGAAGGCATCGCCTCCGGCGTGGTGGACGCCATCGCCAGCGACCACGCCCCGCATCCGGGCAGCGAGAAGATGCAGGAGTTCGAGAAGTGCCCCTTCGGCGTCATCGGCCTCGAAACCGCGCTCGCGGTGGCGCTCGAAAAGCTCGTGCACAGCGGCCGAATCCCGCTGATGCGCCTGATCGAGCTGTTCACCACCGGCCCCGCCCGCGTGCTGGGTCTCAACCGCGGCCGGCTCGAGGTCGGCGCGGCCGCCGACGTCACCATCTTCGATCCCGAGCTGGCCTGGACCTACGACGTAAACCGCTCATACTCTAAGAGCAAGAATTCCCCCTTTGACGGCTGGACGTTTCGCGGCGGCCCGGTAGCCACCGTCGTTGCTGGTAAAATCGTCTGGCAGAGGAGTTGACATGTCCACTAACGACTTCCCCCCGCCGCCCCGCAGCCTGCCGGGGCCGCGCCGACGCTTCGGCCTCACCGCCGTTCTCATCCTGCTGGCGCTGCTGTTCATGGGCGCCCGCACCATCGCTTCCTACGTCATCGAGTACCAGTGGTGGAAGGAGGTCGAGCAGGTCCCCACCTGGATCGACATGCTGATCTACAGCGCCACCCCGGTGGTGCTGGCGGCCATCCTGGCCTTCCTGGTCCTGTTCACCGCCCACGCCGGCGGCCTCAGGTTCGCCGGCCGCCGGTTGGGCCTTCATCGCCTCTACGCGGCCATTTCCACCGCCCTGCTGCTGCTCGTAGCCGGTTTTCTGGCCGCGTCGAGCATTGACACCTGGACCGTCGTGCGCTATTTCGGCGGGCGCAACCTGCCGGTGGAGGCCACCGCCTGGCGCGACGCCATCTTCGGCCGGCCGCTGGGCTTCTACCTGTTCGACCTGCCGTTCTACTCGCTGCTGTGGAAGTACGTGCTCGCCCTGGGCGTGGCCACCATTGTCGTTTACTGGCTGACCGCGCGGGGCTGGCAGCTTCGCGAGCAGTTGCCCAATATTCAGCAGCCTGGCGAGCTCGACCTCAGGATGTTGAGGTTGGAGGGCGCGCTGGAGTCGCGCTTCCTGCGCGTGGCCGGCGGCGGCATCCTGCTCGCTCTCGCCTTTCGCTTCTTCCTCGGCCGCTACGAGATGCTCTGGAACGACCACAGCTTCATGGTCGGGGTGAACTGGACCGACCAGAACATCGCCCTGCCGCTCCAGTGGCTGGTGATCGCCGCCTGCCTGGCCGCCGCCGTGCTGGTCTGGCTGGGGCGCTGGCGGCTGGCCATCTTCATGGCGGCGGCGTTCGTGCTGCGCGCAGTGGCGCCGCCGGCGGTGGGCGCGATCTACGTCCGGCCCAACGAAATCTCCATCGAGCGGCCCTACATCGACCGGCACATCCAGGCCACCCGCAGCGCCTTCGCGCTGGACCGCCGCTCGCGCGAGCTCGAGTTCCCCGCCAAGATGGAGGCCAAGATCGATCTCGGCGCGCACAAGGTGCTGCTCGACAATGTCCGCCTTTGGGACTGGCGCGCCTTCCACGATACCGTCACCCAGATTCAGGCGCTGCGCCCCTACTACACCTTCGCGGACAGCGACGTGGACCGCTACATGATCGACGGGCAGCTTCGCCAGGTGCTGCTGACGCCGCGCGAGGTGGACATCCGCCAGTTGCCCGAGGCGCGGACGCGCTGGATCGTTCCCCACTTCATGTACACCCACGGCTACGGGCTGGTGATGGCCGAGGCGGCCCGCATCACCCCGGAGGGCCTGCCCGCGCTGATGATCCAGGACGCCCCGCCGGCCATCAAGACCGCGAGCCTCAAGCTGGTCCGGCCTGAGATCTATTACGGCGAGAGCACCCACGAACCGGTCTTCGTGCGCACCGCCCAGTCGGAGTTCAGTTATCCCTCGGGCGCCGAGAACGTCTTCACCCGCTATGAGGGTAAGGGCGGCTTCCCCATCTCCTCCTGGCCGGTGCGCATCGCCGCCGCCGTGGCCCGCGCCGACATCAACATCGTGCTGACCGGCTTGCTGACGCCGGAAAGCCGCATGATGATCCGCCGCAACGTGGGTCAGCGTGTGCAGCGGCTGGCCGGCTTCATCACCTGGGATGCCGATCCCTACCTGGTGCTGACCGACTCCGGCCGCCTGGTCTGGACCATCGACGGCTACACCACCTCGCGCGCCCATCCCTACTCGCGCGGCGTCAACATGCCCGGCGTCGGCTCCGTCAATTACATCCGCAACGCCGTCAAGGCCACCGTCGATGCCTACGACGGCGACACGCACATCTACATCTTCGACCCCGCCGACCCCATCATCCGCGCCTACCAGCGGCTGTTTCCGAAGCTGTTCCTGCCGGCTTCGGCCATGCCGTCCGAGCTGCGCGTGCACACCCGCTATCCGGAGACCATCTTCCGCGTGCAGGCCGAGGTCTACCGCACCTACCACATGCGCGACGCCCAGGCCTTCTATAACAAGGAAGACGTCTGGGACGTGGCCAGGAACGTCATGGGCCAGAGCGGGCGCCCCGAGCCGGTCACGCCCACCTACGTGGTGGCCACCCTGCCCGGCGAGCAGAAGCCCGAGTTCCTGCTGCTCGTCCCCTTCACCCCGCGCAACAAGGACAACATGATCGGCCTGATGGCGGCGCGCTGCGACGGCGAGCACCTGGGCGAGCTGCTCTTCCTCCTGCTCTCCAAGCAGGATCTCATCTTCGGCCCCATGCAGATCGAGGCGCGCATCAACCAGGACCAGATCATCTCCAAGGACCTCACCCTGTGGAACCAGCAGGGCTCGCAGGTGCTTCGCGGCCACCTGCTGACGCTGCCCATCGGCGACACCTTCCTCTACGTCGAGCCGATTTACATCCAGGCCTCCGAAGCCCGCATGCCCCAGTTGCGCAAGGTCGTGGTGGCCATGGGCAACACGCTGATTTACCGCGACACGTACGACCAGGCGCTCGCCGACCTGGCCGGCGTCATGCAGGGCCTCCCGGCGGCCGCCCGCGCCGCGCCCGCGCCCGGCGCCCCGGCGGCCGCG
>JBBTDS010000146.1:0-4307 GCA_038060875.1 Acidobacteriota bacterium | reverse complement strand
GTTCTCCGCACCGCACTCTCGCTGTGCAGGCGCTATGCGAAACGCTCACCGAGACGGCAACGGTCTTCCCAGTATCCCGCCTCACGATGCGCTTCGCCATCCATCCGCGGCCGCCGATAGGGCTGGCCTTTCCTGGGCCGCGGCCCAGCCCCACTCTCCTGGCGGCTCCACCTCCCGCCACCTGAAACCGGACATTTCACGCGGGGGGTATGTCAGGAGGTCTGGAATCCGCTTCATCGGCCTCACAGTAAACTCGAAGCTGCTTATCACCAGGCGGACAAGGCCATCCAGCAAATCGTTGACCTGCTTGCCGCCGCGTGATGTTACCCAAATGTTGGAGTACTCTTGTTTACGATCTTCGATCTAAGAATCTAATAGATCCGGGTGGCGGCGAACTTCACCACCACGGTCGCGGTGCTGCTTAAGCCTTGCGAGTTGGTGACGGTCAGATCGAAGAAGTAGTCGCCGAACATCACTCCCAGTTGCACGAGCGGGGTCGGCGAAGTCGGATCGACGATCGCAGCCGTGGTCTGGCGGACAGTCCAGCGGTAGGTTAGCGTCCCGCCGGAGGGATCCCTCGAGCCGGTGCCATCCAGGCGGACGGTGCGAGACAGCGTCTCGAAGCTCTTGCCGGCGTCGGCGACCGGCGGCGGACCGGTCGGCGTGGGCGGCGGAGGAGTTGGCGGCGTCACCACGGGCGCCGTCACCGTCACGCTCACCTGGGCGCTGGCTTGCGAGCGATTGCCGGTGACCGTCAACGTGTAGGTGGTGGACTCGGTGGGATTCACGGTGACGGAGCCGCTGGGCTGCACTGCGCCAACACCCGAGATGAACGCGCTGGTGGCATTCTCGCTCACCCACTCGAGTACCACCGCTCCGCCTCGCGGCACAGTGGTGGGCCGCGCGGTGAACGACCGGATGGCAGCGCGCGGGCTGACGACCACGGTGGCAGTCGCCGTTGCTTCGCCCAGCGTGTTGCGCGCAGTCAAGGTGTAAGTGGTGGTGGTGACCGGACCGACGTCACGGCTGCCGGCCATCTCCACGCGGCCGATGCCGCCAATGCTGACCTCGGTGGCGTTCTCCACCAGCCAGAACAGCGTGGACTGCTCGCCGGTCAGAATCTCCACCGGCGCGGCCGCGAAGCGGATGATGCGGGGCACCGTGCCCGGGGTGACCTGGACGGTGGCGCTGGCGGTCACTTCACCTAAACGGTTGCGCGCGGTCAGTGTGTAGGTGGTGGTCCGAGCGGGCGACACCACCGTGTTGCCGCTCAGCGCGACCGCCCCCGCTTCGCTGAGGGTCACCTGCTCGGCGTTCTCGGTCTGCCAGGACAGCGTGGAGGACTCGCCGGCAATGATGTTCACCGGGCTGGCCTGGAAGAAGAGGATGCGCACCTGCGGCTGCTCGACGGTTACCGTAACGGTCTCGCTGACCTCGCCGAAGCGGTTGCGCGCGGTGAGACGATACGAAGTGGTCTGGGTGGGCGCGACGGTGGAGGCGCCGCCGCGAGGATCGACGCGGCCCAGGGTGGTGATCTCAGCGCTGTCGGCGTTCTCAATCTGCCAGACAAGCGTTGAGGTCCCGCCGACGCGGATGGTGGACGGGCTGGCGTTGAAGCGCACGATGCGCACTTGCAGCGGGGCCGCGGTGGTGACGGTCACCGAATCGGTGCCCTGCGCGCCCTGGGTATCCTTCACGGTGAGGCGGAAGTGATAGGTCTGGCCCTCGGCGGCAGTGAAGCCGGCCCTCGCGGCGGTTCTCCCGGTGAGGGAAACAGCCGGTCCGCCGATCTGGTCCCACTGGAAGGTGAGCGGATCGCCGTCGGAGTCAAACGAACCGGAGCCGTCGAACGCGATCGCGCCGGCGGCGACCCCGATCTGATCGGGACCGGCGTCGGCGACCGGCGGCGCATTGCCGGTGCGCACCGTCCGCGTAAGCACCTCATAGCGCAGCCGCGGGATCTCGACCGGCACGGGGTGCTTCACCTCGGTGAACTGCTTCGGCCGCAGCCACTGGCCGAATTGTAGACCGAAGGCAATACGGCCGGTGTTCTTCGGCCCCACCAACGTCTCGTTCAAGCCGGCTTCGACGGTGAAGGCCCACTGCGGGTTGATCGGCTGCACCAGGCGGAGCATCCCACCGGGGCGGTTCGTGCCGCCGCGGCGGAACAGCGCGCCAAAGCTGGCGTCGAAGTAAGCGTCCTTCCAGGCGCCGAGCTGCGTGCTGGCGCCGATCTGGTCCACGATCTTCAGGTAATTCTCGAGGATGACGTTGCCGGACGGGCTGATGGGCCGGCGGCCGATGACGCGGTTGTCGAGATAGCCTTTGGTACCGAAGGCGCCGAATCGGCCGCGGGAGAACAGGTAGTCGGCAGTCAGCGCGGCCTGGCCGAGGGTTCCGCCGCCCAGCTCGGTGAGGCTGACGTGCTTCATGCTCGAGAACAGGCCAAGCTGCATGTTGCGGTAGCGGTTCACCAGGCCGAGGTCGAACTGGCCTTCCTGGCGGTCGCGGTAGTAGAGGTACTCGCCTTCGGCCTGGAGCGCATGCATCTCGTTCTTGCCGAAGGGCGCGAAGTAGCGGCCCCGCCCCGTGAAGGTGAGATTGCCGCGGCCAAAGCCACTGACCAGGCTCTCGTTGAGCGACGGGCCGAAGTTGAGGCCGAGCAGCGCGAAGCGCGCCGGCTTGGCTTCCTCGACCGCCTTCTGGGTGGCGGCTTCGATCCCGCGGGCCAGTTCAGCCGGCTCGGGCGGCTTGGGCGGCGCCGCTGGCGGCGCGGGCGCG
Source organism: Acidobacteriota bacterium (assembly GCA_038060875.1). Lineage (GTDB taxonomy): Bacteria > Acidobacteriota > Terriglobia > Bryobacterales > Bryobacteraceae > JBBTDS01. The sequence goes on along the minus strand of JBBTDS010000146.1, from coordinate 1,526 downwards.
GCCGGCTGGGCCCGCTGTAGCAAGGCCACCTCCTGCTTCAGCTTCTCGTTTTCGGCCTTAAGGTCCTTGAGCAGCGCGAGGATCTCGTCGAGCTTGTCGAGTTTCTTGAGGACGTCCTCGCAGCACTGGGTGGTCTGCTTCAGTGCGGCTTCCTGCATGGCCTTGATGGCCTCGCGGATGCCGCCCTCGCTGACCACGCGGCCCTGGCCGTCGCGCAGGGTGACGGTGACGCGGCGGTTGATGAAGCGGCCTTCGGCGGTCTGGTTCGGGACCTTGGGTTGCCCCTTGCCGCGGGCGACGATCGAGATCTGGCCCTCGCGCGCGCCGTACTTGACAAGGAAGCTCCTCACCGTACCGGCCCGGGCCTGCGACAGCTTGTCGTTGTAACTTACCGAACCCACCGAATCGGTGTGTCCTTCCAGCGCGACCTTGTAGTCCCCCTGCTGCTGGAGCAGCTCGGCCAGCCGCAGCAGGCTGGGATAGCCGTCGGAGAGAATCGAGGAGTCGAAGACGAAGTTGATCTCCTCCCAGTCGTCTTTGGTTGCCGTGGTAGTCAGGCCTTGCCCGAAGAGGGAGGCCGTCCCGAGACAAAGCGTCAGGATTGCCAACGGAGAGCGCGTGTGCATGTTCGTCCCTCACTGCCACTTGGGTAGGATCAGTCCGGGATTCCCCTTGTCCTGCAGTGGCTCTCTCCATTATACCTCCAGCCGCCTCCGTTGGGCCGCTCCCTCTCGTCCCGGGTAGCTCACTACGCCGGTGGCCTCGGTGACCGTGCACAAAATACCTACCTGCCGTTCCGCAGGCGATGAAATCGCCATTGCCAACCCGAGGCTAGATAAGGGGTTTCGGGCACCCGAGCTCAGAGAGCCGGATTGGCATGGCGATTGCTCAACTCAAGCGGGTGAGGAGATCTTCACCCAGGAGGGACTACCGATGAAGAGGGCTTGGAGGAACGGATGTCTATTGAGCGTCCTGCTGCTGGCTTTCAGCGGCACGGCTGCCATCGCCGATGACGATGACGACGGCCAATTGAAGGCGAGGCTAGACGGGTTTCAGGAAGTCCCGTCCATATCAACCATGGGCAGGGGAGAATTCAGGGGCAGGATCAGCCAGGACAGCACCTCGATATCCTACCGTCTGCAATATACGAATCTCGAAGCTATAGCCACGCAGGCGCACATTCACTTCGGTCAAAGAGGGGTAAGCGGGGGCGTCATTGCCTTCCTGTGCTGGGGCGGTGGCAAACCGTCTTGTCCGGTTACGTCGGGGACGGTAGAGGGGACCATAACTGCGGCGGATATCATAGGTCCGGCCGGCCAGGGAATCGCGCCGGGCGAATTCGCCGAGGTCCTGCGCGCAATTCGTCACGGCCACACTTATGCGAACGTGCACACGACCACCTTCCCGGGCGGCGAGATCCGCGGCCAGATCAAGGCCGATGAGGACGAAGACGATGATGAGAGCTAAGGGGGAAGCGGGCTAGGAGTCTGTCGGAGTGAAATTTGCCGGTTTGAAGTTAAAACAGT
>JBBTDS010000145.1:0-1726 GCA_038060875.1 Acidobacteriota bacterium | reverse complement strand
ACAGGCGTTCGACAGCAAGCGGCTACAAATGGCGGGTGATCCGCTACCCGTCGCCGAACAGGTGGCGGCCTTGCCGGCCCCGTACCTCGGCTCGCTTTTCTCGGCTTCGGAAAACGGGGTGCTTTGTTACCACGAGCCGGCCGCTCGGATGGCGCAACTCGCCTGGTACGACCGATCAGGCAAACGACTGGCGCTCCTCGGGGAGCCCGGGGGTTACACCAACCCCGCGCTATCCCCGGATGAGAAAAGGCTGGCGGTAGACCGTTGCGATCCGCAGACCAACAGGCGGGACATCTGGGTGTTCGACCTGGCGCGCGGCACGAGCACAAGGTTGACGTTTGACCCGGCCGAGGACGTCAATTCAGTCTGGTCGCCGGACGGCAGCCGGATCGCCTTCTCCTCCGAGCGGAAGGGTTATCGGGACATCTACCAGAAGCCGGCCAGCGGCGCGGGCGGCGATGAACTTGTGCTGGAGTCGAAGGCCAACAAGAGCCTCGAAGACTGGTCGCGCGACGGGCGCTACATGATCTTCACTGCGCCCCAACCGGCGACCGGGGTGGACGTCTGGGTGCTTCCGGTGTCTCCCGGCGCCGAGCGAAAGCTGGCGCCTCTATTGCAGGATCCTGCCGCCCAGGACCAGGCCCAGATCTCGCCCGATGGCCGATGGATCGCCTATCGCTCGACGGAGTCGGGCAGGCCGGAAGTGTATGTTCAGGCCTTCCCGCCCTCGGGAGGCAAGTGGCAAGTCTCGACCGCCGGCGGAACCGAACCTCGCTGGCGAGGCGACGGTAAGGAGTTGTTTTACGTTGCCGGTACGAAGCTCATGGCGGTCGAAGTGAAGGCCTCCGGCTCCTCCTTCGAGGCGGGTGCTCCCAAGGCGCTGTTTGAAGCCCGCCTCGTTCCCGACCTGCGCCGGAACCGGTTCGTGGTCACGGCCGATGGGAAGCGTTTTCTCGTGCGGACCGAGGCGGGCGACACCTCCTCGCCTATCACCGTGGTGGTGAACTGGCCGGCGGCGCTGAAGCGGTGAGCGATTCCCGCGCTTACTTATTGCCGGCCATGTCGGGCTTGACGATCCACAAGTAGAGCTTGCGGCCGTTGAAGTCGAGTTCCTTGTCTGGCTTCCATTCGCCCATGTCGAAGCTGTGGGAGACGATGCGGCTGCCGGGCTTGAGCTGTTTGAGCAGGCTGGGCTTCAGCTTCAGGTTCACCGAGGGCAGCAGGTAGAGGGTCACCACGGTCGCTTCGTGGACATCGGCCTCGAAGAGGTTCTGCTGGATGAAGCGCACGCGCGCGGTGACGCCGGCGTTGGCGGCGTTCTGTTTGGCTTCCGAGATGCGCTCGGGGTCAATGTCGATGCCGGTGGCGCGGGCGCCGAACTTCTCGGCGGCCATCACCACGATGCGTCCGTCACCGCAGCCGAGGTCGAATACGTGGTCGGTCTTCTTCACTTCGGCGAGCTTCAGCATCTGCTCGACCACTTCGGGCGGGGTGGGCACGTAGGGCACATCACCTCCCTGGAATTCCTCTTGCGCAGGCAGCGCGGCGAGGCCCGTGTGACTCCACGCAAGAACGCTCGTCAACAGTAAACCGGCGACCATTAGTCTAGCCAGCATTTCAATCCTCCTTATCTGATGGGCGGACGCGAGACAATCAGCAAGCCCAAGCGTATGAGCATACCGCTATTGGGCGGGCAGGCGCAAGGACGCCGCCCGGAGCGCTCGCC
>JBBTDS010000144.1:0-12960 GCA_038060875.1 Acidobacteriota bacterium | reverse complement strand
CTTCAACAAGATGTTTACGCAACAGCAGGGTCTGTTCAGCACCGAGCCGAACGCGCTCCTCGCACGGGCGGTTCGGGAGTTGAAGCCCGGCAAGGCACTCGACGTGGCGATGGGCCAGGGCCGCAACTCAGTGTTCCTGGCAAGACAGGGCTGGGAGGTGACCGGCTACGACCTCTCGGACCAAGGCCTGGCCATCGCCCGCGCCAACGCTGCCAAAGCCGGCGTCACGATCAACACGATCTTCGCGTCCCACCAGGAGTTCGATTTCGGGAAAGACCGCTGGGACCTGATCGTGATGACCTACGCCTTCGTCAGCATGGAGGACGCCGCCTTTCTTCAGCGGGTCCGGGATTCCCTCAAGCCCGGCGGCATCGTGGTGGTTGAGCAGTTGAATTCGGGCGGACCGGGCCCAGGCCCCGCGAACGCCCTTTTCAGGTCTTTCCAGGACCTCCGTGTCCTTCACTACGAGGACACCAGCGATACTGCCGATTGGAGCCAAAAGAAGGCCCGCATCGGCCGCCTCGTCGCTCAGAAGGAGTGAGCATCGCCGGCCCCGCCTCAGTTGCTGCCCGGCTGGGCGGCGATCCAGTAGCCGGGGCGGGTGACGACGCGCAAACCCGTCCGGTTGACCTGCACCACGATCTCGTGGAAGCCGCCTTCGTTCTGGTTATTCGGCGCGTAGCTGAGGATGTACTGCGAGTGCAGCTCCTCGCCGATGCGCCGCACCGCCGCCTCCAGGTCGTTTTGGGTGATAAAGGGATGCTCGGTGCCGCCGGTCCACTTGGTGAAGAGCTCGGCCGGGTTGTCAACGAAGATGTACTTGACGGCTTTGAAGATCTCGACGAAAACGGGGACGAAGTTGGCCGAATTGGTGGCGTTGCCGCTCATCTGGGCGGCCGCGTGCGGCGTTTGCGGCACGCCGGCCGGAACCGGGCGCGCCGTGAAGGGGACGTGGTCGGGGCGGGGCGGCTCCGGCCTGGCGGTCAGGGTGGTGATGAGCCGGTTGATGTTCAGCGAGTAGACGCTCACGTTGGCGAACTGGGCGGCTTCGAGCACCTCCCGTTTGCCGGCTTCGCTGCCGCGGTCGCGGGTCTCGCTGATCAGCAGCAGCACGCGTCGCCGGTTCTCGGGCCGCCGCCGCAGCATGCGGATGCCCTCCAGCACCGTGTCCATCATTGCGCTGTTTTGCCCGCCGGGGGTGATCTTCTGGAGCGCCTGCTGGATCTTATCGGTGTCGGAGGTGAACTCCTGCTTGAGCTGCACGCGGTGGTCAAAGGCTAGTATGGCCACCTCGCCCTGTTCGCCGGCCACCAGGTAATGCAGCATCGTGCCGATCTTGCGCACCCTGGGCAGCACCGCTTCCACCGCCGAGTTGGCCTGGACGGCCACCACCAGCGAGATGGGAATAAAGGAGGCGTCCACCTTGATGTCCTGCGGCTTGCCGTTGTCGAGCAGCCTGAAATGCTGGCGCTCCAGGCCGTGCACGAAGTTGCCGTCGCCGTCGGTCACCAGCGTGGGCGCGACGACCACCAGCACCCCGGTGCGGAAGGTAGGCTGCTGCTGTTCCTGCGGGCCGGCCGCGAGCGCCGCCAGCAGGACGAGAGCCAGGAATCGGAGTGCGAACATCCCTGTTACCAGACGCGCTCAGCCCGTATCGGGTTTCGACGCGGACACATGTTCGGTCTCGCCGCGCAACAGCTCGAGAATATGCGGCACTAAATCCAAGATAGCATCGAGCGACTCGACCGCGCCGCGGGGGGAGCCGGGCAGGTTGACGATGAGCGCCCGGCCGCGCACGCCGGCCACCCCGCGCGACAGCACGGCCAGCGGCGTCGCCTCGCGGCCCCTGGCGCGCATCAACTCGGCGAGGCCCGGGATTTCGCGTTCGAGCACGGCGCGGGTGGCCTCGGGTGTCACGTCGCGCGCCGCCACCCCGGTGCCGCCGGTGGTGAAGATGGCCGAGACCTGGTTGCCGTCGGCCAGGGTGGCCAGCCGCTGGGAGATCAGCGGCGCCTCGTCGGGCACGACCTCCAGCACCGCGACCGCCCAGCCCGCCTGCTCCAGCCGCTGGCGCACGGCGGGACCGGAGAGGTCGGCGCGCTTTCCCGCGCTGGCGGAGTCGCTGATCGTAACAACGGCGGCCCGGATCATGATTTTCTCGCCCGGCGATACGTGCCGCTCTTGCCGCCGGTCTTCTCCAGCAGGTACACGTCCTGAATCTCGATCGACTTGTCGAGCGCTTTGGTCATGTCATAGACCGTGAGGGCGGCCACCGCGGCGGCGGTGAGCGCTTCCATTTCCACACCGGTGGGCCCGAGCGTAGCCGCGCTGGCGATTATACGCACGCCGTTGTTTCGCATGCTCACCTCCACATCCGCGTGCGTGAGCGGCAGCGGATGGCAGAGCGGGATCAGCTCGGCGGTTCGCTTGGCGGCGGCTATGCCGGCGATGCGCGCGATCTCGAGTGGGTTGCCCTTGGGATTCTCCGGCAGCTTCTTCAACACCGACGGGCGGATGCGCACGAAGGCGTGCGCGCGGGCGGTGCGCGCCGTCGCCGGTTTGGCTGACACATCCACCATGCGCGGGCTACCGGCCGCATCGTAATGAGACAACTTCCTCATTTGAGCAGCACCCTGATGAGATCGCCCGCCTGCCAGCTTTCCCGCTCGGGGTCGGCCACCAGGAAGGCGTTGGCGTGGGCCACGGCCGGCACGTCGCTGGAGCCGTGCCAGGGGATTGGTGTCACCTCGAGTCCGTCGGCAGCGATGCGCGCGGGCAGGAAGCGCGTCAAGCCGGGCTTGTGGCGGAAGTCCGTCGTCAGCCGGGCCAGCAGCAGGGGCAGCACCGTGCCGGACTGTCCCTCCAGCAGCTCCTGGGCCGCGCGCGCGAACAACTCGAAGGTGACCATGGTCGAGGCGGGGTTGCCGGGCAGTCCGAAGAAGAACGTGCCGGCCGCGCGGCCGAACACCAGCGGCTGGCCGGGCTGGATGAGCACGCGGTCGAAGTAGAACTCGGCGCCCAGATTGGCCAGCACGTGCTCGACAATATCGTACTTGCCGGCCGAGACGCCGCCGGAAAGCAGCAAGAGATCCTGCTTCAACCCGCGCTCGACCAGCGCGCGCGTGGCGGCGTGGACATCGGCGGCCACCGGCAGGATTTCCGGAACGCCGCCGGCGCGCCGCACCTGAACGGCGAGCGAGTGCGCGTTGGAGTTGCGGACCTGGTGAGCCAGCGCGGCCTCGGAGACCTCGACGACCTCATCGCCGGTGGGGATGATGGCCACGCGCGGCTGCCGGCAGACTCGCAGGCGGGTCCGCCCCACGGTGGCCAGCATGGCGACTTCCGAGAACCCCATCCGCCGGCCGCCTTCCAGCACGCGCTCGCCATGCCGCACTTCCGCTCCCTGCGGGTTGATCCATTGGCCCGGTTGCGCGGGCTGATCGATGATGACGAATTCGCCGTCGCGGCGGACGTGCTCGACCATCACGACCGCGTCGGCGCTGGCCGGCGCCGACGCGCCGGTCATGATCTCCACCGCCTCTCCCGCCCGCACTTCTCCAGTGTAGGTCTGCCCGGCCCGCACCTCGCCGATCAGGCGCACGCGGCCGGGCATGTCGGCGGTGCGAACCGCGAAGCCATCGCGAAGCGAGCGCGCCACCGGCGGGTAGTCGCGGTCGGCCACGACCTCTTCGGCCAGAACGCGGCCCGCAGCGGCTTCGAGCGGAATCTCCTCGACCGGCGGGATCAGCCGCGCGGCGCGGACGCGCTCCAGCACGCACTGGCGGGCCTCGGGGAAGGGAAGAGGGCGCACTTGTTCATGATATCAGCCGGCCGTGGCCGCGGCGTACACGCACTCCCGGCCCGCTGCGAGCATCGCCAGCACGTTCTCCGGCGGCACGTCGGGCTGGATGTTGTGCACCGAACTCAGCACCCAGCCGCCGCCCGCGCCCATCAGCTCGAACATGCGCCGCACCTCGGCCCGCACCTCCTCGGGCGTGCCGCGCGGCAGCAGCCGCTGCGTGTCGATGCCGCCCCAGAAAGCGATCCGCTCGCCGAACTCACGCTTCAGCCGACCCGGCTCCATGTCTTTGGCGCTCACCTGCACAGGGTTGATGGCGTCAATGCCCATGTCGATGAAGTCCGGCAGGTAGCGGTAGACCGAGCCGCAGGTGTGATATAGGATCTTCGCCCCGGTGTGGGCGCGGATGAGGCCGACCACCTGCTCCTGGAAAGGCCGGATCAGCTTGCGGTAGAGCGGCAATGAACAGATGGGGCGGTCCTGCATTCCGATGTCGTCGCCGTAGGCCACCACGTCGATCAGGTCGCCCACCTCGCCGAGCGCGCGCCGGTTCAGCTCCGCCAGCACTTCCCAGCACGCCTGCATCAGGCTCTGGAACAGCGCGTGGTCTTGCCCCATGTCCAGGAACCAGTCTTCGAAGCCGCGCAGGTACTGGGTGGTATGCACCAGGTTGAGGCGGGCGCTGTAAATGACGGCGTAACCGGTCTGGCGCAGCCGGAGCGCCTGCTCGCGCAGGCCGCGGAAGCGGCCGGGGTCGGTGGGGTCGGGCCAGGGGTAGCGCGCAAGCTTCTCGGGCGTCAGCTCGCCGGCCAGCGGGCAGACTTCCAGGTCGTAGTAGGGGCAGCCGGGCGGCTGGCGGCGCACCACGCCCCACTCATCGCGGTAGCGCCCCTCGCCCAGGTCCACGTCGGCGCCGCGGTCAGGAGCTCCCTGCGCGAACGCCCGCGCGTCCACGTCCAGGTGCTGTAGCACGCGCTCGTCCGGGTCCACCAACTGTTGCATGCGGTCGATCACCGGGCCGGGCTGGCCGAAGCCGAGATGCGAGCGGAGGTTCTCGTAGGCGTCTTTCACTATGCCGGTGAATCGGGTCGTGCCCAGATCCATCGGCAGGCGGTCCGGCTGGCGATGCTCCAAGGCGGCCAGCATGCGTTCCCGGTGGGTCATGGCGCCTATTGTACGCCCCCGCGCGGGAGGACTTCACATCACCGGGCCGATGCGCCAGGGCACGAACTCGCGGTGCCCAAAGCGCTCGGCGGCGGTCAATTCCCCGGAGGCGACGCGCAGCACCAGATCGAAGATCTCGCGCCCGACCTCGGCAATGGTGGCCTCGCCGTCGCCGATGCGGCCGGCGTTGACGTCGATGTTATCGCGCATCCGCCGCCAGGTCTGGCTGTTGCTGGCGATCTTGATCACCGGAATGGTGGGGAACCCGATGGCGCTGCCGCGACCGCTGGTGAAGGCGATCAGGTTGCAGCCGCCGGCGGCCAGTCCCGCCAGCGAAACCGGATCGTAGCCCGGCGTGTTCATGAAGACGAAGCCCGGCGTGTGGACGCGCTCGGCGTAATCCACCGCGTCCATCAGGGTCGAGGTTCCGCCTTTGGCCACCGCGCCCAGGGACTTCTCCAGGATGTTCGACAGGCCGCCGGCTTTGTTGCCAGGTGAGGGATTGTCGTCGAAAGTGGAGCCGAATCTGCTCAAGTATTCCTTGTAAGACCTGATGTAAGTCAATAATTTTTCAGCTACTTGTTTGTTGCGAGCCCGTCGCACCAGCAGGTGCTCCGCGCCGAAGACCTCCGGCGTTTCTCCCAGGACCGGAGTGCCGCCCAGCGCCGCCAGCAGGTCCGAGCATGCGCCCAGCGCCGGGTTGGCGGTGATGCCGGAGAAGGAATCCGAGCCGCCGCAGTTGAGCCCTAGCACGATCTTCGAAGCGGGCGCCTCGACGCGATTCTCGGCCGCGGCGCGATCCAGGAACCGGCGGATCTCCCGGCGGGCCGCCTCCACCGTGGCTCGGGTGCCGCCGCTTGCTTGCAAGGTGAGGCCCACCAGCCGCCCCCGTATCGGGCTGTCCTCGAGGTAGGGGCCGATCTGGTTGACCTCGCAGCCGAGCCCGATCAGGATCGCGGCCGAGACGTTGGGGTGATCCAGCACCCCGCTCAGCGTGCGGCGGAGTAGCTCGGTGTCGGGACCGATGGCCTGGCCGCAGCCGTCGCCGTGCGGAAATGCGACTACGCCGTGCACGTTGGGCGGCAGAGGCTCGCCCTCGAAGCTGCGGGCGACCAGCTCGGCGGTGTGGGCGGCGCAGTTGCTGGCGGCCATCACCGCGATGTAGTTCCGCGTGCCGACGCGCCCGTCCTCGCGCGGATAGCCCAGGAAAGCCGGGGCGTCCGCGCGCTCGGGCAGCGGGACTTCCAGGGCGGGGAACTCGTAGGCGAACGCGATCTCCTCGAAGGAGAGGTTGTGGGTGTGGACGTGCGCGCCCGCTTCGATCGGCTGCGCGGCGCGCCCGATGATCTCACCGTAGCGCCGAACGGTTTCACCCGCGCCGATCCGGAGCAGCGCTACCTTGTGGCCAGCGGGGACCGGCTCGCGCACGATCACGCTCACTTCGCCAAACTTCAGTGTCTGCCCGGGCGACAGCGGCGCGCGCGCCACGGCCACGTTGTCCGCCGGGTGCAGCAGGATGGCCGCGTTCTCCGCGGTCGCAGGCTTTTCAATCTCGACCAGGCTCATGGAGGCGCCCCCTCGGGGGCGGCGCTAACGCAACAGCACCGTCTCGCAAAGGTGCTCACCCAGGTGGACGTGCAACCGCTTGCCGTGGGGATGGATCCAGAGGCCGGCGCCGTCTTCGGGCAGCGGAATTTCCGCCGGGCCTTTGACCACCACGAAACGCTCCGTCTCAACCCCTTTGAGCAAGCGGCCGATGTGCACGTGCATGTGGCACTGGGTGCGGACCTTCTCTCCATTGTAAGCCAGTCCCCACTCTTCGCCCCACAGCTCGCGCGCCTTCTCGATGGCGGCCGTCCACAGCGCGGTGCGTTCGGCGGGGTTCATGTCGTGGAGCGCTGTCTTGCCGTCGCGGTGAGCGCGGGGCAGAGCCAGCCAGCGGTTGGGCTTCCGCGGATTGGCGTCCCTCAGGAAGAAGATGGGCGGGTCGTCGGGCTGCTTCTCCGCCTCGCGGCAGAGGCTGCACGGGCGGGCCTCCATCGTCTCGGGGCGCTTAGGGTCGCAGCCGCAGCCCGCGTCGTCGATGCGAGTGATCTGCGGAAGCGCCAGCGCGACGGCCAGGATCAGCTTGAGCATTCGCGCCCATTATACTTGAGAAGTGCCGTCACTCTCGCCGGGTGCGGGCGGGGCGGAGCCGGGCCACGGCCGACGCTGGTGGCGCTGGCTGGCCCTCGCCGCCGTCTGCTATCTCCTCTACTTCTCCGGGCTGAGCGCGGTGGGACTGCTCGGGCCGGACGAGCCGCGCTACGCCGCGATCGGCCGCGAGATGGCGCGCTCAGGCGACTGGATCACGCCGCGCCTGTGGGGCGAGCCCTGGTTTGAAAAGCCGCCACTCCTCTACTGGATGACCGCGCTCGCGTTCCGGCTCGGTCTGGGCGACGATCTGGCGCCGCGGCTGCCGGTGGCGCTGGTGAGCGTGGCCTTCCTGGTGTTCTTCTACCGCACGTTGCGGCGTGAGTTCGGCGAGCCGGCTGCGTGGTATGCGACCGCGGTGCTGGGGACCTCGGCCGGCTGGCTGGCCTTCAGCCGCGTCGGCGTGACCGATCTGCCGATGAGCGCCGCCTTCTCAGCCGCGATGCTGCTGATGCTGCCGTGGATCGCGCGGGGCGAGCGGCGGGGGCTGGCGGCGGCCGCGCTCCTGCTCGGGCTGGCCGTGCTCGCCAAGGGGCTGGTGCCGCTGGCGCTGGCGCTGCCGGCTGTTTGGCTGGGCCGGCGGCGCCTCGGCGACTGGATCCGCCCGGCGCCGGTGGCGGCGTTTCTGCTGGCCGCATTACCCTGGTACGCGCTGATGACCGCCCGTCACGGGAGCGCGTTCCTCAGCGAGTTCTTTCTCGTGCACCACTTCGGCCGCGTTTACACCGAAGCGCTCCGGCACATGCAGCCCTTCTGGTTTTACCTGCCGGTGTTCGTGGCCGGCCTGTTCCCGTGGACGCCGCTGCTGGGGTTGCTGTTTCGCAGGAAGCTCTACCAGGATGCGCGGGCCCGGCTGTTCCTGCTGTGGCTGGCGTTCGGGATAGTCTTCTTTTCTCTCTCGTTGAACAAGCTGCCCGGCTACCTGCTGCCGCTGCTGCCGGCGGTGAGCGCGCTGGCCGGGCTGGGGCTGGCCGAAGCGCGCGGCACGCGCTGGCTGCTGGCGGCGGCGGGCGTGCTGCTGGCGGCGATCCCGGTGGCTATCGACGCGCTGCCCGGCGCGCTGGCGAGGGGCCTCACCCGCGCCCAGCCAGGCGGCGTGAGCTGGCCGTTCCTCGCGGCCGCGCTGCTGGCCGCCGCCTGGTGCTGGTGGCAGGCGGAGCGCCGCCGCCGGTGGGCGGTGGCCGCCGTCGTCGCCGGGATGTGCGCCGGCGTGGTGTCGCTACAGGTGCGCGCGTACCCGCTGCTGGATCGTGGAGTCTCGGTGCGCGCGTTCTGGCGCGAGAACCCCGGCGTCGCGCGCGAGGCCTGCCTGGAAGGGGTGGACCGCGATCGGCGCTACGGCCTTAACTACTATTCGCGCCAGCCGCTCGCGGAGTGCGCCGTCGCGCCGCGCCCGCTTCGAATCAGGGAGACGCCGGCGGGCCGGCTCTACATCGCCGAGTAGGGGCCAGGCATGCCTCGCCCCTACAGGAGCTTCGCCTGCTTTAGCGTCTTCTCGATCCTGGCTTTCAGCTCCTTGCTCTTCTTGCTCTCGGTGACGCCCTTCAACGCCTCCAGCGCCTCGTCGCACAGCGCTTTCATCCGCTGCGGGTGATCGAGCTTGTCCCGCGCGAACAGCTTAGAGAGATCGAACAGGGAGTTGGCCATCGCGAACAGGAATGTGTCGCGCGGCGCCTCGGCCGTGCCCGCCTTGAATACCTCCTGGGTCTTGGCGGTGTCGTCGGCCGCGCCAACGGCGGCGCAGGCAGTGAGCAGCACTGCCTTCTGGACATTCTGCTTTTCCACGCTTTCCAGCTCCGCCGGCTGGATGAGGATGCCCTGGCCGATTTTGTTCAGTGGCGGTATCTCGGCGGCGCTGCCGCTCGGGTAGGAGAAATCCAGCGCGATCTTCGGTTCCGGATTCTTTTCCAGGAATGCGTGCAGCGTCTCGGCCGCCTGTAGCGCCCACTGGCCGGCTGAGACCCGGTACTGGGACATCTGCTTGCGGAACGGCGTCGGGTTGGCGCGGTTAGCGTGACCGCCGCGCTCGAAACGGTCGGCCAGTTCCATATAACCCTTGGCCATTCCGGTGGCCAGCACCAGCCGCCAGGACCGCGCGCGGCCCGCGAATTCGTTGTCCGACCTGGCGAGCTGGCCCAGGTGATCGCTCGTCTTGATATAGTCACCCGCGGTGAAGGTCTCCTTGGCCGCCGACCAGTAGAAGGCCGGCGTGCCCTTGATGGGCGCCGGGGGTCCGCTGGCGCAGGAAACTGCGATCAGGCTGACGCTGACCACGATTAATAGAATCGGGGCCTGTTTTCCCCAATAGTTCATCTCATGCCTCCGCAGCAAACGTGTATCACAAATCGCACGCGCATTGCAATACGGAGAATCCGGAGGGCCGCCGGCCGCCGCCACTTGCGCTCCGCCCGAAATCGTACTAATCTAGATAGACATGAGGGACATCGTTTCTTCCGGCGGTGTCGCCGAGCGCGAAACCTTCGAGGCCCGCTACGAGCAGACCGTGCGCGAGGAGATCGAGCGGTTTCGGAGCACCGCCGCGGCTTTCCTCGCGGGCCAGGTGCCCGAGGACGAGTTCCGCTCCTACCGACTGCGCCACGGCATCTACGGCCAGCGCCAGCCAGGTTTCCAGATGATACGCTGCAAGATCCCGAGCGGCCTGCTCACGGCGGAGCAACTCGGGCAACTGGCGGCGATCGCCGACGAGTTCGCCGGCGGCCGCGCGCACCTGACCACCCGGCAGAACATCCAGTTCCACTTCGTGCCGCTGGCCGTGGTGGCGGATGTAATGCACACGCTGGCGGACGTGCGGCTCACGACCCGCGAGGCTTGCTTCAACACCGTTCGCAACGTGACCGCCTGCCCGCTTTCCGGGCTGGCCCGCGACGAGGTGTTCGACGTCCGCCCTTACGCGCAGATGGTGGCCTTCGCGTTCCTCCGCCAGCCGCTGACCGACAGCCTGCCGCGGAAATTCAAGATCGCCTTCTCGGGTTGCGCGGAGGACTGCACCCGCGCCGCGATTCACGACATCGGCCTGCGCGCCGTGATGCGCGGCGAAAACGGAAGCGGACAGCGGGGCTTCCGCATGGTGGTCGGCGGCGGGCTGGGGCCGTTGCCGGTCGAGGCGCATTTGCTCGATGAGTTCGTCCCCGAAGAACGCCTGCTCAACAAGTGCGAAGCGGTGCTTCGGGTCTTCAACGAGTACGGCAACCGCCGCGACAAGAACAAAGCGCGCATGAAGTTCGTGCTGCGGGAGCGGGGCCTCGAGTGGTTCCGCGAAGCCGTCGAGCGGGAGTACCAGGACATTCTGCGTCGCGGTGGCATCGAGGCGCCCGAGGCGGTTCCGGAAGGCTTCGGCGGATACGAGTCCAGGCCGCGGGCTCTTGGCGCCGGCCTGGTGGTGCTGGGCGAAAACGGCGGGGGCGATGCTCAGTACGCGCGCTGGGTGGAGACCAACGTCCGGGAGCAGCAACAACCCGGCTACGCGCTGGTGACGGCGCGAATCGACCAGGGCAACCTGACCGGCGCGCAAATGCACTTGCTGGCGCGGCTGGCTGCCGAGGCCGGCGACGGACTGCTCCGCACCACCACCGACCAGAACCTGGTGCTGGCCTATGTTCCCAGACTCCGGCTGCGCGCGCTCTGGACGGAGCTGAAACGGGCCGGGCTGGGCGGCGCCGAAGCCCATAACATCGAGGACGTCACCACCTGCCCAGGCGCTTACACCTGCAACCTGGGGTTGACCAAGTCGATGAACCTGGGCGCAGTGCTGCAAGAAGTGGCGCGCGAGTACGACGATGCGGAGGTGCGCCGCCTCAAGATCAAGATCAGCGGCTGCCCCAACGCCTGCGGGCAGCACTGGATCGCCGACATCGGCTTCTACGGCAACGCGCGAAAGCACGAGGGCCGGGAGCTGCCTTACTACCAGATGTTGCTCGGCGGCGGCGACGACGAGCTCGGGCGCCTGCGGTTCGGCCTGACCGTGCAGAGCATCGCCGCGCGCCTAGCGCCGGCCGCCGTGCGGCGCGTGCTCGATCACTTCCTCGCCCAGCGCCAGCCCGGCGAGAGCTTCCGCCAGTACGTGCTGCGATTCAAGGTCGAGTTCTTCCGCGAGCTGACGCGCGACCTGGCGCTGCCCGTCGAGTACTCGCCCGAGATGTTCCGCGACTGGGGCGACGAGGCGGACTTCTCCCTCAAGCTCGGCCGCGGCGAATGCGCCGCCTAGATCAGCGCGGGACGGACCGCTCCCTTTGGTCGCGGCTCAGTATGAGGCTGGTTTCTGCCGAGCCGCGACTGAAGGGAGCGGTCTGTCAACTCAGCGGCCGGCAGCGGCAGCGGGTTCTCCAGCGCCTGCGCCATCGCGTAGGCCGGCGTGCCTTGGGCCACCTTCATGAAGCTCATCCGGTTCTCGCGCGGGTCGAAATCCACCTGGATCCAGTCGCCGGTGCGCACCTGCTCAGTGACGATGAGGTTCGAGATGGGCTGCACCAGCAGCCGCTCAATGGCCCGCTTCAGATGCCGCGCGCCGTACTTCAGGTCGGTTCCCTGGGCGAGCAGATGGTCCTTGGCCGGCTCGGTCACGCTGAAGACAAACGCATGCGGCGCGAAGCGGAAAATGCGCTGCTGCACCAGGCGCAACTCGATGTCCAGGATCTTCCTCAGCTCGGCCTCGCCCAGCGGCTTGAACACGACGATCTTGTCCAGCCGGTTGATGAACTCCGGCGTGAACCTGCGGCGGGCGGCTTCGATGGCGGCCTGGGAGAGCGTGCCGGCCAGCTCGGCGCCGGGGGCCGGCGCCGCAATGTTGAACCCCAGCCTGGGGGCCATGATAGCGCTCATCCGGGCGGCGCCGAGGTTGCCGGTCATGAAGATCATCGCCCGAGAGAAATCCACGCGGCGGTTGTCGCCCAGCGTGAGCGTCCCTTTATCGAGGATGCCGAGCAGAAGGTTCCACAGGGCGTCGCTGGCCTTCTCGATCTCGTCAAACAGGACGAAGCTGATCTTCACCCGCTCGGTGTGGTACCGGTCGAGGGTCTCCTGGCAGAGCAAAGGACTGGTTTCGCGGTGGCCGAGGTAGCCCGGTGGCGAGCCGATGAGCTTGGCGATCTCATGGCTGTGCTGGAATTCCCCGCAGTCGATCTTAATGGCCGCACTGGGGCTGCCGACCAGGCACTTCGCGGTTGCCTCGACGATGCGTGTCTTACCCGAGCCGGTTGGCCCGAGGAACAGGAAACTCCCGATGGGCCGTCCCAGCGGGGACATGCCGGTAATGTGCATCTGAAAGATGTTGACGATCTCTGCGATCGCCGCGTCCTGCCCGACGATCCAGTGCCGCAGCCCGTCGAGCAGGCTTTCAGCCGCGCGGCCCGTCCGCGCAGGATCCAGACGAATGCCAAGCTGGGCCATACGCTGGTCTTATCGGCACGGGCTTCGGCGTCTTGAATCCTGTGTCAAGTCATTTAACGAGGTAACCGAAACGCTCTCGGTTGGGTCATTTGAGAATGTAACCGAGAGGCTGGGCGTCAGAGCAGTTCCGAAAGAGAGAAACAGTAGGCGGGAAAGTGGAAAACCTGCAGTCGGTTTTCCACTTTTCCGCCGTTCGTAGGAGCTGTGGGAATGTGGGAATCTCGCGTTGTTTGCGAGATTCCCAAGGGGCTGTGGGAACTCGTGGAAAGCCTGCTGTTGGCTTTCCGCAGTTTCCATCAGCCCCGTCATTTCCACAGCTTTCTTCTTGTTCTGCTTCGATTGGCGTCTACTGGCTATGCACTTGACTCATGTAGCCACTATATGTAGCGGTCGCGGTT
>JBBTDS010000143.1:0-5881 GCA_038060875.1 Acidobacteriota bacterium | reverse complement strand
CTCTCGGTGACCATCGCGCCGTGGAGCGCGAGCAGCAGGCCGTCGAGCGGCGCGGCCGCCTTCAGGCGCTGGATCAGCTCGGCGGTGAGCGCGTTGAGAGCCTCATCGGTCACCGGACCCGAAGGCGTGGCGTTGGCCATCAGCAGCGGGACGGCTTCGAAATCGAACTTCCGCGCGCCCTCCAGATACCCGGCCACTTCATGGCTGGTGACGGCATAGTCGCGCGGGATCTCTTCGCCGCGGCGGACGCCGAAATCGGCCAGGCGGGTCTTCACCGAGCTGAAGGAGTTGGACTCGTGCATGATGCCGGCGACCGCGATGCGCGGGCGCCGTGACTGGGCGCAGGCGAGCAAGGCGGCCACGAGGAGCAGCGTGAGACACCTCATGGAGAACTAGCATATACTCCAGGCGATGGGCTACGTAAACCGCCGTGAACTGCTGAAGATGGCCAGCGTCAGCGTTCTAGCGCCGCCGGCTGCGCGCAAGAAAATCGCCACCATCATCACCGAGTACCGGCTCAACTCGCACGCCGACGTGATCGTGAGCCGGCTGCTCGCGGGGTACGACTACGACGGCCAGCGGCGCGCGCCGCGGGTCGAGGTGGTCTCGATGTACACCGACCAGGTCCCGGCCAACGACATGAGCCGCGACATGGCCGCCCGGCACGGCGTCAAGATCTACCCCACTGTGCGCGAGGCGCTGACGCTCGGCGGCGACAAGCTGGCCGTGGAGGGCGTGGTGCTGATCGGCGAGCACGGCAACTACCCCAATAACGAAAAGGGCCAGAAGCTCTACCCGCGCTACGCGCTCTACAAGCAGATCGTCGATGTGTTCGACAAGTCCGGGCGCGCCGTGCCCGTGTTCTCCGATAAACACCTCTCGGTGGAGTGGGACAAAGCCAAGTGGATGTACGACCAGTCGCGGCGGTTGCGCTACGGCTTCCTGGCCGGCTCGTCGCTGCCGGTGACCTGGCGGCGGCCGCCGCTGGAACTGGACATGGACGCGCCGGTCGAGCACGCGCTCGCCTGCTTCTATGGCGGGACGGAGTCCTACGGCTTCCACGCGCTGGAGACGCTCCAGTGCATGGTGGAGCGGCGGCGCGGCGGCGAGACCGGAATCGCGGCCCTCCAGGCGCTGGAGGGGAAAGCGGTCTGGGAGTGGACGGACAAGAACCCGTGGGCGGCACGGCTGCTGGATGCGGCGCTGGCGCGCAGCGAGACGCGCCAGCCGGGCTCGCCGCGCGACAACGTCAAGGCGCCGGTGGCGTTCCTGCTCGAATACCGCAGCGGCCTGGCAGCGGCGGTGTATATGCTGAACGGGCACACGCGCGACGCGACCTTCGCCGCCGGCATTCGCGGCCAGACCGAACCCGCCTCGACCGAGGTCTGGCTCCAGCCGGGCCGGCCGCACAGCCACTTCAGCGCGCTCGCCAACTACATCGAGGAGCTGATCCTGAGCGGGCGGGCGCCGTACCCGGTGGAGCGGACGCTCTTAACGACCGGCACGCTGGCGGCGCTGATGGACTCCCTCTACCAGAAAGGGCGGCGGCTGGAGACGCCGCACCTGAACGTGCGCTACCGCGCCCGCAAGGAGTCGCTGTTCGCCCGCGGGCCGGCGCCGCCGCTGGAGGCCAAATGAGCCGCACCCTGTGCTGCCTGCTCGCCGGGATCAGCCTCGGCGCGCAGGTCTCCGAGCGCGCCCAAAAGCTCCACCAGGATGCGTTCGTTTTCGATGGCCACATCCACATGATCAACCGCCAGCTTTACCATGGCGGCGACATCGGCCAGCGCGTCGTTGACGGCCACGTCGATCTGCCCCGCATTCGCGAAGGCGGGGTGGATGCGTTCATGTTCAGCCTGTTCGTAAGCGAGGAGTATTACCCGCAGCGGTTCGAAACCAGGCAGGTGCTGCGGCTGCTCGACCTCGCGCTGAGGCAGATCGAGAGTAATCAGGCGGCGATCGAGATCGCGCTGACGGCCTCCGACATCGAGCGCATCAACCGGCGGGGCAAGCTGGCGGCGGTGCTCGACCTGGAGGGCGGCTTCGACCTGGACGGCGACCTGGGCGTGCTGCGAATCCTTCATCGCATGGGGCTGCGCTGCGCGCAGCTTCCGGCGCACAACTGGGCGAACAACTTCGCCGACTCCTGCTGCGCGCCGGCGAAGTGGAACGGGCTGAACGAGCGCGGGCGCGCGGTGATCCGCGAGATGAACCGGCTGGGGATGCTGATCAACGTCTCGCACGCCTCGGACCAGACGATCGAGCAGGCGCTGGAGGTGAGCGCCGACCCCATCGTGGCCACCCATCACGGCCTGCGCAGCTTCAACGACATCCCTCGCAACATGCCCGATCATCTTGTGAAGAAGCTGGCCGCCAAGGGCGGCGTGATCGGCTTCCAGATCGGCAACGAGTTCCACAACCGGAAGCTGTTCGAGTGGCGCACCAAGCAGCGGGGGCGGGCGTTCTGGGACACGAGCGCGATCGGCAAGCGGGAGGCGCGGCTGGCCATCGACGAGATCGACAAGCTGGCGGCGCCGCAGTTCCCGATGGTGGGGCTGGTCGCGCCGCAGGAACTCGTGTTCACGGTCGATGAGTGGGTGAACGTGGTGGACCGGGCGATTCAACTGGTGGGCGAAGACCACGTCGCGCTGGGCACCGACTTCGACGGAGGCCCGACGCTCTCGCGCGGCATGCGCGACATCCGCGACCTGGCCATGATCACCGGCGCGATGCTGCGCCGAGGCTACTCGGAGCAGCGCATCCGCAAGTTCCTCGGCGGCAACCTGCTGCGAGTGTTCCGGCGGGTGACGGAGAGGAAGTAGGTCCTCACATGTACTCGGGCACGTCGATGCCCAGGATGCCCAGCGTGCGCTCAAGCTGCGCGCGGAAGTAATCCGTCATCCACAACAGGAAAACCTTCTTCTCGCGCCGCTCCTCGGTGAGGATCGGGTACGAGTGGTAGAAATTGTTGAACGCCTGGGCGAGCTGGAAGGCGTACTTGGCCACGTGAGCGGGCTCGCCGGAGGCGACCGCGCGTTCGATGGCCGCGTCGGCCTTGGAGGCGGCCAGCAGCAGTTGCCAGAAGTCCTCCGACAGAAGCTGGCGTCCAATGGCCTGCTGGTCAAGCTCGCGCGCGAATTCGGGCACGCTCTCGCCGCGCTCGGCCAGCTTGCGGAAGATGCTGCGGGCGCGGACGGCGGCGTACTGCACGTAGGGTCCGGTCTCCCCCTCGAAGCTCAGCGCCTCCTGGAAATCGAACGCGATGACCGCGTTACGCGTGTACTTGAGCAGGAAATAGCGCAGCGCGCCGACGGCGATCCGGGTGGCGACGCGGCGCTGCTTCTCGGGCGGGTCCTCGGGATGGCGCGAGGCGACCTCGCGCAGGGCCTCGTCGATGAGCTTGTCGATCAGGTCGTCGGCCTTCACGCCGAGGCCCTTGCGGCCGGCGACTTCGATGTAGGGCCGGCGGCGGTCCTCTTCCGAGAGCTCGATGCCCAGCTCGGCGCAGCAGCGCGGCGAGAGCGCGACCACTTCGTAGGAGAAGTGAACCGAGCGCCCGGCCTGCTGCTCGTAGCCGAGCACCCGCAGCCCGGCGACCACCACGTCCTGGAGATAGGACTGGCGCGAATCGATGACGTTGTAGACGCTGGTGGCGCGGCCGAACTCCGGGGCGGCGCCGCCGGCAGGCTCGTCGGTCGTCACCCACAGTGTGTGGCCGTCCGGGTACTGGCGCAGCGGGCGGTAGTGGAAATCCTTGCCCAGCAGGCCGAATTTCCAGAGCTGGTAGGCGATGTCCTTGCCGACGTAGGTCACGGTGCCGTTCGAGCGCACAATGACCTTGCTGTCCTCCGACTCCTCGTCGCCGGAGAAGGCGGCGCCCGGCATGACCCAGCAGCCGGCGTTCTTGCCTTCGGTTTCCAGGTAGATCGCCTTGCGCTCGCGGAGCAGGTCGAAGGCGGCCGCCCAGAACTTCAGGTGCAGGATCTCGCTCTCGCGCGGCAGCACGTCGTAGGCGATGCCGAGCCGCCACATGGTGTCGAGGTGCGCCTGGACGACGGCGTCGGCGACGACGTGGGCCATCTCGGCCGCCGCGCCTTCGCCCGCTTCGATGGCGTGCAGCGCCCGCTCGCGCCAGGCGAGCGCGTGCGGACGCTCGTGGTAGTAGGCCGAGACACGGGCGTAGAGGTCCCAGCAGAGGTAGTCGAACTTCGGCGCCGCGGCCAGCGCGGTGACCTCGGCGGGCGTCTTCTTTTCCAGGTGCTCGAAGCCGGCGACGACGTCGGCGACCTGCACGCCGGTGTTGTCGATGTAGTTCTGCGCCTCGACGCGGCGGCCGCGCGCCCGCAGCATGCGCACGAAGGTGTCGCCCAGCACCGCGTTGCGCAAGTGGCCGATATGGGCCGCCTTGTTGGGGTTGATGTTGGTGTGCTCGACTATGATCTTCTCCGGGTAGGATAGGCCTCCCGGCCTGTCTCCCTCGCGCAACAGCCCGTACCCATACCCCCCGCGGTCAAACCGCACGTTGATATATCCGTTGCCGGCCACCTCCAGCGCCGCGACGCCCTCGATCGCGCCGAGCTCAGCGGCGATCTCCGCGGCGATCGCCCGCGGCGCGCGCTTCAGCAGCTTCGCCAGTTGAAAGGCGACCGGCAGCGCGATCTCGCCGAACCCGGCCTGCCGCGGCTGCTCGACGACAACCGGGCTCTCGAAGCCGTAGCGATTGCGGACGTGCAGAGAAACGGCGTCCTGGACGCGCTTTTCGAGCAGGTGGAACACTCATCCCAGTGTATAGCAGCGGCGTCTTCAGATCTCGTACTCCGGCCGCTCCTGGCGGCCTTGCGATTCAGACACTGGGAAAGGGGCCAGCGGCCCGACTTCAAGCGTCAGGTCGATCGCCCGCTCGACGAGACTCGGCGAATCTCGGTGCGCCGAGAGCACAAGCAGCGTCCTCGACGCCTTCTCGATGCCAGCAACGGCATCCAGCCTCCGCTGGTGAGACGAGCGAACTGCGGCCGCTGCCGGTCGTCGGGCTTGCCTGTTCACGACCTAGACTCTCGAAGCCACAACGTCCAAATCCTTCCCCGTGCCGCAACCCGACTTAGATCTGGTACTCCGGCTCCTTCGCGCTGTACCGGTGCTGGTCCAGAAGGCTTCGAATGACCTCGTAATCCTCTGGCGTGAGATCCTTCCTGACGTGCAGGCAGGCCAGCGGATGTTTGAGCTTGCCCCAGGAGACCTTCTCCCAAAGCCTCTCGTGCCAGTAGTAGAGGATCACACGGATGACATGGAAGACCGCGGTGATAGTACCCGTCTGCTCCCAACTCCGGGTTATCGAGTACGTGATGGCCCCAAGAATCACGACCCCGATAATTCTCCAGGAGAACGACTTAGCCCACGACCTGGAATGCGTATCCATTCGGGTTATCCCTCCATCTTGATCGACGTGATCGACATGCGGCCCCAAAAAGCTGCCCTCCGCACCTGGCGGACGAAGGGGACTCGGTTCCAGACGCGCTCGTGGGCCCAGTACATCGCGATTTTCACCAGCATGTCCAGGGCGCCGGCTCCCAGCGAGAGCTTCAGGTCCTGGCTGAACAGGAAGAAGATCAGCATGGTGGAGGCGGTCCCCAGCAGGCGGTAGCTGACGGCCTTGGCAATGCTGCGAGAGTGCGAATCCATGGGCTCCAGGTAATGTACGATTGTATCATACAAATCCCGATAGGCAATAGGGGAATGCCATCCCCGATCCGTCAGTAGCGGTCACGGCGGCGTGACGATGGCCCAGATGGGTGGTCTCTTCCACGCATTGGTTCCGAAGTACTTCGGCGGCATCACACCCGCCGCCAGTTCGTTCTTCAAAACGTCATGCACCCCTGCAATG
>JBBTDS010000142.1:5619-9535 GCA_038060875.1 Acidobacteriota bacterium | reverse complement strand
CCGGGCCACGTCGAAGTCATGAGCGCCCATGTCGGCAATCAACCCGCCGCTGACGTTCGGGTCGCAGAACTCCAGCGGCGGGCGAAACGGATCCCGCGACGTCGATGTGAGCAGCACCGGGGCGCCGATGACGCCCGCCTCGACCTTCTGCTTCGCCGCCACGTAGCCGGCGTCAAAGCGGCGCTGGAAGCCCATCTGGAAGAAGACGCCCGTGCTCTCGACCACCCCGAGCATGTCGCGGGCTTCGGCCAGCGAGAGCGAGATCGGCTTCTCGCAGAAGATCGCCTTTCCGCCGCTGGCGGCAGCGATGACAACTTCCCCGTGCGTGCTGGTGGAGCTGATGACGGCCACCGCGTCGATCTCTTTGTCGTCTATCAGGTCCTGCTGGCTTGTGTACCACTTGGGAACACCGTAGTCCCCGGCGAAGGACTCGGCCAATTCCGCCCGTTTGTCCGCCACCGCCACCAGCCGCGCGTTGGGGACGCGATGCGCCAGGCCCTCCGCATAGACCCGGCCCATCCTTCCCAACCCAATCACTCCGACGTTCAGGCGACTTTTCATGTAAGCACGCTCCTTCAAGAGACCGCTCCCTTACTTCTACTGTGTCATAACTCAAAGACGCCGGGCGCAGCACACTTGACAGCCAGGGAGTTCTTGTGCCAGACGGCGTGCGATCTGGCAGTTCGCCCTCTTGCCCACCCGGCCGCAGTACTGTCTCGCCACCCCCACCGAATGCGTCCCGCTCTTGACGAATCCGGTCTCATCCACGATCCAGGCCATGACCGGTCCGGTCTTCTGCATCGCCGGCAGCACGCGGCTCCGGACCTGTCGCAGCATCTTCTCATCGCTCCACGGGGACTGAGCCACGAAGTGACGCAGGGACTCGTGCGTGCGCGGCACATCATCGGGGGGCAACCGCGCCGCCATCGGTGCGACGCTCTTGCGCTAACCGTCCAGCAACAAGCCGGTACAGTAGTTGTGCAAGGGCGTGATGCGGTCCGCATGCCCTGCGGCGTGCGCCAGCCAATCCAAATATGCCGCAAGGCGTCTCTGCTGTGGTGCTGGCGCGGAAGAACGTTGCGCAGCCACAACAACATTCTAGCGCTGTTACGCGCGCGGCTCGGCAGCGTTGCTGAGCCGCGACCGTCAGGGAACGGTTGCGCAGTCAATTCGTGCGCCGCGTATATATGTAGACCTGGCTCGCTTTGATCTTCCCTCAGGCCGCCCCCTCTAGCGGCCTCCACTGGCACGCTTCGCACTAACGGTCTGATTACTCGATTCCGCAGTCAGCTCCTCCCGGCCGGTCTGAAGGGGTTCCACCTTGAGCTCGACGATGTCCGGAGGGAACAAAAGGTCAAGGAACCAGTCGAAAGCCACACGGAACCGCCTTTCCCACCTCGGGAGTGCGAACAGGTAGTACGTCCGCCAAGCGAACCAGGCCAGGGACCCCGTGAGCCTCACACCCATCACCTGGCCCACCCCTCGGTGGCGTCCCAGCGTTGCCAGCATACCGATCCCGCGGTAATCGTGAGGTTCCAAATTCTGGCCGGTGAGCGACGCCACGAGGTTGCGGGCCACATGCCGCCCCTGGCGAACCGCATGCTGCGCCGTGGGCGGCTGGTAGCCCCCACCAGGTTCTGGTACCAGAGCGCAATCGCCGACGGCCCACAGCGTCCCATAGCCCCGCACCTGAAGATACCCGTTTACGGGGAGCCGGTGGTCGCCGCCTGGCGGCCGCTGAACCGCGATCGTCCGGATCAAAGGCGAAGGCCGGACGCCCGCAGTCCAAATGACCGTTTCGGTTTCGAGTTGGCGCCCGTCGTGGACCCGCAGGCAATGGGACTCGTACGCCGTGACGCGCGCACGGAGCCAGATCTCGATCCCCCGGCTCTCGAGGTTCCGCTGCGCATAAATGCCAAGCTCAGGCGGCAGTTCCTGAGCCACCCCATCGAGCATCTCGATGAGCACCATGCGGATCTCCCCGGCGTCGATCGACGGATAGTCCTCTAACGCCTTCAGTATGAAGTCATGAAGTTCGCCTACGACCTCAATCCCGTTCAGCCCGCCGCCGACCACAACCAAGGTCAGGAGGCGATGGCGCTCGTGCTTCGGGAGAAGCGCTGCTCGCTCCAGCAGGTCGATGATGCGATTCCGAATGCGGACGGCGTCCCCCAGGGTCTTGAGAGTCAGCGCGTTCTCTGCCAGGCCCTGGATCCCGAAGAACTCGGTGACGCCCCCGGGGCCGAGCACGCAGTGCTCGTAGGAGAGCAACCGAGAACGGCCGTTCTCGTCTACAAATCGCACTGTCCGCGCGACCGGGTCCAACCCCTGGACCGTCCCCTCGATGAACTGGACCCGGCTGAGCATCCGGCGGATCGGATTCACTGCGTGCCGGGGCTCCACGAGAGAGGCGGCGACCTCCGCCAGGAGGGGGGTGAAGAGAAAGAAATTGTTGCGGCTAATGAGGGTTACCTCGGCCCTCAGGCCGCGCTCAAGCTGGCGATCTAGGGCCATGGCGGCGTTCATCGCCCCGAAGCCGCCGCCGACGATAACGATGTCGGTGCGATCAGCAAGCTCCATGCCGTCGTCTACGCCATCCACAAATTCCTCCACCTGCTCCGGCAGAACTTCAAAAACCAGCGATCTCCGCCGACGCGGGTTAGTGTCTCTACCCGCTCCGACTGGGAATGCCGGGCCGCGTCATCTTCAGAAAATCGAGCAGGGCATTAATCTCCTCGTCTGGCAGGACATTCCATTGCCGCGCTACCTCCCTAATGGTGCGTCCGGTTGCGTAGGCTTCCTTGGAGATCGCTGCCGCCTTGTCATATCCAATCCGCGGGGCCAGCGCCGTGCATATCGACAGATTGCGCTCGACGGTCTCTTCACACTGCGCGATGTGAGCCGTGATGCCGTCGACGCATCGGTCAGCGAAGACGCGGCTGACCGAGGAGAGAAGCCGGATCGACTCCAGCAGGTCATAGGCCATCACCGGCATCATCGCGTTCAGTTCAAAGTTGCCGCTCATTCCACAGAAGGCGATGGTTGTGTCGTACCCAATCACCTGCGCCGCAACCATGGTTACGACCTCGCAAATGACCGGGTTTACTTTTCCCGGCATCATCGAACTGCCGGGCTGGATGGCAGGCAAGTCAACTTCGGCCAGGCCCGTGCGCGGCCCCGAGGCCATCCAGCGTATATCGTTAGCGATCTTCATAAGGCTGCACGCGATCGTTTTCAGCTCTCCGGAGGCCTCAACGCAACCATCACGGGCGCCCTGCGCCTCGAAGTGATTCCTGGCTTCCCGGAATGAAAGTCCGGTGTCCTGGGCCAAGTGGGCGATCGCCTTACCCGGGAAACATGGGCGGCGGTTATGCCCGGTTCCGACGGCCGTTCCGCCGAGGGCCAGCTCAAGCAAAGCGTCACGGCCGTGAGCGGCGCGATCGAGTCCTTTTGTAATTTGCTCAGCGTAGCCGCTGAACTCCTGGCCGAGGCTGACCGGGATAGCATCCATGAGGTGGGTCCGGCCCGACTTCAGGATCGGCTCGAACGCCGCGGCCTTCCCGGTCAACGCTTGATGGAGGTGCTGTAAGGCTGGGATGAGCTCCTCCGTGATACCAGTGGCCGCGGCAATATGGATCGCCGTGGGAATCACGTCGTTGGACGACTGTGACATATTGACGTGGTCGATCGAGTGGACGACTTTGTTGCCGCGGGCTACGCCGAGGATCTCGGCGGCCCTGTTGGCAATCACCTCGTTGGCGTTCATGTTGGTCGAGGTGCCGCTCCCAGTCTGGAAGATGTCGACCACGAACTCTCGATCCCATCGGCCTTCGATGACCTCCGTCGCCGCTTCCATAATCGCGCGGCCGATCCGAGGATCCAAATCCCCCAGGTCCATGTTGGCTTGCGCGCACGC
>JBBTDS010000142.1:0-5519 GCA_038060875.1 Acidobacteriota bacterium | reverse complement strand
GGGACTGTCACGATACCGGGGCATGGGCTTCCTCCATCTCCTCGTCGGTAGGGGACCAGAAGAGCTTGCGCAAGATTTCCTCCCGGGCGCCGTGTTGGTTCTCCGCAAGCTCGTGCAGTCTGGCGATGCCTATCCGATGGCAAAAATCACCAAAATGCTCTTGCGGTTGCCTATGGACGCGATAGACATCAATGAGTCGAGCAATTTCGCGTATAAGATCCGGGGGTTCGGCGGCTTCGGCGTAGAGCTGGGCGAGACGCGCCCCTTGAGGGCTTCCACCGACGTAGATGTTGTACTTGTTTTTGAAGCGACCAATCAGGCCGATCTCGGCCGTCGGAGGACGCGAGCAAGAGTTGGGACAGCCGCTCATCCGGATGCTGATCTCTTCGTTGCCATAG
Organism: Acidobacteriota bacterium; assembly: GCA_038060875.1. GTDB lineage: Bacteria > Acidobacteriota > Terriglobia > Bryobacterales > Bryobacteraceae > JBBTDS01. Next base: position 5,121 of record JBBTDS010000142.1, on the reverse strand, counting down.
CCGAGCCCCTCCAACGCATCGATGAGATAGGGGAGACGCCGCTCAGCCTCCGTGATGGCCAGGCCGCACGTCGGCAGGGCCGGGCAAGCCAGCGCATGACGGCGGAGATTGGAAACTTGCTTCTCCGTGGGAATCCGGTAGTCTTTCAGCGCTCCCCGGACCAGTTCGACCTTCTCCTCCGGGATCCCACTGAGGATCAGGTCCTGCGATGGTGTCAGACGGACGGCGGGTCCGAAGCGGCACACAATTTCTCGCAGACCCGTAAGCATCCGGCATCCCTCCGTGTCCTTGATCCGGCCGTTTTCAACGAAGATGCCTACGTACCAGCGCCCCGGCTCGTTTTGCCGATGCCAGCCCAGGTGTAGTTCTCCGGGAGGGAAGCAAACCGGACGTGCGGCCGCGAGTTTCCAACCCAGTCTTGCCTCGATCTCTGCCCTGACCCGTTCAATGCCCCAATCCTCGACAACGTACTTCAGCCGCGCGCGGGATCGGTCGCCGCGGTTTCCGTGGTCCCGCTGAAACTCGACGATCCGGGTCACCACCTCCAGCAGCCCGTCCGTGAAAACAAAACCCAGGGGTTCACCTAGCCGTGGAAAGGTCTCCTTCTTGCCGTGGGTGCTCCCCATGCCTCCGCCGATCAGGACGGTGAAGCCCTCGACCCGTGTGGCATCCAGAACGGGGACGATGCCGATGTCATGGGTGTATACGTCAATGCAGTTATCGTCGGGGTAGGCGACCCCGATTTTCAATTTTCGGGGCAGGTACGCGCCGCCGTAGATTGTCTCTGGCTCGTCAGTGGTTATCTTCTCGCCATCCAGCCAGATTTCGTAGTAGGCCCGGGACTTGAAGCCAAGGTGCTTCGTGATCTCACAAGCCACGGCTTGGCCGTCGAACACCGACCCCTTGCGGATGTTGGCAACGGGGCAGGCCATGGTGTTGCGGTTGCCATCGCCGCAGGCGCCGTAGGTCGAAATGAGCTCCGAGTTGAGAAGGGCTATCGCCCCCTTGAGATTCTCCTTACCAACGCCGTGAAACTGAATGTCCTGCCGGGCGGTGATCCGCAGGGTTCCGTTGGCGTATTGCCCGGAGACGCGATTGAGGATCTCCCACTGCTCAGGGCTCAGCTCCCCGCCTCCCGGGTTCTTCGTCCGGATCATGAAGAAGTACTTTCGATCCTTTCCCTCCGCGCGCAGGTGAGCGCGCAGGTCCCGGTCGTCCTGTTGGTAGATGCCGTGGAATTTGAGTAATTGCGCATTCTCCGAGGTGAAGTGACGGGAACCCTCGCCAAGCTCCGTGGCAATTGCCCCGCGGAGACCCTGGCTGTTCTCCTTTACTATCTCAGCCCTGGATTTCTTCTTTTCTTCCATCAATGACTCCCCCACCAGGGCTAGTGAGGCACGTGCCGTTCGGCATGGTATGAGCTGCGTACCAGGGGCCCGGCTTCCACGTGGCGGAAACCCATCCCGAGTCCGATCCGCTTCAGCTCGGCGAACTCGTCGGGCGCATAGTACTTCATGAGGGGAAGGTGTTGTGGCGATGGCCGCAGGTACTGGCCGACGGTCAGGATGTCGCACTCCACTCTTCTCAAGTCGGCCATTGTTTGGATGATCTCCGCCCAGTCCTCCCCGAGACCGAGCATCATGCCGGACTTGGTGATGACGCCCCCTGCCAGCTCCTTGGCCATCCGGAGAACCAATAGGGATCGCTCATAACGGGCCGAAGGCCGAACTACCGTTTGAAGCCTGGCGATGGTTTCTATGTTGTGATTCAAGACGTCAGGCTTGGCGCCGATCACCGCAGCGAGGGAATAGCGTGAGCCCCTGAAGTCCGGGATCAGCACCTCGATGCCGACTTTTGGATCGTGCTCCCGGATCCTACGAATCGTTTCGGCAAAGATCTCCGCCCCGCCATCGGGCAGGTCGTCTCTGGCGACGGAAGTCACTACTACGTGCGTCAGCGCCAGTCGGCCAAGCGCATTCGCCACCCGGTCGGGCTCCTCGGGATCGCATGCCGGCGGCTTGCCAAAGGTGACGGCGCAGAAACCGCAGTTGCGGGTGCACACTCGCCCCAGGATCATGAAGGTGAGCGTTCCCGCTCCCCAGCACTCTCCGATGTTGGGGCAACGGGCCTCCTCGCACACGGTGTGGAGACGGAGTTCCTTCACCAAAGCCTTGAGGCGGAGATAATTCGGCCCTCCCGGAAGCCGGGTCTTGAGCCACAGCGGCCTGGGCGCAGGGCCCGACCGGGCCCCGGCCTCCGCCTGTAGGACGCTCAAGAGCACCGGATATGGCCTCGTGCCGGTCACCCGCACCTCCTGCCGATGCTTGCCGGCCCCAGGAGGCTCGGCCGTTTCTGGTACCTGCAATGGAGCGGCCAGCGGAGTTGCGATGGCCACACTCCCGTCGGCCAGCAGAGCAGTCTTGGGCGCCGTGTTTCGCAACGTGGGCCACCACGATGGGCGCAAGCGTCGTCGATGGCGTAGAAGCTTCCGTCGACATTGAAGAGGCCTATCTTCTTGCCACCAACCTCGAACATCCGGCCTTGGCCCGGTTGAATGTCATCGGACCCGGCTATCTTGGCGAAACGCGGCATAATTCACCTCCCAGTGCTGAGACGCCCCTGAAATGCATCGTGTCGTACTTCCGCAACAGGCAAACTCGACACAACCCATCCTGCACAGCCGGGAAGACGCATGATCTCGTCAGGCATTTCATGCTGCGGTCGTACTCGATCAGCATGGCGCGGTAGACGAACCGGCGGGTTCTCTTCTTCCAGCCTCCGAGGATGGGCTGAAGCGTGTGCTGGCTTCTGGAGTAGCCCATGTGCTGGATCCTGGCGGCTAGACGTACAGCTAGCTGCCGCAAGCTCATGCCTGGATGCTGCTCCAGCCAGTTGTTAGCCAGCGCAATAAGCGGTTCGGTTTTCACCCAGTCCATGTCCTCTTTATGCCTCAACCTGTCCCTCCAGGTTCTGGCAAGCGCTCTGTCCAAATCGTCAGGCGGCGGAAAGACCTCCTGGAGCAATTCCCCCAGAGCCGCCTCCAACAGGCGACGGACTTGACGTGATCTTCCGGCCACCGCGTGCTGGACATAGTCAAGGTTCATTCGGACGCCGCGTTGTAGCAACTTCTGTTGCAGCGCGCCGGCCAGGTCCCGCGCCGACGCTTGGCGATGTGCCCACAGCCACAGCGAACTGAGCTCATGGAATCGGCGGCTGGGAACCAGTTGGCGCTCGGCAAGCGATCGGCGGATGACTTCCGCGCCGGTGCGGATTCGTTCTTCGGCCTCGACTCGGGAGTGGATGCCGAACTCCCGGAGATATGTCAGCAGCTTCTCTTGAATAATCGCTTTTATGAGCAGTCGATTCTTCCCGGCCAGAATGGCCTCCAGGGCGCCCAGCGTGTACGAGACCCGGCGCGCTCGTAGGTTGCGTTGCAGGCGGATGGCCAGCGCCCGTTTGGAAACATGCGGATTGAGGTGCAACCACAGCCGGACGAGCGGCAGCACCTTCTGGCTCAGCACATAGTCTGGCGCGACGGCCGCGTCCGGTTGGCGGGAGCCGCATAATCGCAGAATCTCATCCCCGCAGGCCCGACCGTTGCCGTTAAACAAGACCTTGGCGAGCGCGGTCAGGACCTCAGGGGGAACGGTGGCGATCTGTCCGGAAATCTGGCGCTTGACGGTCCGGACGTGGTACCTGACTCCGAAGGACAGCAGCTCCCGGCAAAGCGCGCCGGCGAGGGATTCCTGGGACGGCCAGATGCCTTTCTCCAGCGCGGCTTCCGCCATCTTCCGAGCAAGCGCACCGGGGACCCGCTCGGGAGAGCCATGCGATAGCCGATCTTCGGGTCGATCGAGCTGGTCCTTACTTTCCAAAGTGCTGCGCATTTGTTTGCGCAAAGCCGGCCCATTTTTCCGGCAGGTCATCCAGCACAAAGATGGCCGAGACCGGACAGACTGGCACACAAGCCCCGCAATCGATGCACTCCACCGGGTCGATATAGAGTTGGGTGACATTGGGAAAATCGGCTTCATCCTTCTTCGGATGAATACAATCCACCGGGCAGGCGTCCACGCAGGCCGTGTCCTTCACCCCGATGCACGGCTCGGCAATTACGTAGGCCACTTTGCGCCCCTCCTTTCATACGGCGGAAACTGCTGCTGCGGCGCTCCTTCCCGCATCCGGCAGTCAGGAGCCTCAGGGTCGTCTCAGCGAAAAGGCCCGCAGCCCGGTCCTCCGGCGCCGGAGGCCTCCCACGCTAAATGGTACTCAGTTTTATAATATTTGTCAACATAAATGTTTAGAAACTTTTATATTGACAAATCCGCCTGACGCGTGTACGCTTCCAGAGGGAGGGAACTCGCCGGCGCCCCCGGAAGGCTGAGGCCGGCCGTCGAGAGCGGACAGCTATGACGGAATCGGAGCAATCTACCAAGGCTGACATCCTGCGCTTCCTGAAAACGAAGGGAGCCGTTGACGCCAAGGCGCTAGCCGCGGCCTGCGGCCTTACTACCATGGCGGTTCGCCGGCACCTGTTAGAGCTTCGCGCCGCTGCCCTCATTCAAGTAAAAACGGAGCGGCGGCCCAAGGGCCGCCCTACCACGCTGCATTCGCTCACCGAATTGGGGGACGCCGAGTTCCCAAGGGACTACGAGGGGCTTACCTGCGACCTGCTCTCGAGCCTGCGCGCTCTAGACGGCGAGGCCAAGATCTCTCAGGTTTTTCGGCACCGCCGCAAGGAGATGGCCGCACGTTGCATGCCGCGGATGAAAAGCAAGAGTCTGGAGCAGCGGCTCCGCGAGGTGGCGGCGATCCTGACAGAGTGCGGCTACATGGCAGAGGTGTCGAAGATGGGGCGAGGCTCCTTCTTGCTGACGGAGCACAATTGCGCTCTTCCCCGGGTGGCCAAGCGCTTCCCCGCCACGTGTGAAGAGGAGCTCTGTCTGATACGCGACCTTGTCGGGGCGAACGTAACGCGAGTCCGTCACCTGCTGGCTGGGGACCGCCAGTGTTCTTACCTGATCCAGCGGGAAGCAAGGGGAACCGATGCTCCCGCAAAGAGGTCGTGGCCGCCAGGCTGATCCGCAACGCGGCCACCGCGTCCGCGCCGGTGACGGACGG
>JBBTDS010000141.1:25411-31778 GCA_038060875.1 Acidobacteriota bacterium | reverse complement strand
GCTAAGTTAGACCCGATGCCTGGCATGGGAAGAATTGTATCGTGCCTGTGGCTTGCCTGCGCGGCCGCCGGCGCGCAGCTTGAGCCGATCGCCCAAGACCTCTGGCTCCACCGCGACGCGGCCAACGTCTATGTGGTCCGCAACGGCCCGCGCGCCATCCTGATCGACCTCGGCGGCGGCGGCGTCTTCGATGCCCTGCCGGCGGCGGGCATTCGGCAGGTGGAGGCCATCTACCTCACCCATCGCGACCGCGACCAGTGGCACGGCTTCGCACGGGCCGTCGAACGGGGAGTGCCCATCTATGCTCCAGGGCTCGACCCGGATCGCTTCGGCTACACCAGCGCCTCGATTCGCCGTTACTGGAGCGAGTTTTTCCCGGTCCGCGCCAGCCGCTTCATCTATTCGGTGGCCGCGCGCGAGACCGACGCGGTGCGCGCCGAGGTCTTGGACGGCGCGGAGCTGAAGAACCCGGTGGCGCCGCTGCGGGCGCTGGCGACGCCCGGTCACACCAACGATCACGTCGCCTACCTGGCGAACGTTCACGGCCGCAAGGTGGCGTTCACCGGCGACGCCATCTTCGCCCGTGGCAAGGTCTGGCAGGGCTTTCAGTTGGACTGGGACCACTGGCGCGGGACCGGTCAGGAGGCCGCGTTTCAATCGCTATTGAAACTGAGAGAGCAGCGGCCCGAGATGCTCGCCCCCTCGCATGGCGAGGTGATGCGCGAGGGGGTGGAGGAAACGCTGCTGATAACGGCCGGCCGCCTCTGGGAGGCCGCCAGGCTGAAGAGCTTCGAGCTGTTCGCGCTGACCCGGACGCCGCCGCTCCCGCCCTCGCGGGAGTTACCGCGCCTGGAATCGTTTGAGGCGCCGCGCGGGAAGGGAACGGTGAAGGTGGAGCGGCTCAGCCGCCACCTGTGGCTGGCCGACAACAACTACTTCCTGCTGGCGGACGACGGCGCCTGCTTCGCGGTCGATAACCGCCTGCCGCCAGCGCTGTGGAAGCCGGTGCTGGAACGCATCGGGGCGCGGCGCGTGGACTACCTCTTTGTTTCGCACCTGCACGCCGACCACCTCGGCGAGATCCCCGCGCTGAAACGGCTGCACGGCTTCCAGGTGCTGGCGGTCGCGCCGCTGGCGGACCTGCTGGAGCACCCCGGCGCGTACTGGCATCCTTACGCCAACTTCGACGGCATCAAGCCGGACCGGATCCTGCGCGACGGCGAGCAGTTCGAGTGGAAGGGCTACCGGTTCCGCGCCTTTCACGCGCCGGGACAAACCTGGTTCCACTCGTTCCTGGAAACCACGGTGGACGGCCATCGCGCGGTCTTCTCCGGCGACAGCTTCTATCCGGTAGGCGGCTGGGACATCGCCAAGGCCACCGGCGGCTGGAGCGGGCTGAATCGCGGCTTCCCGCTGTATCACAGCGCTTCGGCGCGGCTGATGCTGGCCATCCGGCCCGAGTGGGTGCTGGCCGAACACGCCAAGCCCTTTGCCTTCGCGGCGGCGGAATGGAACGCGCGCATCGAGTGGGGCGAACGCACGGCCCGCGTGCTCGATTCCCTCTCGCCGAGCGGCCAGCACCTGTTCGATTTCAACCCGCACGTCTTCAGCGTTTACCCTCTGATTTCGACCGCCCCGCAGGGGCAGGTTGAGTTTCGCGTTGCGAACCCGTTCGACGAACCACTGCGAGCGGCCTGGCGGGTGAGCGAGACGCCGGGGGTGGAGGTGCAGCCGGCATCGGGCGAGCTGACGGCGCCGGCGAAATCAACCGCGGCGCAGGCGCTGCGCTTCCGGGTGCGCGCGCCCGGGCGCTCGGTCGTGCCGATCGGAGTCACTGCCCGCGGCCAGGACTACGGCCAGCCCGCGTTTTTCCTGGTGGACACCGCGGCCGCGCCGCGGTAGGCTGGCAGAACGATGCGAACGCTCTGCCTTCTGCTTGCCCTGTCTTTAGCGGCGGCTGCTGCGCCTGCCCGCGTCATTTCCCTGGTGGTCGATCCCGGGCTCGGCGCGCCGGCGCTGCACGGACTCAAGAGCCTGACCGGGGCGTTGGAGGCCGCGGGCGTGCGGCTGGAGCGCCGGGCCGATCTGCGCAAGGCCACCGGCCCTGAAGTAATCGTGTATGCGCGGCCGGGTTCAGACAACGTGCGCCGGCTGGGCGACTATCCCCTGCCGGCCGAGCCCGAAGCTCTGCTGATCAAGCGGATCGAGTGGAACAAGAAGAAGGTGCTGCTGCTGTGCGGCTACGACGACCGCGCGCTGATGTATGCCGCGATGGAGGCGGCCCGGCAGATCCGGCTGGCGCCCGCCGGCGGCGATCCGCTGGAAGCGGTCCGCGAGGTCTCGGAGAAGCCGTTCGTCAAGGAGCGCGGGCTCTCCAAGATCGTCATGAACCAGGCCGAGTTCGAGAGCTACTTCTTCTCGGAAGAATACTGGGCGCAGTACCTGGACATGCTGGCGGGCAACCGCTTCAACAACTTCGTGCTGATGCTCGGCTACAGCTCGGCCGGTTACATGGAGCCCCCGTACCCGTTCATGTTCGACACCGACGGCTTCCCCGGCATCCGCGTAGCCGGGATCGCCAAGGAGCAACAGGCGCGCAACCTGGAGGCGCTCGTCCGCGTGATCCGCATGACGCACGAGCGCGGCATGGAGTTCACGCTGGCGCTCTGGACGCACATCTATCGCTCCAGGCAGGAGACGCCGGGACTGGTGCACGGGCTGACCGACGACAACCTCATCCCTTACTCCCGCGCGGCGCTGAAGAAGTTCCTGGCGCTCGTGCCCGGCATCGACCGCATCCAGTTCCGCGTGCACGTGGAGTCGTCGCTGGAACTGCCGCAGCAGATCCCCTTCTGGAACGCCATCTTCGAGACCATCGAGCAGAGCGGACAGCGGCCGAAGATCGACATGCGCGTCAAGGGCTTCAACGACGACATGATCGAGGCGGCGCTGACGCACAAGCTGCCGGTGCGGCTGGCCACCAAGTACTGGGGCGAGCAGATGGGCCTGCCCTTCCATCCGACGCACGTCGAGTGGCGCGACCAGTACACCCGCCGCCACAGCTACGCCGACCTGCTGCGCTACCCCAAGCGCTACGACATGCTGTGGCGCCTGTGGAACTTCGGCACTACGCGCGTCCTGCTGTGGGGCGACCCGGAGTGGGTGAGGCGCTTCGCCGGCACGACCGACCTTTACGGCCCGGCGGCCTTCGAAGTCAGCGAGCCGCTGGCCTTCAAGATGGGGCACCACCGCGGGCCGACCTACAGCCTGCTCCAGGAGCCGCACCGCTATTACCGCTGGGAGTTCGAGCGCTACTGGCAGTTCTACCAGCTCTTCGGGCGGCTCGGGTACAATCCCGAGACGCCGGCCGGGGTCTGGCTGGCGGAGTTCCAGCGGCGCTTCGGTGCCGAGGCCGCCCCGCACCTGGAGCGCGCGCTGGCCGTGGCCTCGCGCATCCCGCCGCGCATCAACGCCTACAACCTGGTGGACCTCAGCGCCGACCGCGCCTGGGCCGAGAAGCAGCGCTGGGGCGACCTTCCCGAGTACGTCAACGCCCCGCCCAGCGACACGACGCAGTTCGTCGGCATTGCCGAAGCGGCCAGGTTGTATCTGGACGACAAACGCGACGCCCGCATCTGGCCGCAGCAGACCGCCCGCTGGTTCGCCGCGACCGGCAAGCAGGTGCTCGAGCACGCCGCGCGCGCCGGACAAAGCTCGGACAAAGAGTTCGCCTCCACGCTGATCGACCTCAAGGTGCACGCCAACCTGGCGCTGTACCACATGGACCGAATTCACGCCGGCTTCCACTACGCGCTTTGGGAGCAGGCCAGAGATTTGCAGGTGCTCGACGCGGCGATCGAGCACGAGAAGAGAGCCATCGCCACCTGGGAGAAGATCGTCCAGTTGACTGACGGCGTCTATCACGACAACCTCGTTATGGGCCGCGGCCCGCTGCTCACCGGTCACTGGAAGGACGAGCTGGCGGCGCTGCGCAAGGGGCTGGCGGAACTGGAGCGGCAGCGCGACGGTTACGTGCCGCCGTTTCGCGAGGTGGTGAGAAAGTTCGATTTCGGCGAAGGCCCGCCGGAAGAGGGCTTCATCAAAGTGGGCGCCAAGACGCGCCCGCCGCGCTACTCCTACCGCGAAGTGGGTCACGGCTGGCTGGCCGCCTACCTGCTGCCGGCGCCGAAAACGGCCCGCGGGCCGGATTACGTCTGGGGCCCGCCGCCGGCGCAGTACGTGCACTCGGCCTTCCTGGTGGACCTGCCCGACGGCCACTACGAGCTGAAGTTCACCATGCAAGACACCGCGGAGCCGCCGCGCGATCACGGGCCGATGTGGATCGAAGTTGAAGGCCGGCACACGACTGGGCCCTTCCGCGTCCCCGCCGGCCAGCGCGTCGAGAAGACGCTGGAGGCGCGGGTGGTGAACAACCGCCTCGGCATCAGCTTCGTCTCCGGCACCGGCGCCACCTGGCTGGTCAACGACCTCATAATCACGCGGGTGGGGCCGACGATCGCGCACGTGCCCCGACATCGGGCGAGAGCGGGCCGTGACTTTCCCATCCGCGCCACGGTAAACGGCCCGGCGCCATTGCGCGAAGTGCGCCTGGTCTACGGCGCGGGCCGGGCCGCGCCGATGAAGGCGGCGGGCCCGTTCCGCTACACGGCGCCGATCCCCGCGGCCGCGTTGGTGGACGGCCTCAGCTACACGATCGAGGCCGAGGACCAAACCGGCCGGCGGGCAAGCACGGCGCCGGCTCGCGTCACGGTCTACAATGACGACCAGCCGCCCGCGGTGACGGTGGCGAGGATCACCACCGCGCGTGCCGGCGAGCCGCTGGTGATCCGCGCCACCGCGACCGATACCTCCGGCATCGGGGCCGTGCGCCTGCGCTACCGCGGTCTCAATCAGTACCAGGAGTTCGCGGCCATTCCCATGACGCCCGCGGGCAACGATGAGTATGTGGCGACGATCCCGGCCGCCGACGTCGATCCCCGCTGGGACCTGATGTATTACGTCGAGGCCTTCGACAAGCAGGGCAACGGCAAGATCTATCCCGATCTTGAGAAGGAGACGCCCTACGTAGTGGTAAGGTTGAGTCGATGAAGAAGCTGCTCCTGCTCCTTGCGGCGGTCTCCGCGCTGGCGGCCGAGGACCGCACCGCCCCGGGCGCCCGCGAGGGCGACCGCACGGCCCCGGTCGCACGCGAGGGCGACCGCACGGCATGGTTCCGCGAGGCCAAGTTCGGCATGTTCATCCACTGGGGGCCGTATTCGCTGGCCAGCGTCGAGGCCTCTTGGCCGATCATGCGCCCGGGCGCCAAGAGCTACCCGCCGATCTCGGAAACCGACTACCGCGCCCTGCCGCAGCGGTTCAACCCGGTGCGGTTCGACGCGCGCGCCTGGGTGCGGCTGGCCAAGGCCGCCGGGCAGCGCTACATGGTGTTCACTTCCAAACACCACGACGGCTTCTCGATGTTCGACTCGGCCTACACGAACTATAAGATCGCCAACACGCCGTACAAGAAGGACATCGTGGCGGAATTGGCGGCGGCGGCCAAGGCCGAGGCGATGCCGCTCGGCTTTTACTACTCGCCGCCGGACATGAACCATCCCGGCTTCCGCGATACGTCGAAGCCGGCGAGCGAGAACTGGGGCGGCGAGCCCGCGCGGGCGGAATGGCCGCTGTACCTCGACTACATGCAGCTCCAGATCACCGAGTTGCTCACGCGATACGGGGACGTGGCCATCCTCTGGTTCGACGGTCTCGGCGGCCAGCAGAAGTACGACGGCCGCCGGTTTCACAAGCTGATTCGCGAGTTGCAGCCCGCCTGCCTGATCAACAACCGCATCGGCCTCGACGGCGACTACCAGACTCCCGAGCAGGTCATCCCGAAGACCATCCCGTCTCCGGAGAAGTTCCGGCTCTGGGAAACTTGCATGACCATCAACCGTACCTGGGCCTACAACAAGCACGACAGCAACTACAAGTCGGTCACGCAACTGATCCGTGCGCTCGTTGAGATCGCCAGCAAGGGCGGCAACTTCCTGTTGAATGTCGGTCCGACGCCGGAGGGGACCATCCAGCCGGAGTTCGAGGAGCGCCTGCTGGGGATCGGCGCCTGGCTCAAGGTGAACGGCGAGTCCATCTACGGGACAACCTACGGGCCGCTGCCGAACACCACCGCGAAGGGCGGCACGGTGTACCTCCATGTCTTTGACTGGCCCAAGGGAGAGTTGGACCTAGTGGGCCTGAGCCAAAAGGTCCGCGAGGTGACTTTGCTCGCCGATGGTAAGAAGCTGCCCTTTCGCCGCCAGGGCGACCGGCTCACCATTCAACTGCCGGCCGCGGCCCCAGACCCGCA
>JBBTDS010000141.1:10325-25311 GCA_038060875.1 Acidobacteriota bacterium | reverse complement strand
CCGTGGAGCCTGCCTGCCATAGACGCACCTATTCGAGCAACGCGCGCTGGATCTCGCGGAAGCGCTTCGGCTCGCGCACGTATTCGGTGAACGAGGCCACCGCGTCGCCGGCGAGCTTCGCGGCGCGCGCCGGGTCTTTCTTCTTGAGTTCTTCCAGGAGGGCGAAGTCCTCGATCCCCTCGCGCATCTGCTCCAGCCGGATCGAGCTGTAAAGGCTCCGCCGCAGGCGGTTCGGATAAGTGATATAGGCGTCGCCGGGGGGCAGATACGTCCGCCCCAGGTTGATCACCGGCTGCGTGTCCTTGAACGGCTCCGGACCCCAGTAGTTGCCGCCCCAGTGCAGGAAGCCGCGGAAGCCGTAGCGGAAATTCATCCAGTGCAGCAGGCGCACCTTGACGAGCGAGTAGTCGATGAAGCGGTTCGGGTACTTGCCGCGCGGCGTCAGCGCGGTGTAGAACCACAGCTCGCCGCCGCGTTCGGCGTGCGCGCGCAGGGCTTTGAGTCTCTCCTCGTCGAACGAACCGAGCTGCGGACACCAGATCTCGACCGGCTCCATGAAGCCGAGGTCCTGCTTCGCGCCCACCGGCTCCATCATGCGAACACCCGGCATCAGGCGGCGCACGGCGGCGGCGGTTTCGGCGAAGGCTTCATGCTCGCCGGGCCGCGGCTCGTCGAGCACGCCCTGGAGATACTTCTTCGTCCAGCCGCGCTGTTCGAGCAGTCGATGCAGGGCGGGCAGCCAGCTCGCGAGAAACCGCTGCGCCGCCGGGTCGGCGTAGGGCAGCGTCCGCTGCGCGGGCCGGCCGTCCTCCACCACCCATGCGCGCAGCATGACCGGCGCGCCGGGGCGGCGCTCCCTGGTCAGCAGGTTTCCACCCTCGATGTACTCGGAGACACCCGCAGCCTGAAAAGTCTGTACGAAGCGCTCGAAATTGCCGAAGTCGTAGCGCAGCTCGCCGCCCTCGACCTTCGCCGAAGCGAGACCCACCGGGTCGGCCACGATCGAGTTCTGGTGATAGCCGGCCAGGAAGCGGGCGAAGTTCGCCACCAGCTCCCACCATTCCTCGGTGAAGCGCGAGCAGGCGTAGAACTGGCGGATGCGCTCGTCGGCGAAAGTGAAATGGTTGGCGATGGCGAGCGGGATTCTGGCCGGCACGGTCGCCTCATGCACCCGGACCGCGTACGGGATTCGCGCCAGCTCTTCCGTCCCCTGGCGCACGCGCAGGCGGCCCTTGTATTCTCCGGGCGCCTGCCCCGCGGGCACGCTGACGGTGAGCCAGATGGAGCGGGTCTCGTTCTTCCTCAGCGTGATGGGGAACTCCTCCATCAGCGCGTCGGGGTAGAGCGCCGGCGCCTTGCGCACGAGCTCTTCCTCCGGCGTGCCCGGCGTGTTCGAGGTGACGACAACGTACTCGACCCAGCGCACGCGGATGGTGTCGATGGGCGCGCCCGGGCCGGCCAGCGGCAGCGCGTCCACGTAGATGTCGCCGAGGGTGCGCGGGGCGCGCAGCACAAGCTGGATGCTCACGTTGGACCGGCGCGCGGCGTCGAACACTGCCGGGCCCGGCCCCGGCCGGTCATCCGGAAAGACCTTGGTGAGCGAATCGACGAACCACGAGGCCAGCGGTGGAGGACCAGGCGGGGGGCGAGGCGGGAGGACAGAGGGCAACGCCTCTCCCACGCCCAGCAGCTTCGCCTGCAAACGGCGGAACGAGGCCGCGTCGCGAACGTAATCGTTGATGTTGGGGATCGCCGCCTGGGCCAGCTCCCGTGTGCGCGCCGGATCGGCCTTCCCCAGCGCGGCCAGCAGCTCGTAGTCCTCGATGCCCTCACGCATGGCTTCCAGCCGGATCGAGCTGAGCACCGTGTTCTTCTCCGGGTACGGATACACGATGGCGTTATCCCCGGCGGGCAGCAGGGTGCGGTTGTCGTTGATCACCGTCTGCACGTTCAGGAACGGCGTGGGCCCCCAGTAGTTGCCGCCCCAGTGCAGGAAGCCGGTGAACTGGTGGCGGTAATTGAACCAGTGCAGCAGCCGCACCTTGACCAGCGAGTAGTCGATGAAGCGGTTCAGGTAGCGGCCCTGAGGGCTGATGCAGGTGTAGAACCACGCTTGCCCGCCCCGCTCGACGTGGGAACGGATCATCTCCAGCCGGCGGTCGAAGCTGCCGAGCACCGGCGTCCAGATGTCGCACACGTCGCGGAAGAAGCCGATGTCCTGGTCGAGGCTGACGGCGTCGATGGTGGGAACCCCCGGCAAGTGCTTGCGGATGACCTTCGCGTAACGCTCGTAGATCGGGTTCTCGGCCCCGTGAGGCTCGTCGTGAATGTGCTGGATGTAGCGGTCGGCCCAGCCCTTCTCCTTCAGGTGCGCGTAGAGCGCCGGCAGGAATGAGCTGAAGAACGCCTCGGCGCGCGGGTCGTCGGCCTCCAGGCGGCGCTCGACCGCTTTGCCGTCCTCGATGACCCAGGCCGGGATCACCAGCGCGCTGTGGTATCCGGAAGCGCGGCCCAGCAGGTGCCCGCCCTCGATCGTCCCGATGAGCCCGGCTTTCTGGAACGTCTGGACCCAGCGGTCGAGCCGCGAGAAGTCGTAAGCCAGCGCGCCGTCTTTCAGCGAAACAGCGGTGAGCGACTTTACCGGGGTGAGGATGACGTTCTGGCGGTGCTCGGCCATCACGCGGCCGAGATTCTCGAGCAGCTCCCAGTAGCGCTCGGGCTGGTTCTCGAGCTTGTAGAACCGGCCCAGCGCGGCCTCACCGAGCGTGAACCAGTTGGTGACCTTCAAGGTCTGGCGTTCCGGCACGGTCACGGCGGCGACGCGCACCCGGAAGGAGGCCGTCGCCAGCGGTTTCTCGCCGACCAGCAACTTCAGCTCGCCGGTGTAGACGCCCGGCAGCACAGAGGCCGGCGCGCGCACGGTGATCCAGATGGCCTCGGTGCGGCCGGCTTCCAGTGGAAACGGGAAGTCTTCCAGCAACGGATCGGGGTAGAGCGCCGGCGCCGCCCGCAGGACCTCGTCGAACGGCGTCCGGGGCGGGTTGGTACCCACTGGCACGTAGCCGACACGGCGCACCTTGGTTTCCAATCCGGCCGGCGGCTTCAGCGCGACGGTCACCGCCGGGACGCGCCCCGGCGAGCGGACGGCGAACTGGATGCTCACGTGACCGTTGCGGGGGACCAGCCAGGCCTGCTCCACGGCGCGGTTCTTGCCGGCCGGATCGTCCGGGAAAACCTTGATGAGCGAATCGACCGGCCACAGCGCCAGCGGCGCGCCAGTCGCAAACAAAGCCAGGGCGGCGAGGAGCATTCCGGCGCGAACAATGATAGCACAAGTGGGATAAGATTCCCGTCTTGTCCGCGGTTGAGGTGATGACGGGACCGGCGAGACAAGCCGGGAGGCTTATCCTACCGGGAACAGCGCCCGCAGGGCGACGGAAAGCGGCCCTCTCTTGAGGACGACGCGGTAGCGGATAGAGCGGGACGAGGACGGGCGGGCGGAGGCCGCGGGTCTTTCCCACGGCACCGCGTGGGTGCGGAGGCACTTCGGGCAGCGGTAGTGGCCCTGGACCGGCCACATAGGCGTCGGGTGCGTCAGCCTACACCACCTACCCGACAGGCGGGACCAGGCGTTTTTCATAGTAATCCCCTCACTACATTGGATTCGCGCCCCGCCGGGAGGTTGCAAAATTTTGTCCCGCAATCTGGTACTCTGTAAGGCCGATGGAACGCCGAACCTTTGTTTTTGCCTCAGCCGGCGCCGCCGCTGAGCGCAGTCTCTCCGCCGCCAGTTCGCCCAACGACACCGTCCGGGTAGCCGTCCTGGGTGTCAACGGCCGGGGCAAGGATCACATCCAGGGCTTCCAGCCCCAGAAGAACGTCGAGGTCGCGGTGCTCTGCGACCCCGACCGGAACGTGGCCGGCGCGGCCGCTGCGCGCTTCGAGAAGACCTACGGCAAGCCGGTCCGCACCGAGACCGACCTGCGCCGCGTCTTCGACGACAAGACCATCGACGCCGTCTCGGTGGCCACGCCGAACCACTGGCACGCGCTGGCCACCATCTGGGCCTGTCAGGCGGGCAAGGACGTCTACGTCGAGAAGCCCGGCTCGCACAACGTCGTCGAGGGCCGCAAGATGATTGAGGCGGCCGCCAAGTACAAACGCATGGTGCAGCACGGGGTCCAGTTGCGCAGTTCGCCGGCGGTGCAGGAGGCGGTGCAGAAGATGCGCGAGGGCCTGATCGGCAAGGTGTACATGGCGCGGGCCATCATCTACCGCTGGCGCGGGTCGATCGGCCACAAGGAGCCCGAGCCGACGCCGGCCAACCTGGATTACAACCTCTGGCTCGGCCCGGCCCAGGAGCGCCCCTTCTCCCGCCGCTGGGTGCATTACAACTGGCACTGGCACTGGGATTTCGGCAACGGCGAGATCGGCAACCAGGGTGTCCACGAAACCGACATGTGCCTGTGGGGGCTGGGGGTCGGCCTGCCGCGCTTCATCACCGCCTCGGGCGGCAAGTTCCTCTTCGATGACGACAAGGAGACGCCCGAGGTCCTCACCGCCAACTTCATCTACCCCGAGGAGAAGAAGACCATCGAGGTCGAGGTGCGCCACTGGTGCACCAATGAAGAGAACGGCGTCGGAGTGGGCAACATCTTCTACGGCTCCGAGGGCTACCTGCTGATCAAGGGCTACACGCGGTACGAGACGTACCTCGGCGAGAAGCGGGCGCCGGGGCCCAGCCGCAGCGAGAACAGCAGCCACTACGCCAATTTCATCCAGGCGGTGCGCAGCCGGAACAAGGCCGAGCTGAACGGCCCGGTGGAGACGGCCCACACCGGCTCGGCGCTGGCCCACCTGGGCAACATCGCCTACCGGCTCGGGCGCCGGCTGGAGTTCAACCCGGCCACCGAGAAGTTCGTCGGCGACAAAGAAGCCGACCGGATGCTGACGCGCAACTACCGCGCGCCGTTCGTGGTGCCGGACCGGGTGTAGGCAGCCGACAGCTCTTTGAGCGCCGTCTCGCAGGTGTCGGCCATCGCGCCGGCAGTGTCGGTGTCGCGCTGGCTGTTCTGCGAGCGGTAGAGCGTGGCCACCCCGGCGAGCTGGCCGATCTCCGACTGATAGCGGCTCCACGCCTGGCGCCAGCGGCGCAAGTGTTCCAGGGCGGTCCGGCCTGTCTCCGCCTGCCCCGTTTCCTTCCAGCGGTAGTAGCGAAACATGCCCTGGATGTAGTGCGACATCACCGTGGCCAGCGACTCCATGTAGAGCAGCGAATTGCGGGCTTCCTCGTAACGGCGTTCGTCGGTGATCGCCCCGCGCGCACCTTCGAAGAGCTTGCGCATGCGGGCCGCCAGCGTCACCGCCTCCCGCTTTTCGGCGAACGCTTCTTCGAGAGCGTGCTTTGATCCCTCGTAGAGTATCTTCAGGCCGCCCTCGTTGCCGAGCGCCTTCTCGCCGCGGATGATGTCGTCGCGCATGATGTTGCGGCTGGGCAGCCAGCCCTTGTTGCGCCGGGCGAATGGCGCGATGTAGCGGAACTTGAGCACGCAGTCATCGGAGAGCATCAGCATGCCGGCAACGCGCCGGGCGGCCCGCTTTCCGAACTCCCGCGCCGCCCACTCCTCGGCCAGCTTGCGCGGCTCCAGATCGGGATTCCGCGCCAGCCGGGCGGTGGCCTCGATGTTGAGCCGCACCCAGCGGTCGGACTTGAGGTGCGGCCCGCCCCAGCCGCCGCCGAAGTTCCAGATCCACACGCCCTTAACGCGCAGTTGCCGCGCGCGCCGCATGGCGGCGGCGTGCTCCTCGCCGGCGTAAACCGGGAACGCCCCCTTGCCCTCGTACTCGCGCGCGCATTGGAACTCGACGATCTGATCCACCCCGCCGCGCCCGATCTGCGGGTTGAAGTCGTTGTAGCGCCAGTAGTCGGTCTGGGTGAACTTGATCGAGAAGATCATGCCCTTGCGGTTCGGCAGGCTCCCGATGATGCGGTCATAGACGGGCGTGCTGGCATGGAAGCCGTAGTTGCCCAGGTCCCAGGTGCGCCAGATCAGCGTGCGGCCGAACTCGTCCACAACGACGCGGCGTGTCTCCTCGATCAGCCGCCGCATGTTGCGGAAGTACTCCTCGGTGCGCGTGGTCGCGCTGGTGCGCTCGGCGATCAGTTGGCCGGTGTAGCCGTTCAACTGGAAGGCGTAGTTCTCGCCGGTGCGCACCATGACGTAGGCGATTTCGGGAAACTCGCGCAGCACCTCGCGGTACTTGGCCCGGTAGACCTCCCAGAACTGCTCCTTGGCGAGGTCCACGCGCTCGGGGTCGTCGTCGCGGGCGATGCGGCTGCCAAAGTGTTGAAGCACCGCCGTGGGCAGCAGAATCTCGTCGGTCGAGAGGCAGGCCTTCAACCCGAGGGCCGCGGCCTGCCGAAGCGTCTCGCGCATCCGCCGCCGGTGGTCTTCGACCGTGGCGCGGAGCGGCGAGCCAGCCGGCAGCGCCTCGGGCGCGATGCCGGCGTAGGTCGCCAGTTGGGTGAAGCTGCCGATGACCGCGACGTTGTAGCCGTACTCTTTGTACTGGGCCAGGTCTTGCTCGCCGCTGCCCATGCGGATCTCGAAGGCAGCCGGCGCCGCGGCCGCGACAAGGAGGGCGAGCAGCGTGGCGGGCATCAGAAGTGCAGCCCTCCGCTACAGATCAGCACCTCGCCGGTGACGTAGTCCGAGAGCGGCGAGCAGAAAAACAGCACCGCGCCGGCGGCCTCGGCGGCCGTGCCCAGCCGGCCCAGCGGGCACATTGATTTCACCGCTTCCAGCACCTTCGGCTGCACGCCGACCGGGATCTGCCGGCCCTTGATCTCGATGGCCGCGCCTTCGGCCGTCAGCGGCTGGATGAGCCGCGTCTCGATCAGCCCGAAGCCGACCGAGTTCACGTTGACGTTGTAACGGCCCCACTCCTTGGCCAGCGTCTTGGTCAGGCCGATGACGCCCGCCTTGCCCGATGAGTAGCCCGCCTGTCCGGGGTTGCCATCGATTCCCGAGATGGAAGTGATGTTGACCACCTTGCGCATCACGCGCCGGCCTTCGGCGGCCTCGCGCTTGGCCGCTTCACGGAGGAACGCCGAGGCCGCCCGCAGGATGCGGAACGGCGCGACGATGTGCACGTCGAGCATGGCCTGGAACTGCTCGTCGGTGCTCTTCTGGATCACATTGTCCCAGGTGTAGCCGGCGTTGTTGACGATGACGTCGAGGGAGCCGAAGGCCGCCAGCGTCGCGTCCACGAGCTGCTGTGGGAACGCGGGTGCGGTGAGGTCGCCCGCCAGGTGCTCGGCCCGGCCGCCGGCGCCGCGGATCGAGGCGGCGGTTTCGCAGGCCGGTTCCTCGTCCAGGTCGTTGACCATCACCGCGGCGCCCCAGCGGGCCAGTTCCTCGGCGATCGCCCGCCCGATGCCCCGGCCCGAGCCGGTCACCAGCGCGGCTTTCCCGTCAAGCGTGAAGGGCATGCTTGCAGCTTAACGTACTTTGTTAGAATCAGCACCGGAATGACCGCAGTCGAACTCTTCATCCAGGAACTTAAACGGCGGGGCGTCGAGTGGATCTCCACGCTCTGCGGGCACGGCCTCGATCCGCTGTACGGCGCAGCCCGGCGCGCCGGCCTGCGGCTGATCGATACGCGCAACGAGCAGACCGCCGCCTACATCGCCGTATCCGCCGGCCGGCTGACCCGACGGCCCGGCGTCTGCGCCGTCTCGAGCGGCGTCGCCTTCGCCAACGCCATGACCGGCGTGGTGGACGCGCACCTGGACGGCGCGCCGATGCTGCTCATCAGCGGCGCCGCCGCCGTGCGCACCGCCGGCATGGGGCACTTCCAGGATCTCGACCAGGTCGCTTTGGCCGCTCCGGCCACCAGGTACGCGCGAGTGATTGACTGCCCGGCGCGCGTGCTGCACATCCTGGACGAGGCTTTTCGCGCTGCCGCCGGACCGGTTCACCTGACTTTCCCCATGGACGTGCAGACCAGCGAGGTGGACGCGGCGAGTATCGTGCGCCCGACCCCGGCGCCGCCTCCGAGTGCGGCGCAGGGCGATCCCGAAGAGGTCTCGCGCGCGCTGGAGCGCGCCCAGAGGCCGCTGATCGTCGCCGGCAGCGGCATCTATTACGCCGGGCTGGGGGCGGAGCTGGTCGCCTTTTCCGAGCGGTTCGCCATTCCGCTGGTCGTCCCGATCTGGGACCGCGGCTCGGTCGATCGCCCGGTAGATACCTTCATGGGCGTCATCGGCGCGGCGAGCGGCGGGCCGCGGCTGCTGGCCGACGCCGATTGCATCGTAATGGCCGGCGCCGTGCCCGATTACCGCGTCGGCTACTTGCAGCCCGGCGCAATCCGCGACGATGCAACCGTCGTCTACCTGAACCACGGTTGGGGCGAGTTGCGCAGCCGCTTTCACACGGCCTGGCTGGACGAAGCGCGCCGCCGGCGCGACGAGTTCCGGCAAGCGGCGCGCAAGGCCCAAGGCCGCACTCATGCCGTGCACATCATTTCCGCCCTGCAACATGTGCTGCGAGATAACACGATCCTGCTCATCGACGGCGGCAGCATTGGCCAGTGGGCGCACCAGCTTCTCTGCGACCGCTACCCCGGCCACTGGCTCACCTGCGGCCGCAGCGCGGTGGTGGGCTGGGGGATCGGCGGCGCGATGGCCGCGCGGCTGTGCTGCCCCGACAAGCCCGTCATCCTGCTCTCGGGCGACGGCGCCTTCACCTTCAACGTCGCCGATCTTGAATGCGCGGTGCGCCAGCGCCTGCCGTTTGTCGCCATCGTGGCCGACGACCAGGCCTGGGGCATCACCCGCGTCGGACATCTTGAGAAATTCGGCGAGCCGATCTCGAGCGCGCTCGGGCCGATTGCCTTCGACCGCCTGGCCGAGTCGCTCGGCGCTCGCGGCGTGCGTGTGAACGCCCCGGCTGAGATCGCACCCGCCCTTGAGCACGCCTTGGCCGAGCCCGCCGTCACGGTGATCCACGTGCCCATCACCGGCGGCTAAATTCGGTGACAGGCTACGCTTTCACTAATTTAATGTGAGGTGCAAAATGCGCAGACGCGAGTTTCTTGGCAGCACGGCCGCGGCGCTGGCTGCTTCGGACGAGGTCATCATCGAGCGGGCGCAGCCCGGCCAGCCGCATGCCGGCAAAGTGCTGGCCGCCATCCAGCCCCACGCCGACGACATCCCCATCTTCGCCGCCGGCGCGGTCCTCAAGCTGATCCAGGAGGGCTACACCGGCTACCTCATCCGCACCACCAACGACGACATGACCGGGCCGGGCTGGATCGGCGAGGGCGTGCTCGCCAACGAGCGGGACAACAACGAGGTGGCCCGCGTGCTCGGTCTCAAGGGCGTCTTCAATCTTAACTACGGCAACCACCAGATGGACGGCATCTCCAAGCCCGAGCTGCGCTGCCGGCTCATCTTCCTGTTCCGCCTGCTGAAGGTGGACACCGTCGTCTGCTACGACCCCTGGGGCGAGTACGAGGAGAACCCCGACCACTACGTCACCGCGCAGTGCGTCGAGGCGGCCTGCTGGATGGCCGGGGCGCACAAGGACTATCCCGAGCAGTTCGCCGCCGGCCTCAAGCCGCACGGCGTGCGCGAGAAATACTACTTCGCGCGCGGCCCGCAACGGGTCAACCGCGTGGTGGACATCACCGCGGTCATTGACAAGAAGGTGGAATCGAACCTGGTGAACAAGGCGCAGGGGCCGGCCGGCGAGAGCGGCGCCCGCCTGCGGGCCAGCCTGGCGGCGAAGAAGCTGCGGCTGCCACTATTGGGCACTGACGACGACACCGCCAACCGCGCCTACATCAAGGAGTTCGTGCTGGCGATGAACCGCGACATCGGCCGCAAGTACGGCCTGGAGTACGCCGAGCCATACCACTACATCGGCCCCCAGCCCTCGCCGGTGGAGGAATACATCAAGCGGCACGCGGGGCCGGTGGGATAGGGCTGCCGGCTTGGCGGCGAGAGAGACAAGTCGGGAGACTTATCCTACTCGGCCAAGATCGACTCCGCGTAGAGCAGGTTGCCGGTGAAGCCGTCGTAGTACTGCACCACCACCTGCGGATGCGGGAAGGCCACCCAGCGCGGCTTTCCCTCGGCCAGCGCGTTGTTGAAGACGTTGTTCACCTGCACCACCGTGTAGACGGGCTGGCGGGCCAGTGCGCCCGGCACGTCGTCCAGGAAGTAGCTGGACCAGCGGATGTCGCACTTGCGCCCGCGGGAATCGAACACTCCGTTGGCGGGGCGGTCGCCCTCGCTGTGCATGGTGTGGTTGCGCGAGTTGTGCGGCCCCGAGGCGAACTCCCAGACGCGGCCGGTGATCTTGATGGCGAAGCTGTTGTGGATGTCGCCGGTGAGCACGAAGACGGGCTTGCCGAGCGAATCCCAGAAGCGGATGAGCTGCTCGCGCTCGTCGAGGAACGCCGTCCAGGCGTCGTCCTTGTTCGAGAGGCGCTGGCCGCCGCCGCGCGCCGACGGCGTGCCGCCCACGTGCGGGATCATGAAGTTCACCGAGGAAACCACGAAGAACACGGCTGCGTCGCTGCGCTTCATGCCCTCCATCAGCCAGGCCCGCTGCCGCCGTCCGAGCATCGTCAGTCCCGGCTTGGCCGGCGCGCGCACGTCGTGCATCTCGCGGTTGGTGCGCGTGTCGAGGCAGAAGAAGTGGGCGTTGCTTACGCGCATCTGGTAGTAAGAGAACCGGCCGATGGAATAAGACGGGTTGCCGTCGGCGCTGGCCGCGGGACGGATGCGCAGGCGCTGGCGGTCGAGCCGCTCGACGATCTCGTAGACGCCGGCGTTGGGGTCCGAGGGCTTGCCGTCGTACTCGTTGGGCAGCACGCCGGCCAGCGGACCGCCCCAGTGCACGTGCAGGTTGCCGGCCTGTTCCAGGTCCAGGCGGGTGAAGTCGGCCTCCGGGTCCGCGAGCACGTCGCTTCCGGTCTTCAGTTGCGCGCGGCCGAAGTGAATCTCCTGCGACTGCTCCGGCGCGTTGCTCCAGCCGAGGTAATCCCACCACGCCTGCGAGCCGATGTCGCGGAACACCGAAAGCCGGTCGCGCCGTCCCGGCGTGCCGGTGCCGTAGACGTCGTTCAGGATCTCGTGATCGTCCATGGTGAAGTAGGACGGTATCTCGCGATGCCAGGCCGCGAGGTTCTTGCCGCGGCTGAGGTAGAGCTTGTAGTTTTCCCAAACGCCGGCGATGGTAGGCGCCAGTTGAACCAGGCGCGGCGTCTGGCTGCGAGCGAGGCCCACCCGCTTCAACCACTCCGCCGCCGGATAGTCGCGGGCTTCCTCGTAGAGCCAGTCGCCGTTGAGGATCGCGAAGTGGATCTTGTCCTTAAGCCGCGCGAGCATCGTCTTAAAGCCGGGCAGCGCGGGGCCGAGGCCGGAGCCCGGGTTCTGGTTGTTGCCGCAGGCGAACTCGAAGCTGAAGTTGAACAGGCCGCGTGGGTTGTGGCGCGGCTCGCGGACTTGCGCCGCGTCCGGCAGCGTGCGGAACGAGCCGTCGGGGACGGCTTTCGCCCGGCTGATCGGGCCGGCCGGGACCACCTGGTAGTAATATTTCGTGTCCGGCTGGAGGCCCTCGATCAGCACCCAGCCGGTGTGATCGCGCTCCACCCGCGTGGTGGCCGCGGGCGAGAGCGCGTCCAGCTTGTCCGGAGCGAGGCCATAGCGGACGCGGAAGGTCCCCGCCGCCGAGGTCCGCGCCCAAACTCCGATGTGGTTCGATCCGAGGCGTCCCAGCATCGGGCCATGGGTGACGTGCAGCGGCGTCTGCGCGCCGGCCACCAGCAGAAACAGCGGCAGGATGATGCTACTTCGCGCGCTCATATGGGGTGATCTCCTGTGTGGTGGTGGAGCGCCACTCCTCCAGCGGCGGCGCGCCGGCGCGCTCGAAGAAGCGGTGCATATCGGCGCGCAGCGTGTCCAGGTTCTTGCGCTGAGCGGGATCGTCGATGACGTTGCGCGTCTCGCCCGGGTCGGCCTCCAGGTCGTACAATTCGCTCGGCCACTCCGCGATGCGCTCGACATACTTCAGGTTCTCGGTGCGGATGGCCCGCACGTAGCAGTACTCGAAGTAGAGGCGGTTCTCCCAGCGGGGATTCTGCCCCCGCAGGAAGGCCGCATAGCTGCGGCCGACGCGGCGGGCGTCAGGCGGCGCCGTGAGGCCAAGGTAGTCGAGGATGGTCGGGAAGTAATCGTAGGCCGAGACCATCGCCGAGGGCGTCAGGCCGGCCTTGATCTTGCCCGGATGGCTCCAGATCATCGGCACGCGGATCGATTCCTCGTACATGTTGAGCGGCACGGTGCCGTTGCCTTTGCCCCAGACGCCGTGGTGGCCGGCGTTCCAGCCCTGGTCGGCGGTGAAAACGACGAGCGTGTTCTCGCGCACGCCCAGCTCCTCCAGGCGCTTCAGGATGCGGCCGACGTTATAGTCCACGCCGGTGATCAGCGCGCAGTAGGCGTGCATGCTGGCGCGGTTGCCGTGGTGGACGGCCAGTCCCTTGTTCTGCCAGGGGTGCATCGGCGTGGTGGGGAAGCAGGAGAAGGCCGCGTTGTTGTACCACTTGCGGTACTCCTCCGGCTGGAAGTCGTAGGGCGTGTGCGGCGCGTAGTAGGGCGCCAGCAGGTAGAACGGACGGTCCTTCTTCTGCTGATCGAGAAACTCCAGCGCGCAGTCGGTGACGCCGTCGGTCTTGAACGGGCTGACCCTGGTGCGCCGGCCGTTCTTCACGAACTCGGGGTTCTTGTAAGTGCCGCCGCCGCCCGGCACCGAGGCCCAGTAAGTGAAGCCGGCCTGGGCGGTGTCGTCCTCGCCCATGTGCCACTTGCCGCACATGCCGAGCGTGTAGCCGTTCTGGGCCAGGATTTCCGAATACGCGGTGAGGCCCTGGTACCAGCGGTGGGATTTCGGGCCGAAACTGTCCACCGGCCGCAGCCAGTCCTGCACGCCGTGCCGCGAGGGGATGGCGCCGGTCAGATACGTCACCCGGCTGGGCGAGCAGACCGGCGTCGCGGCGAAAGCGCGAGTGAACCTGGCCCCCGCGGCCGCGAGCCGGTCGATGTTCGGCGTGTGGATCTCCTTGCACCCATAAGCGCCGGTGGCCCACGCGCCGTGATCGTCGGTCATGAACATCACCACATTGGGGCGTGGTGTCGCTGCGCGGCCGGGCGTGTGAACAAAGGGCGCCGCCGCGAGCAGGTCTCGTCGTGTCAGTGGCATCGTTCTCTCCGTCACTTCTGGTAGCGCACCCAGACCGGCGAGCTCCAGGCGAGCTGGCCGTTGTGCTGTTCCACCCGCACGTAGTAGTAACTCTCGCCCGGCTGGATGGTGCGGTCCACGTACTCGAAGCTGGCTTCCCGCTGGTTCGGTTCCAGCTTGTGAATGTAAGTGTTGTTCTTGATCACGTCGATCCGCTTGATCGCATCGGTTCCGAGCACCTTCACGAGCAGTTTGGGCTCCGAGGCGGTCGAGACAATGTCGCCCATCAGGAACGTGCCGGCGTCGGCGGTCGAGAGCCGGTAATCAAGCACGATGAGGTCGGTGGCCGCGTAGGCGTGCCGCTTGCGCATCGCCTCCAGCAGGCTCTGGCGCGTGAACTCCTCGGCCAGAATGCAGGCGTAGGAAGTGTGCGTGGAGACGTGATCGGAGCTGGCCTGCACGCCGAGCTTGTAGCCCTTCGCCCACGCGTTCCAGACGTAGCCTAGCGGGCGCAGGCCCTGGTGCACCGGCTTGTCGCCTTCCTTCCAGGCGCGCGGCGCGCCGGCGTGCTCGTAGCTGGACTCGAAGCCCTGCCAGATCTCGACGAACGGTTCCAGCTCGGGATCGTTGTCGCGCCAGTCGGTGCCCTGCTCGGTGGCCGAGGTATGCGAGGTCACGATGCCGCCGGTCTGGCGCAGGTAAGGATAAAGGGCTGCGCCGGTGTTCGCCACCCCCTTGGCCTCCTGCGGCGGGATCCTGAGCACCGGCTTGCCGCGCTCGGCCCAGATCACGTTGCGGTGGCCGTTGGGATAGCGCACGCTGCGCTCGTAGCCGTACATCGGCACGAAGCGGCCCGGCATGTGGTAGAGGTCGTTGGACTGCTGCGTGAGCCACCAGTTGTACTCCTCGTCGGCGCCCATCTGGTGGTCGGCTACGTGGCCGTAGTCGAGCGCGGCGGCGTCCATCTCGTAGCGATAGAGGTCATCCAGCGAGCCGTCGCCGGCGCCGTCGCCCGACAGCTCGGTGTGCCGGTGCAGATCGCCGCGCAGGATGCGGTACTGCTTCCCGCGGAGCGAAACGCGGTACTCGCTGATGCGGCGCGTATCGGCCGTTTCGTTCGGATGCGGGTTGTCGGCGGACGCGGTCGCCGCCTCCATCGCCCTGCCGCCCCGCAATTGCGCGGCCGGGGCCACGACCGGTGTCGCGGTGGCATAGATGTCGAGTTCGCCGTAGCGCGGGCCGGGCCAGATGCGGTTGTCGGTGGGCCAGGCAAGGTGCGGGGCGCCTTTGTGCAGGGCCAGCGAAGCGCGCATGCCGTTGCGTCCGACGCTGGAGGGCATCGGAATCGCCGGCGCCCATCGGTCTCCGTCAAGGTGAGTGAGGAAGACTTCCCAGCGCCCGCCGGCGGCAAAGCCGTCGATCCGCGCAGTGGCGGCCGAGCTGCGGCAGCGGAAGGCGAGATACAGCCGCTCGCCGTCGGTGGCCAGCGCGGGCTGCTGGAGGAAGCGGCGGATGCCGGCCGGCGCCGTCTCCGCAACCGGCGCCGCGATCTCTTTCCACCCGGCGCTGTCACGATAAGCCACGCGGATGCGGCGGTTCTTGTAGAGCGTCGTCCCCCGCTGGTCGAACAGGAAGGCGAAATCCTTGCCCCATAGCGTGTCGGACTCCTCCCAGGCCACTACCGGCGCGCCGCCCGCCATCACCGCCACCGAAGGCCGCGCCGAGAAGCTCTCGCCGCG
>JBBTDS010000141.1:0-10225 GCA_038060875.1 Acidobacteriota bacterium | reverse complement strand
AGCGCCAGCTTGCCGCGCCCGTCGGAGGCGAGCCGCGGCCAAAGATTCGAACCCGCGCCGGCGGTCAGCGCCTGCGGCTTGCTCCACACGCCGCCGGCGAACGTCGCGGCGTAAAGCTGGTAGGTGTCGCCGTCCTTTTGCGACCACGCCGCCCAGACTTTTCCCTTGCCGTCGGTGGCCAGCGCCGGAGCATGGTGATCGCCCCGCCCACTGAGGCGGTGGAGCCTGCCGCCGCCGCTTGCGACCACCTCGTTGGCGGCGTCCGCATACGCGAGCCAGGCCGCCCAGCGCGCGCCGTCCTCCGCGATGGCCAGCGCCGGATAGTCGTCCGCCGGTCCGGCTTCGGAGAGCTTCTCCTCGACCGGAAGCCGCTCAACCAGCCCGTTGCCATCGAGCACCGCGAGCGATCTGCCCAGAGCTACCTTCTCCGTGCCGAACTCGAACGTGCCCGCCGCCGAAGCGAACCGGACGCGTGCCGGCCCGCCGCCGCGCACGCGCAGGATCAGCCCCTGCGGGATCAGGCGCTGGATCTTGGGGTCGCCCCAGTCGGTCTGCCCGTAAGGGTGGCCGGTTCGAAGCTGGTTCTCCAGGTTGCCGATCTTGGTGCGGAAATCGAAGGTCCCGTCCGGCGCCGCGCGGTCGGAATTGGAGAAGCGCCAGCCTTCGAGCGCCGTCAGCTCCGCGCCAGAGACGGTGATGCGGCCCTGCCACTGCTTGGGCTGCTGGTCGGTGATCCCTACCGCGATGCGGAACTGCGAGAGGTCCGCCCCCAGCGCGCTCCAGGCAGCCAGGGCGCAAAGCAGGACTCTTCTGCTGCGCATAGCTTCTCCAGTCTACAATGCGCTCCAGGATGGGGGACGAAAGCCGCTTGCCTTGAGACTTTCAGGCGGGCCGCGGGTTCCGGCGCTCCACTTCGGCGACAATGTCCTGGATAGACGTGCCTTCGAGCCAGCGGTGCCGGTCGCGGGTGTAGTCGCCGGTTCCCGCTCGATATACGCGAAGAAAGCGTCCGAGGCCGTCCAAACCCAACTCGCGGTGCAGGATCGCCAGCGCGTGCCGTTCGAACTCTTCGTCGGTCAGCGATTCGAGAAGGATCATGTCGCGACCTTCTTACACCAGGATACCGGGTTCTCCACGGGGATGCGAGGCCCCCGCCGGCGCCGGCGCGCACGGCCGAGCAGGTCGTCATCCGTGGTGAGAAACACATCCACAGCGCGGCGCAGCCGCAACCAAACGGCGAGCTGAAGCTCCGACCAAGAGGGTGCCCCGGCACACTGAAGTGCGCGCCACCCGTGGCGCGGGCTCCAAGGCCGCAGTGATCTTCGCGCCGCGCGAACATTCTTGGAGATGGCACCGCAGGGCCACCGCCGCACGGTCAGCCCTCACCCCAAGTGATACACTTCTTCGCCTTCGGCTGGCGGCCTGCGCGCGTCGCGGTAGGCCCATTTCAACAAGGGCGGCGCTACTAACGTGGTCGCCACGGCCATGAAGACTACCACGCCGTAGACATGCTGCGCGATTACGCCCATGCCGAGGCCGATCTGCGCCACCACCATGCCGACTTCGCCTCGCGGCACCATCCCCACGCCGATCCGGATCGCCTCCGTCCGGCCCAGCTTCCAGGCGCCCAGGCCGCAGCCCACGAACTTCGAGAGCAGCGCGGCAATGAGAATCACCACGGCGAGCGCTACCAGCGAGGGCCTGGTGAACCCGGCAACGTCCAGATGCATTCCGATGCCGGCCAGGAAGAAGGGCGCCAGCAGCTCGGTCACACCGTGGGCCAGGTCCTGAACGCGCCGGGCGACGGTTTCCGACAGCGCCATCCCGGCCAGGAAGGCGCCCACGATCGCCGCCACGCCCACGAACTCGGCGAGAAACGCAAGGCCGAACAGCAGCACCATCGCCAGGGCGAAGTACGCTTCGCCGACTCGCATTTTTCGAGGAGCGCGCGACACCACGCGGCCCACCGTCCGGCCGCCCCACTTCGCCATGAACACGACAAAGCCGCAGGCCAGAACTGCGGTGAGCAGCAGGCCCGGAACATTGACCCTTCCGCGGGCCATGCTGCTCACCAGCGCCAGCACCAGCAGGCCCAGCACGTCGTCGATCACGGCTGCCGCCAGGATGATCCGGCTGGAGACCTCATCGAGCAGTCCCTTGGCCCTCAGCACTTCGGCGGTGATCCCGACGCTGGTGGCCACCATGGCCGCCCCGACGAAAATCGCCTCTAGCTGCGGCTCGCCCCACGCGAGCAGAATCCCCCAGCCGAGGAAGAACGGCACCACCACACCCGCCAGCGCCACCAGCAGCGCCGTCCCGCCAACCTTCATCAGCTCCGATGCCTTCACCTCCAGGCCGACGCGGAACAGCAGGAACATCACTCCCAGCTCGGCCAGCGCCTTGAGGAACTCGTTGGGGGCGATCCAGCCCAGCACGCTCGGCCCGATCAGCACGCCGGCCAGGATCTCGCCGACGATGCCCGGCTGGTTCAAGCGCTCGAAAGCCTCGGCCAGCAGCTTGGCCGAGCCGAAGACCAGCAGCATCGCCAGCGGGATGTTCAGTGTCTCAGCGGGAGCCATGCAGTGTCACCGAACTCAATGTTGGGAAGAACTCCGGAAAGGAAACCGAGGCGGCTTCGGCGCCGTCGATGGCGCACTCGCCGTCGGCCCGCAGCGCGGCCACCGCGAAGGCCATGGCGATGCGGTGGTCGCCGAAGGAGTCCAGTTGGGCGGCACGGAAGCGCTGCCGGCCCGGCACCCGGAACCCGTCGGGCAGCACCTCGATCTCAACACCCATGCGGCGCAGGTTCTCGGCCACGGTCGCGATGCGATCCGTCTCCTTGACGCGCAACTCGGCGGCATCGCGGACGGTGAGGCCCTCCTCGCTGGCCGCGCCCAGCACGGCCAGCACCGGAATCTCGTCGATCAGCGCCGCCGCCAGCTCCTTCTCGATCACACCGCCCCGCACCGCGGAGTGCCGCACCTGGATGTCGCCCACCGGCTCGCCGGCCTGCTGCCGGATGTCGAGAATGCGGATGTCGGCGCCCATCGACGCCAGGAAATCCAGCAGCGCCGAGCGGGTGGGATTCAAGCCCACTCCCTCGATGATGAGCTCGGAATCCGGCACGAGCAGAGCCGCCACCAGGAAGAACGCCGCCGAGGAGAGGTCGCCCGGAACCGTCAGATCCTGGGCTTTCAGTTGCGGCCGTCCGTGAATGGAAATGACGCGGTTGCCGGCTTCCACCGCGGCGCCGAACTGGCCGAGCGCGATCTCGGTATGGTCGCGCGTGCGCACCGGCTCGCGCACCGTGGTCACGCCATCGGCGTAAAGCCCGGCGAACAACACGCAGGTCTTGACCTGGGCGCTGGCCACCGGCAGCGTGTAGTCGATGGGGCGCAGCCGAGCGCCGCGGATCTCAAGCGGCGGGTAGCGGCCCTCGCGTGCCTGAACCGACGCGCCCATCTGGACGAGCGGACCCATGATGCGCTCCATCGGCCGCCGCGAAAGCGACTCGTCGCCCGCGATGCGCGTGGTGAAGGGATGCCCAGCCACCATGCCGGCCAGCATGCGAATGGTCGAGCCGGAGTTGCCGGCGTCCACGACGGCGGAGGGTTCGGCCAGTCCCTCCAGGCCGCGGCCGTGGATGAGAAGTTCGCCTGGCTGCGGATCTACCCGGACACCCAGCGTTTCAAGTGCGCCCAGCGTGGACCGGCAATCGGCGCCGGTCGAGTAGTTGCGGATGCGCGTCGTTCCCTCCGCGACGGCCGCCAGCATGGCGTAGCGGTGGGAGATCGACTTGTCGCCGGGCAGCCGGAGAGATCCGGACAGTCTGCGAGATGGGGAGATTCGCGCGGGCATGCGGAATCCCCCATTCTAGCCCGACCGTCACTGCGCCGCGAGCGCCAGCTCTGGGTAGGGCCGGGGCTCCCGGTCAGGCTGCAAACGGTAGCCCACGCCGAAAATCGTCTCAATGTGCCGGCCGCGGTGAAGGCCCAACTTCATGCGCAGACGGCGGATATGCACGTCCAGGGTCCGGGTGCGGATCTCGCGACCATAGCCCCAGACGCTCATCAGCAGCACGTCCCTGGGGACGATCTCGCCCGCATGGCGGGCCAGCAGGGCCAGCAGCTCACGTTCTTTCCTGGTGAGACGGGCCGGCTGGGAATCGCAGTAGCGATCAGACATATCCCCTCCTCTTGTGCTTTCGATGATTTAAGACTTGTGAAGGATTCGTTATTCCACCGGGTAGGGCCCCGGCCGCTTGACCGGCAGCTCGCTCCCCGAGCGGTCCACGGCGTTAACCCGAAGGCTGACCGCCCGTACGTGATCCTTCATCTGCCAGCGGAACTCGGCCTCGCCGCCCGGTTCGAGCACTTCCTCTTCCACCGCGCCCTTCTGGGTGGTGAGGACCTCACGGCCGGAGGCCAGCAGGTCGAAGAGCAGAATCAGGCCTCGGAGGGGCCGTTCCCCCGAGTTCCTGACGCGCCCGTCGATCTCCAGCAGGCGTTCCACCCGCCGCACGCTGATCTCGACCACTTCCACCTCGGGCGGCCGGAGCGACTTGCGTTTCTGCGGCCCGGCGCACCACAATGATCCGAGTGCCAGCAGCACGAACAATGGTTTGGCCCGCTTCATGAGGAAATAGTCTAGCAGGAGGTCGGAGATGGTCAACAGGCGGCAATGGGTGTTTGGCTCGATGCTGCTCCCGATGGCGCCGCGAGCCTCGGCGGCAGGGCCCAGGAACATCGTGATTGCCAGCTCCAACGGGCTGCGAGCGTGCGATCGCGCGATGGAGATCTTGAAAGCAGGCGGGGACACCCTAGACGCCGTCATTGCCGGGGTGAACATCAACGAGGAGGACCCCGCCGACAGCTCGGTCGGTTACGGCGGCCTGCCCAACGAAGAGGGCGTGGTGGAACTGGATGCCAGCGTCATGCACGGCCCGACACGCCGCGCCGGGGCCGTGGCCAGCTTGCGCAACATCAAGACGCCGTCCAAGGTGGCCCGCCTGGTGATGGAGAAGACCGACCACGTGATGCTGGTCGGGGAGGGCGCGCTGCGCTTCGCCAGGGCCTACGGCTTCAAGGAGGAAGACCTGCTGACCGAGAAATCGCGGCTGGCGTGGCTGGTCTGGAAGCAATCGCTGCGGGACGCGCGCGGCCAGAACAACTGGACCGACGGCCTGGACGCGCCGGCGCCGGGCGGCGCTGCCCGTCTTCGCCAGATGTTCCCCCACGCGGACGAGACGACGCTGGCCTGGGCCTGGGAAGTAGCCACTAATCCGCCGATGGGTACCATCAACTGCCTCGCGCTTAACGGCAAGGGCGAGATGTCGGGAGTAACCACCACCAGCGGGCTGGCCTGGAAGATCCCGGGGCGGGTCGGCGACTCGCCGATCATCGGCGCCGGCCTGTGGGTCGATCAGGACGTCGGCGCCGGCGGCTCCACCGGCCGCGGCGAGGAGAACATCCGCGTGGCCGGGGCGCACACCATCGTCGAGAACATGCGCCACGGCATGACACCGCGCGAGGCCTGTCTGGATGCGCTGAAGCGCGTGGCCCGCAATTTCAACAACGACCAAGGCCGGCTGGCCCAGTTCGACCTGAGCTTCTACGCCTTGCGCAAGGACGGCGAATACGCCGGAGCCACTTTGTGGAGCGGCACTGTCCGCGAAGGCAAGGCCGGCGTGCGGCGCTTCGCCGTCAACGACGGCGCCGGCAGCCGCCTGGAACCCTGCGCCTACCTGTTGGAGCGGAAGGGGCGGTAAGGCCGCGGCGCGGAGGCTACTGCAACTTCCCCCGGCCCTCGACCTTCCAGGCGGTTTCGACGGTCTCGCCGCGGATGCCGTAGACGGTCTCGTGCAGGTTCATGGCCACGCAGATGTGATTGGGAATGACGCGCAGGCGGTCGCCCACCGAAAGTTCGCCCTCCGCCTTGCGCACGTCCACGAAGCCGTGCTCCTCGTTCATCTTGAAGAATACGGCCTCGGGCGCCTCGAGCACGTGCCCGAAGCTCACCTCGGGCACCGGCGTCAGCCGGTCCGAGGAAAACGTCTTCGAGCCGCCGTCGATGATCACCTGGCCCGGGCGGGCGGTGGAGACCACCGTGGTGAAGATGGAAGCCGCGCAATCCTCCAGCGCGCAGGCGCCCGACAGCAGCGTGTTGCGGTCGTTGAAGATGTAGGTGCCGGGCCGGATCTCAGTCAGGCCCCGCATACGGTGGGACTCAAACAGGGTCGGCGTCGATCCGGCGCTGACGATGGCTGGGGCCAGGTCCTCGCGCCGGAGCCGCTCGAGCACGGCGCGGAGGAGATCGTCCACCGCTTCGATGGCGCGCCGGCCTTCCTCGTCCAGCGCCTTGATGTGCCCGGGATAAAACGCGATGCCCGCGTAGGTGAGATGCGGCAGCCGCAGCAGGCCGCGAATCAATTCCACCAGCTCATCGCCGGGGCTCACGCCGACGCGCCCCAGCCCGGCGTCCAGTTCCGCCAGCACAGCGAAGCTGACCTGCCCCTCGCGGGCGGCGTCGGAGAGGCGCCGCGCCGCGGCCATGCTGTCCAGCGCCACCGTGACGCGCGTGCGGCGGCCCACCGCCGCCAGCCGCTCCAGCTTACGGTGGCCGATGATCGGATAGGCCACCAACAGCTCGGGCGGCTCGGCAGCCAGCATCACCTCGGCCTCGCCCACCTTGGCGACCGTCAGCCCGACCGCGCCCAGCTCAAGCTGCCGCCGGCCCAGCGCCGGGATCTTGTGCGTCTTGGTGTGCGGGCGCAGTTGCAGGTCGTTGGCGCGCGCGTAATCGGCCGCCCGGCGCAGGTTGCGCTCCATCACGTCCAGATCGATCAGCAGCGCCGGTGTATCCAGCTCGGAAACGCGCAGGCTCACTGCCGAAACCTCAGCGCGAGCTTGCCGGCCCCTCCGTTGTAGAGAAGCTCCAGGTCCTTGGGCTTGTGCTTGCCCTCGAGGAAGAAGAACAACAGACCGGCCACCGGCCCGGCGGTCTCTTTTTCCGGCAGCCCCTTCTCCTTGAGCTTGGCCAGCACGGGGTCTTCCTCTTCCTTCGTGCCGCTCGAAATCGTACCCCGTGCGCCGGCTTCGCCGGTGTTGCCGATGGCGGTGCTGTCGCCGCCCAGCCGCCGCGGGCGTCCCCCAATGCCGCCCCAGGCCGGTCCCGGGTTCTCGGCCATGAAGCCCCCGCCGCCGCCGGAAGATATCACCAGCGCCCCGCGTCCGGCGACCTGGCTCGGCGCGAACGCGCCGCAGCGCTGGCCGTCTTTGTCACTGCGCAGCGTGAAGTCGTCGCGCAGGACGGCGAGACTTCGGCCGCCCTTGGGCGCCACCGTCACGCGGATAACAGTGAAGTACCCGCCGAGGTCGGAGCCGAGCTCCTTCTGGATGGCCTCCCTATCCGGCAGCAGGGTAGCGCTGATCTCAACCTGCTCGTTCGCGACCTGTCCCGCGGGCGGTTTCTTGTCCGCCGCCAGGCAGACCGCCGCCGCCAGTGCTAACAGTGTGGTGACTCGCATCCTCGTCTCGTATTATACGCCGCGCCACAGTCCACCCGGCCAGCGCCACATTGGCCAGCAGGCCGAGATAGAGCGGCAGGCCGGCGCGGTGGACGGCCGCGGCTTCCCTGAGTTCCCCGCGCCCGATGTGCGCGAACGCGCGCGTCATGCCGCACAGGGCGCACTCCTCGCCGTAGCGGGCTTTGCGCTCGCAGGCGGGCGCCACCCGGAGAAGGGTCGCGGCCGGCAGCGCCACCGGTGCGATCAACACGAACAGGCTCGCCGCGCTGGCCGCCAGCCAGGCCAGCAAGAACGCCTTCTTGACCGGCCCCATCGCCCCTCAGGACACCACTTCAAAATCCCAGTCGAAGCCCGGCCCCTCCGAGGGCCGCGTGTAGATGCCCTCCGGGCCACGCGTGAGGTGGTTATCCTCCTCGTAGCGCCTGATGACCTCCGGCGGACCGCCGGGCGCCGGCATGAACAGCTCCGCCCAGGGGCTGTTGACCGTGGCCATGATGAAGTGGACCCCGTCGCGGCCGCCGCCGCCGTGCGGGATGACCGGGATGTCGTAAGCCGCCGCCAGCGCCGCGATGCGCCGCAGCTCGGTCAGCCCGCCGCACCAGTGGATATCTGGCTGCCAGATGCTGGCCGCGCGGTGCTCCAGCAACTGGCGGAAGCCGTAGCGCGTGTATTCGTGCTCGCCGGTGACGATGCGGGTCGTCTTGATGGCCGCGTTCAGCCGGCCGAAGCCCGCGTAGTCGTGCGGCTGGAGGCACTCCTCCATCCAGTAGACGCGGTAGGGCGCGGCCAGCGCGGCCATCTCTAGGGTGTAGTCCTCGGTCCAGGCCATCCAGCAATCGAGCATGATGTCGCCGTCGGGCCCGAGCGCCTTGCGGGCGCGCTGGATTACTTCAACATTCTTCCGCATGCCCTCGCGCCCGTCGGCCGGCCCGTGCGGCATGGCCAGCTTCAGCCGCTTATAGCCGAACTCGACGTGCTGCTCGATGTCGTTGCCGGTACAGTAGGCGGGGATGCGCTCTTTGGTCTGCCCGCCCAGCAGGCGGTAAACGGGCTGGCCGAGCGCGTGGCCGATCAGGTCCCACAACGCCAGGTCTACCCCGCTGATCGCGTTGACCGTTACGCCCATCCGCCCGTAGTGCATGGTCGAGCGCCACATGATGTCCCACAGCCGCTCCACGTCGAACGGGTCCTCGCCCACCAGCAGCTTGGTCAGGTGCTTCTCTACGATGAGGCCGCCGCCGGTTCCCCCGCTGCCGTAACCCGTGGGCCCCTTGTCGGTGGAAATCTCCACCGTGAAGCCGCCGAGCTGCCTGGGATCCGGGAAGAACAGCGACCGCGTGGCCTTGTACTTCGGATAGATCGACATCGGGTTGGCCACTTCCACGCCCTGGGTGGACCAGGAGCCAGGCGCAGGATTGTAAGCGGGCGCCGGCCGTTTCGGCCGCGTTTGAACCAGCCGCACGCCGGTGATCTTGAGCCGGCTCTTCTCCACCTGGAATGGCAATGCAGCCGGCGGCGCCGCCAGCGCCGCCAGCGGGATGTTCCTCAAAAAGTGCCTGCGATGCATCGGCCTCAACCTCCGAGCAAGTATGGGCCGAAGGGCGGGGGCAAAGTCAAGGTGGGTTATACTGAAAGTAACGCTATGCGTTTTTTGCTTCTGGGCACCCTGGGCACTATCCTTGTCTTCCCTTTGCCGGCACAGGAGCCAGCCATCCGCCTGACGCGCGTCGCCAGCGGGCTGAGCATGCCGACCGACATCCAGCATGCCGGCGACGGCGCCAACAGGCTCTTCCTCGTCCAGCAGGGCGGGCGCATCCACATTCTCAAGGGCGGCGCGGTCGCGCCCGCGCCGTTCCTCGACATCAGCAGCCGCACCCGCGGCGGCGGCGAGCGCGGC
Organism: Acidobacteriota bacterium; assembly: GCA_038060875.1. Taxonomy (GTDB): domain Bacteria; phylum Acidobacteriota; class Terriglobia; order Bryobacterales; family Bryobacteraceae; genus JBBTDS01. Next base: position 803 of record JBBTDS010000141.1, on the reverse strand, counting down.
CTACTCGGCCTCGCCTTCCCGCCCGAGTACGCGCGCAAGCGGCACTTCTACATCAACTACACGAACCTTCAGGGCCACACGGTGATCGCGCGCTACCGTACTACGTCAAACCCCGACGTCACCGACCCCGCCAGCGAGCAGATCCTGCTCACCATCGACCAACCCTATTCCAACCACAACGGCGGCCAGTTGCGCTTCGGCCCCGACGGTTACCTGTGGATCGGCATGGGCGACGGCGGCAGCGGCGGCGACCCGCAGAACAACGCGCAGAGCAAACAGTCGTTGCTCGGCAAGATGTTGCGCGTGGATGTGGAATCCGATCTCACCCAGGTCCGCATTCCACCGGACAACCCGTTCGTGGGAGACAGCTCTTACCAGCCGGCCATCTGGGCGCTCGGGTTGCGCAATCCCTGGCGCTTCTCCTTCGACCGTGCCACCGGCGATCTGTGGATCGCTGACGTCGGCCAGAACCGCGCCGAGGAAATCGACTTTCAGCCGGCCGCCAACCGCGGCGGCGAGAACTACGGCTGGAGTCTCATGGAGGGCCTCGAATGCTACCGCCCGGCGTGCAGTGCCGCGGGCCTTGTGCTGCCGGTGCTCGAGTACGGGCGTTCGGAGGGCTGCTCGGTCACCGGCGGGTTCGTCTACCGGGGAAGCCGCTCGCCCGCCCTCCGCGGGACGTATCTTTACGGCGATTATTGCAGCGGCAGGATCTGGGGCCTGCGCCGCGAGGGCGAGCGGTGGGTGAACCGGCTGCTGCTGGACACCGAGCTGGCCATCTCCACCTTCGGCGAGGACGAGGC
>JBBTDS010000140.1:0-54527 GCA_038060875.1 Acidobacteriota bacterium | reverse complement strand
TCGCCTCCCAGGAGTAACCTCCGTCGATGCGGTACTTGAACCAGCCGCGCCCCATTCCCTCGTGCAGCAGGCGGCCGTAGTAAATCAACCGCTCGTTGGATTCCGCGTCGTAAGATTCGTCGAGACCGTTCAAAAAGGCGATCTTCTGCACCGCGCGCCAGCGTGGATCGGCGTCAAGGTGGGCGCGGATCTGGCGGCCCGTCTCCTTCCACACCGCCTCGTACTCCGGCGTGCGCCCGCCCGGCGGCAGGTCGATGGGCCAGGGATTGCCTTTCTTGAACCGGACATCGAAGGGCAGCATGATGTGGTCGAGCGGCAAGCCGGAGCCCGGTCCCCAGTAGCCGCGCTGGGCGGTGAAGGCCGAGCCATCCAGGTACGGCGCCAGGCGGTGGTCGAACTCGGTCCAATCGAGCGTCACCTGCGCGCCGGTGACGCTGAGCTTCGGGCGGTAAGCGTAGATGAGCGGCACGAACCGGTGCTGGCGGCACAACTGGTAATAGAGAAGTTCCTCCTCGGGCGGCATCTCCCGCATCGAGCCGTTCCAGATGTCACCGGCGAGATGGCTCTCGTTGGGCAGGGCGAAATCCCAGACGTCGAGCGCCACGCCGATGCGGTCGCGCCCGCCTTTCCAGCTCACCTCGACCGTCCCCGTGTAGCGGCCCGGCGGCGCCTCGGCCCGCTCGGACGGCACATAGAGATCGATCCAGACGGCGTGGTTCTTCTGGCCGGGGATGTTGTTGTGCAGGTCGGGGATGGAGAACGGGAAGCCGGTGGAGAGGCCGCCGCGCCGCTTGGGCATGAGCGCGTCGGGATACCAGGCCGGCCCGAGCGAGGTGCGCTCGTAGCCGGTCGAGGGGCGGCGGACCTGGACGTACCACTCCTTGAAGACGGCCGCGTTGCGCCCTTCGATGCGCTGGCCGGCCGGTCCGGCAAGCCCGGCGAACTCCACGTCCACGCCGGCGACGGGCTGCGCCGCTTCGATGACGAGCTGGAAGGCGACGAACTCGTTGCGCGCGGACCGGAGGGACACCGTGCTGGTGGAGGCGTCCCAGACCGAGTTCTTCTCGCGGTAGCTGCCGGTGGGGTAGTCGCGGTGAATATCGGTGCGGTCCTCGATCAGCCGGCCGGTAACCGGATTGACGCGCACGCCGTCGCTGACGGCCCAGAGCCTGACCTCGGCTGCTTGCGCGCCCGCAGCGGCCACAATAGCAAGACACAGCGCTGGCAGAATCATCGGCACCCCCATTAGGCTAAAACGCATCCGACCGGGCGGCGTCCTGTTCGCGGGTAAGCTCGGCGAGGAGCCACGCCCTGGCCATCCTCCAATCACGCTTCACGGTGTCCAACGAGACCCCAAGGACTTCCGCCGTTTCCTCAATGTTCAATCCACCGAAATAGCGCAACTCCACGACGCGGCTTTTGCGGCGGTCGATTCGGGCGAGTGCATCCAGCGCCTCATCCAGGGCGAGCACTTCAATGCTGCGAGCCTCCGCCACCAGCAGCACCTCATCGAGGGGCACGCGCAGCGCGTTTCCTCCGCGCTTGGCGTAGCCGCGCCGGCGTGCATGCTCCACCAGGAGACGCCGCATCATCTGGGAGCACAGCGCCAGGAAATGCGTCCGGTTTTCGCAGCGAATGCCCCCGGCGCGCACCAGCTTGAGATACGCCTCATTGACCAGTGCGGCGGATTCAAGGCTCTCGCCGGCGCCCCGGCGCGCGAGGTGCTGGTGCGCGATCCGCCGCAGCTCCGCATACACAATATCGACCAAGCGGTCCAGCGCGTCCGTATCGCCGCCCTTCCAGGCGGCGAGCATTCCGGTGATATCCGGCTGGCCCCGGTTCGCCACGACGGCCAAAATATTATCACAAAGAAACCGCCTCCCGTTAACCATTCCTGCGCCCGTTCGCGGAATACAAATAGGAGGAGTTGCAACATGAATAAGCCAAAGATTCTCCAATCCGCGGTGGCTGCCCTGCTGGCGATTGCAGGGCTGGCTGCCGCGCCGCCGATTTGGGCACAGGCGCTTCCGGGCAGCTCGCTACGAGTGACCTTGCCCTTCGATCTGGTTGACACGCTGGACGGAGCGAAATTCAAAATCCGCGTGCCGGCCAACTGGAACGGAACGCTGCTGGTATATGTTCGGTCAACCAAGACCGCGGCCGCCCCCTCGCCTCCGGAGCCGGCGCTCGTCCCGCCGGTACTCCCTGGCTCGGATGCGCCCCTGGAAGAGACGCTGCTCTCGCGCGGCTTCGCCCTGGCCGCATCGGAAATCGCGCACAGCGATTGGCAGGCTAAGGCGGGCGTGCAGGACACCCTGGCCTTGACGACCTACTTTCGGGGGAGGGTCGGAGATCCGAAACGGGTTGTCCTGTGGGGCAGTGCCCTGGGCGCGCTGGTCTCTTTACGTTTGATGGAGGATCATCCGCGAAGCTTTGACGGCGCGATTGCCACGTGTCCGCCTGCGGCAGGCCTGCCGAGGAGATTCGATCTGCTCCTCGATTTCGGTCTGGCCTATGCGGTGGTGTTCGGATGGCCGGACGATGCCTGGGGACCCATAGGGAACTTGCGGTCCGGTCTCAACTTCGCCACCGACGTCAATCCCAAAGTGAACTGGCCCAAACCGGATGGAAGCAACCGCGGCGGCTGGGAGTTCATCCGTCTCGTCAACGGCCTGGCGTCGGACCCTTTCTGGAAAAACGACCCAATTTACGGAAACCCGGGATTCCTTATCAATATGGCTTTTACCACTTGGGATCGCGCGAACGCCCAGGATTGGGCCGCCGGCCCGGTGGCGCAAAACCTCGATCACCGCTACTCGCTGACCTCGGACGAAAAGAAGTACCTCGCCGGGCTGGGCGTGCAGGCGGATGATTTGCTGGCGAAGATGAACGCGCGGACGAACATCTACGCGAGCGCCAGCGCCCGCGATTACGTCACGCGCTTTGGCGACGTCCGCGGAAGGTTGACGAAGCCCGTGCTAGTCCTGCACACAACCCTGGACACAATTGCCGACGTCCGCCACGCAAGCGCCTACCGCAAGACAGTGGAGGACTGGCGTTGCCTGGAAAACCTGGCGCAGGCCTACGTGCCAGTGTTTGGTCACAACGCCTTCACGGCCAAGCAATTGCTCGCCGCTCTCGCTGCCATGGAAAGCTGGCTCGATACCGGCACGAAGCCGGGCGCTGCGGCATTTCCGGAGGAGCTGGGATTCGACAACGCTTTCGTGCCGCCGCCGTTTCCATATTGATGTCAGGCGCAGTGTGGCCGCAAAACGCGCCCGCTACTTCACCGGACCGAGATATCGGTCGAACCAATCGAGCGCTTCCTTGATCGCCGTCCGATAGTTACGCATGACGTCGCCGTGGCCTCCATCCCAGAGGCGCAGCCGCTTGTCCTTTTCCGGCGCGCCCAGCAGCCGTAACATCGGACGCTGTGATGTTTCGAGCGGAAAGACGAAATCGGATCGGCCGTTGGCCATGAGCGTGGGAAGCCGGAAGCGGGGAACGAAATTGAACGGATCGGCTTCGGGCAACCGGCGGTCGAAAGGCAAACCGACACTGACGAGCACGGCTGCTTTGAGGCGTTGCTCACCAACCGCGAGGACGGGCAGCAAGTAAGCACCACGACTGAGACCATAGACGCCGAGCCGGTCGCGATCCACATCCGGACGGCTCACCAGATAATCAATGGAACGCCGGAAGTCCTTGGATTCCAGAATCAGCCGGTCGCGAACCGCATTCGGGCCGGCGGGCGGGGCAGCATACCGGCGCTGATAGTGGCCCTTGAGAGCCGGAAGCAGGAACGCCCGCCCGCTCTTGACGACGAAGTCAAAGAACCGTTCTTCCGCGGGTTGCGGCGAGGAAAGCCGCAACGCCATGCCGGGGTGGGCATAGAGGATCGTCTGATAGGGTGGGCTTCGATGCTTCGGTATGTAGAAATAGCCGGGAATCCGCTCGTTTCCGTGAGCAGCGGCAAAGGAGATCTTCTCGCGTTTCCAGTAAGAATTCTCCTCGTCGATGCCTTCGACGCGCGAATCGAGGTCCGCAGGATCATAGGCATAGAGGCTTCGATACAGCCGGAACACTTCGTCCGGCGCCGGTTTCTCTTTGTTGAAATCACGAACGGGCGTGGTAACCGGCGCCTGGAGCCCGGATTCCTGGCGCGCGTCATAGCGGACACAGCGGATACCATTCTGGGCCGAGCGATCCCAGGAGAGGCGAGCATCCTGATCGGAGAACATGTACACCGGCTCATTCCATGCGCCGCCGCGGATATAGCGCCGGCCACCGGTCTCGTTCCAGCACCACTCTTTCACGTTGCCGGCCATATCCAGAGTGCCAAAGGCGCCAAGGCCTTTATAAGAGCCGACGGGCGCCGGGCCTGCGCCGCTGAAATTGCTCACGTCTGCGATATCCGCGTAGAAGCCCGGACTCGCGGCCTGGTGCCAGTGATATATGGTCGGCAATTGTTTTCCCGCAAATTCCGCGTAAGCCGCGGCCTCGTACCAGCTCACGCCGTTCACCGGATAGTCATCGTGGCCTTGCGGGTATGCGCCGAGCTCCCATGTGGAAGGGCCCGGCCGGCCCGTGGAGTCGCGGAACAACTCGATGGCCTCTTCCCAGGAGAGTCTGCGGCCGTCTTGGACAAAGTGCTGTTTCCAGTACTCCTGCTTGCGGTATCCTCCGCGATCGATGAACTGTTTGAACTGCCGGTTGGTGATCTCGTAACGGTCGATCAGGAATGCGCTCAGCTTCACGGCGTCCAGACCGGGAATGCCAACAATGCCGGCGGGGACGCGCACCATCTCGGGCGGAATGGCGCCCTCGGCGTCCAGGTCGAAACTCAGGGAAGTTCCTCCGCGTACCTCACCCGTGGCCAGGATGGTTCGGAATCCGGGTTTCACGATGCGGAAGCGATAAAACCCCCACAGCAGTTCTTTGGTGGTGAACGGCGTCGTGCCGAGACGCAGCCAGTCATTGTCCTCCGGGGTGTAGCCTGTGGCCCACACCTCTGCTCCGGGCGGATTGGTGCTGAACGGCGTTTCGAAGGAGCTGTTGTGATGAATTCGTTTCAGCGCGGAATCATTGGGAAGGATCGCCTCGGCGCGGCGCATGAGGCGGAAAGCAGCCTTCAATTCACCGGACTCCAGCAACCGGGAAATCTCCGGAGTGGCCTGCTCTCTCACCCAGCGGACACGGGCGTTGTGCTGGTAGAGTCGCACGCCCAAATACCCGAGCAGCAGGAGAAGCGCGGCTGCCGGGATGGTGAATCGCGGCTGGCGGGCGATAGCCAAGAATCGCCAGCGATTTCGTCTGCGCTGTACTTCATCGAGAGTCGCGCGAGCGTCTGCAATATTATTGAGCCGGCGGTTCGCATCCTTGTGGAGACACTGCCGCAACAGGCCGCTGACCTTCGCCGGGGTTTTGGCGGGCAGAGCCTGCCAGTCCGGCTCATGTTCCAGCACGGCCGCAATGGTGTCCGAAACGGTCCCACTCTCGAAAGCGCGCTTTCCGGCGAGCAGCTCGTATAAGAGGCATCCGAAGGCCCAGATGTCGGTCCGCTGGTCGACCTCGGCGCCTCGCGCCTGCTCCGGACTCATGTACCCGGGAGTACCCACAATGTGTCCCGCGCCGGTCCCGGCGCCGGCCGCGGTCGCCGTCTGCGAGAGATCCGGCTTCCCCTGGGTCCCCCAGATCGCTTTGGCTACGCCGAAATCCAACACCTTTACCCTGCCCTGCGGCGTGACCTTGAGGTTGGCCGGTTTCAGGTCGCGGTGGATGATGCCGTGCTCATGCGCCGCTTCGAGCGCCTCCGCCACCTGGCAGGCGCGATCGAGCGCGGTGGCAAGCGGTAGCGGCCCGTGCAGCGTATCCCCCTCCACCAGCTCAAGCACCAGGTAGTCCACTTCCGCGGACTCCTCCAGTCCGTAAATCGCCGCGATATTGGGATGGTTCAGCGACGCCAGCATGCGCGCCTCGCGCCGGAAGCGCGCCAGCCGGTCCGGATCGCGCGCGAACTCGGGAGGCAATGTCTTGATGGCGACGTCGCGGCCAAGCTTGCTGTCGTGCGCGCGATAAACCTCGCCCATCCCGCCCGCGCCCAGCAAGGAGAGGATGCGATACGGCCCGTATTGCCGGCCCACCAGCGACCCGCGGGCGCCCAGCGTGGCCATGACATCCGCAAGCACCGGCTTTTCCAGGAAGCTGCCGGCCTGCTCATCCTTCGAAACGAGCATCTCGACCTGCCGCCGCAACTCCGTATCTTCGCCGCAGGCCTCATCGAGAAACGCCCGGCGAGCTCCCGGCGATCGCTCCAGCGCAGCGTGGAAGAGGTCCTCGGCTCGCCGCCAAAGTTCCTGCTTCATGGCCAGTTGCCTGCTCGGTGTCCTTCAATCTACCTCAGTTGCAACCAAACCGGGTTCGCGGTCTTGCCGGCGGCGGTGAGGGTCAGCGTCACGTAGCCGCGCGGGATGAGCGAGTGAGGCAAGTGAATGTTCACCTGGTCGATCCCCTCAACGCCGGGTAGAGGGCCGGCGTAGAGGACCTCGACCGGAACCTCGTTGATCCGCACGCTGACGCCGCTGAGGCCCGCGGCGCGAATGCCGGTCCCGTACAACTCGACGAACACCTGACCGGAGTCCGGCGCGAGATCGATGGGAGCGGTCGTGCAAGCGCCCGGCTGCGCGCACTGCCAGGCCGGCTGGTGCGAGCGCGAGCCGTCGGCCCGGACGCGCACTACATTGGCGAGGGCCACGCCCAGGCCCAAGGCGTTGGGCGTGAACAGGCCGGGGCTGATCCGGTCCACCTCGATTGGCAGCGTGGCCGAGCGGCCATCGTCCCTCGTGACAACGAGGGTCGCTGCGCCCAGCGCGGTATCGATCGGCGCCAGCAGGTTGATCTGGCCGCGGCCGGCGAAGTAGAGGCGAGCCTCGCGGCGGACGCCGCCGCTGTCGGTGATCGCGACGGTGACGCCCGCCGCCTCGCCGGGCCGGTCAGTGAAGTTAAGGCCGAACAGGCTGGCGAAGGCCCCCGGCGCGACCGGCCCCGGTGCGAAACTGGCCGCGTTGACGAACCCCTCCGGGAAGATCTGCAAGCCGTCCAGCGCCCGCTCGATGGGCACGGTGCGGTTGCCGGCGTCGTCCTGACCCACCACGCACAGTCTCAAAGGCTCCAGGCTCTTCGAAATGTTGATCGGGACTCTCCGGTAACTCTGGTATCCGCTGCTCGCGGTGCAATCCGTCTCGCCCGGCGGCCCCAGCTTGTACTCTACGTTTGAGATTTCCGGGGGGATGAAGCCGAAGCTGAGGCGGTAGGATTCGCCGGTGTCGGCAAGCTGCATGGGCGGCTTGAGGATGGGCGGAGTTGTATCAATGCGGATGTGCCGAAACACCGCGAGTCGCGGCTCCTGCCAGGTGTCGTCCACCGTCGGGCTGCCGCCGCCCACGACGCAGAGGTAGTATCCGCCGGGGGCCTCTGGAACCGGCTCGTCGATCTTGTTGGTCACCGCCAGGTCGATTACCGGCCCGTAACCCTGCGCGCTGCGGCAGTCGGTGAAGCCTTCCGGGCCGGTCTTGTAGCGGTAGTAAGGGAGACCTGCGACCGCAGTGTTCCAGGTGACCCGGCGCGACTGCCCGCTGGCTTCTTCGACAATGGGCCGGGTCGTTCTGCGCAGCGTGCCGGAAAGCGTGAGCGGCGCGCCCCTGTCCAGCGGGCAGCCGGTGCGTTCAAGATCGAAGACGCCGTCGCTGCGGAAGCACCGCTCCAGGCCTGCCGTTGGCGCCGCGTAGTTGGTCTCGCGCGCGACCACCGGGCCCGCTTCGCGGATTTCACACGGCAGGTTCAGGTAGCAGTCAAAGCCGCCGCCAAAATACGCGGCGGCCTGCGTGCTTGTGTTGAGGACGCCGACAATCTTGCCGGTTCTCTCCGACACCACCGCTGAGCCAGAGCTGCCGCCGCGGATGTCGGCACAGTCGTTGGGGTAGAAGTCGTAAAAGGTCCAGATCCACTCCACCAGCGTCGCCGGCGCGCGCTGGGTGCAAGCGACCCGGCGGAGAAAGCGCTCCTCCGGCGGGATGTCGGTCGAAGGGATGCCGGTGACCGCGATGGGTTCAGCGGCTGCCGGCTGCTCGGGCGAGAATTCGAGCGGGCGGTAGCCCTTGCCGGCCAGTTGCGCGTACGTGGCATCCAACTCCACGATCGCGACGTCGGTCCCCTTCATGGAAGCGTAGACAACCCGTCGCGCGCGGAAAGTCTCCTGTTGATCCTGGGTATCGACGAAGTAGGAAGGAATGAACGTGCCGCTCGTCACGGGGGAATCGACGATCACCTCGTTGGGTTGGCTGGTGAGCCGGATACAGTGGCCGGCGGTCAGCACATAGGCTGGCGCTGTCTCGGGGAGGTCGCCGGCTACCGGCTTGATGAAAGAAGCGGTGCAGCTCGCAGTGATACGCAGGCGGCCGACGCCGTTCCAGGCGGCGCTCTCTCCGTTGCGGTTAAGCAGCAGCCGCGTGCTGCCGGTGATCTGGGCCTCGGCCACCGGTAATGCGAACAGGAGCGCCAGCGGCAGGCTGAGCCGGGCCATGCCTGCTACCACACGCCGATCAGCTTCCACCAGCCGAAGCCGACGGTGGACCAAATCAGCAGGTTGACCAGGGAAACCGCCGCGCCGACTTTCCACCACCGCCCCAGGCTGGCGTAGCCGTGGGCGAAGAACATCGGCGAGGGCGTGGTGCCGTAGTTGGTGAGTCCCGCGGCCAGGTTGGTGAAGCAGGCGAAGGCGAAGACCACCAGGCCGAGCGGAGCGCCCCTGGCGATCAGCACCGCCAGAAACGGCGAGTACATCGCCAGGATGTGCGCGGTGATGCTGGCGTAGGCGTAGTGCGCATAGAAGTAGAGAGGCAGCGCGATGGCGAGCAGGGTGATCCAGCCCGCGCCGCCGAAGGCCGCGCCGACCGCCTTGGCGAACTCGGTGGTGACTCCGGCGCTGTTCAGCGCCTTGCCGAGCATCAACAGCCCGCCGTACCAGATGAAGATGTCCCAGGCGGTCTTCTCGTTCTTGACGTCGTCCCACGTAAGCACGCCGGAGATCAGCAGCGCCGCCGAGCCGAGCAGGGCGGTGACGGTGATGTCCATGCCGTGCCAGCGCGAGGTGATCCACAGGCCGCACACGGAGAGGAAGACGCCAAGCACGATCAACTCGCCGCGGGCGAGACTGCCCATGGCCCGCAGCTCGCGCACGGCGAAAGCGGCTGCCTCGGGGGTGCGCTTGATCTCGGGCGGATTCAACCGGTAGACGACCAGCGGCACCACCGCCAGCGAGCACAGCCCGGGCACGATGCCGGCCACGAACCAGCTTGCCCAGTCCACGCGGTAGTTGAAGCTGGTGGTGGCGATCTGGGCGGCCATGGGGTTGCTTGCCTGGCCGGTGAGGAACATCGCGGCGGTGACGCAGATCGACTGGTAGACGGCCGTCATCAAGAAGGAGCCGAGCAACGCGGCCGTTGCCCCCGGCAGCGAGCCGTACAGCTCGGCGATCGAGCGCAGGATGGGCAGGATCACGCCGCCGGAACGGGCGGCGTTGGAAGGGATGATGCTGGCCAGCACCATGTCGGAGAGCGACAGCGCGTAGCAGACACCCAGCGAGGTCTTGCCGAACAGGCGAACGAAGAACAGCGCGATGCGCCGCGCCAGGCCGGTCTTGATCAGCGCGCGCGAGATGAAGAAGGCGGCCATCACCAGCCAGACCGACTCGTTGCTGTAGCCGCTGAGGGCCTGCTCGGTGGTGAGCCCGCCGAGCAGGGCGGAGAGCGTCACCGCCACCAGCACCAGCGCGCCGCCGGGGATCGGCTCCAGCAGCAGACCGGCGATGGTGGCCACAAAAATTCCCAGCAGCCGCCAGCCCTCGGGCTTGATGGCGGCCGGCCGCGGCGCCACCCAGACGATGGCGGCGAACAGCAGCAGCGGGATCAGCGCCCGCCAGAAGAGCCGGCGGGGAGCGGCGGGCGCAGGGGCGGCGGTCGGTTGCATCAGGGGCAGCGCACGATCAGTTTTTCACCCAGCAGCTCTTCCAGCAGCGGCGAGTGCGGGTAGGGGTGGCCCTTGTAGTGGCGGAAGCCTTCGCCGCAGGCGAGCCCGGTGCGCTGGCCGATCTCGCGGGTCCAGACCTCCATCGAGATCATGTAGTCGTCCATGCCGTGCTGCTTCATGAGCCACTCGCGCTGGCTGCGGTGCTGGGCCAGCATCCGCTTCTTGGTCTCGAAGGTGGATTCGACGTTGACCACGAAGTCGGGCTTCACCAGCGCGCCGTCGCGATCGACGCCGCCGACGGGGTCCATGAAATACAGGTGCGGGATGGAGGGAAGCGGAGGGCGCGGCTCGACGGCGCCGGTGGCGTAATTGGGCGCTGGGGCGCCGAAGCAGGCGTCACGCACCAGCAGGCTGGTGATCTCGTGGTCGCAGAGGTAGTCAACCGGCGAGGAGGTGAGCACCAGTTCCGGTGAGAACTCGCGCAGCACTTCGGCCACCCGCCGCCGCGATTCGTGGTCGCTGAAGATGGCCAGGTCGCGGAACTCGGCGCAGCGGTAATCGGCCCCGATCAGCGCGGCCGCGCTGCCGGCCTCGCGCCGGCGGATGGAGGAAATCTCCTCGGGCGAGTACTCGGTGGTGCCGCAATCGCCCGGGGTCATGGAGACGATGGTGATCTGGTGGCCGCTGGCAGCCAGCAGGGCCAGCGTCCCGCCGGCCAGGATCTCCACATCATCGGGATGCGCGTGAATGGCCAGGATTCTCGTCATCGTGACTCCGGGTGAAACCTGGCCAGCAGGGACTGGGTCAGGCTGTTGGAGCGCGCGGTCGCGGTCTCGATGGCCGAGATCAGCATCGAGCGCAGGCCGTGTTTCTCCAACTCGTGGATGGCCGCGATGGTGACGCCGCCTGGCGTGATCACCTGGTCCTTGAGGATGGCCGGGTGAAGGCCCGTCTCCCGGACCAGCTTGGCGGCTCCCAGCACCGTCTGCTCGGTCAGCCGCGTGGCCACTTCGCGCGACAGGCCCATTTTCAGGCCGCCTTCGATCAGCGCCTCGATCACCATGTACACGTAAGCCGGCCCGCTGCCGGAGAGGGCGGTGACGGCGTGCATCATCTCCTCTTCGACGAAGACGACGTAGCCGACGGCGCCGAAGATGCTCGCCACCAGTGTGCGCTGCTCCGGCGTGCTGACGCCGTTGGAGGTGACTGCGGTCGCTCCGTCGTCCACCACCACCGGGATGTTGGGCATGGCGCGGAAAAGCGGCAGCCGCTTCCCGATCACCTTCTCGATGAGCGCGATCGGTACGGCCGCCGCCACTGAGATGAGGATCTGGCCCTCGTGCAGCTCGCCGCGGATTTCTTCCAGCACCCGCGGCAGCGTCATCGGCTTGACCGCGAAGATGACCACCTCGGCCCACCGTGCCGCTTCGAGGTTGCCGCCCACCGTGACCGGTATGGAGTACTTCTGCGCAATCGCGTCGGCGCGCTCCTGCGACTGGTCGGTGGCGATGAGATGCTCGCGGTCGGTCACGCCGCTCTTGAGAATTCCGCCAATCAGCGCGGCGCCGATGTTGCCCGCGCCGAGCACGGCGATACGTTTAGCTTCCGGCATTCCGCCCATTGTACGATGATCGAGTGGCTGACGAGCATGCCGATCTGGCGGCCATCGCCCGGCGCTCGCGCGCCGCTTACGTGGAACGCATCGCCGGGAGCGCCGTCGTGCCCTGGTGGACGGCGGTGATCCTCACCGCCAGTTCGGCGCGCCAAGCCGAGCGCTACGATCTGGAGATCCGCCGCCGCCGCGAGCAGGGTAAAGTGCCGTCCGGAGTGCTCTACCTGGCGGTGGCCGACCTCGATGACCAGCGCATGGGCAGCGGAGGGGCGACCATCAACGCGCTCGGTGCGCTGGCGGAAACGGCCGCGCCGCCGCGCCCGCCGGCGGACTGGTGGAAGGACCAGCGCGTGCTGATGCTGCACTCCGGCGGCGACTCCCGCCGCCTGCCGCAGTACTCGCTCTCCGGCAAGCTGTTCAGCGCCCTGCCGGTGGCGACGCCGTGGGGCGAACCCAGCACCGTCTTCGACGAGATGCTCGCGCTCTCGACCGCCTGGGCCGGGCAGTTGCCGGCCGGGGTGGTGGTGGCCTCCGGCGACGTCATCCTGACCTTCGACGCCAGCGGGTTGGGCTGGCATCGTGCCGGCGTTTGCGGCGTGGCCATCCGGCAGCCGGCCGAGATCGGCAGCCGGCACGGCGTATACGTGGCCGGCGAGCAGGGGCGCGTCTACGCCTTTCTCCAGAAGCCGTCGGCCGCCCAGGTGCGTGCCGCGGGCGGGATGCTGCCCAACGACGAAGTGGCGCTGGACACCGGCCTGCTGCGCTTCGATCCGGCGCTGGCCGCCGGCCTGAGTGAGATCGCTTTGGACCCGGCGGCCGGCCTGCCGGTAATCGACCTGTACGAGCACGTTACGCTGGCGCTCACCGGCCAGTGGTCGCCGCCGCCGGACGCCCACCCCGCATTCGAGCGGCTGGCGGAAGCGCTGAGGGGAGTTCCCTTCTGGTGCGCGCTGGTGGAGGGCAACTTCACGCACGTCGGGGCCACGCCGATTTTCCGTCAACTCCTCACCGAGGAAACCGCCTTCAGCCGGCTCTACGAGGCCCACCAGCGGGTAGGCATGGCGGCGCCGCCGGGAGTGCGCTCGGCCGGCGTCATCATCGACAGCGTGCTGAGCAGCGGCGAACTCGGGCCTGGGGCGGTCGCCATCGAGTGCGACCTGGAGGCACCGGTGCGCGCCGGGCGCGGGGCCATCATCCACGGGCTGAGCGGGCTCGCGGGCGCGGTGGAGGTCCCCGAAGACACGGTGGTTCACCAGGTGCGGGTGGCGCTGCCCGGCGGGGGCCGCGGCGTGGTCATCCGGGTCTACGGTGTGAACGACGATCCCAAGCGTCCGGTGGCCGGCGAGCCCGCCGCCACCTGGCTCGGGCATCCGATGCTGGAGGTCCTGCACAGCCTCGAGATTGACCCCGAGGCCGTGTGGCCGGCGATGCCGGAGCCGGCGCGCACGCTGTGGAACGCCGAGCTGTTCCCCGTAAGCGAGGCCGAGACCGCCTGGGCCTGCGCGCGCTGGATGATGGGCTTGAGCGGCGACTTCAACGCCGAGCGGTGGCGGGCCGCGCGGCGGCTCTCGCTGGCCGCCAGCGCCCGCTTGGCCGACACCCAGGCCATGGCCGAAGCACGGGCCGGCCGCATCCAGGCCAACTGGCGCGCCAGCGCCGTTTCGCTGGCCCAGTCCGGCACTGACATCCGGCCGCTGCTGGCCCGCGCGCCGGGCCTGGCGGCGCTGGCCGGCGCGGGCCGCGCGCTCTCGGCCCGGGCCACCGAGCTGGTCTCCACTTCCCCCACCGAGGCGGCCAGCCAGTACTTCCAGGCCGGCCTCTTCCTCGCGCACGCGGGCCTGGCCGAGGAGGCCGAAGGCGCGCGTGCTTCGGCATTCGACTGCGTACGGCGCGGCGTCGAGCTCGGGGTGAGCGAAATCAAGCTCGCGCTCGAAGCCCGCCCCTGGCAGCACGAGGCGGTCACGGTTTCGGCGCCGCCGCGGATCGACCTCGGCGGCGGCTGGTCCGACACGCCGCCCTTCTGCCTGGACTGGGGCGGGACCGTTCTCAACATCGCGCTTGAGTTGAACGGGCGCTACCCCATCCACACCACCGTCAGCCGGCTCGCCGATCCGCTCGTGCGGTGCGTTTCGCAAGAGACCGGCGAGGCGGCCGAGTATCGCACGGCGGAGGAGCTGCTGGCGCCGCCTTCGCCCGGATGCCCGTTCTCGATCCCGCGGGTGGCGGTGAAGATGTTCGGCATGGTGCGGCCCGGGGAACCGCTGGCGGCGACGCTGGCTGCGCTGGGCGGCGGGCTGGAGATCCGCACGATGGTCGATCTGCCGATGGGATCGGGACTCGGGACTAGCAGCATCCTGGCGGCGACGGTGCTCCGCGCGCTGGCTGAGATCTCGGGGATCGAGATCTCCAGCCAGGAGCTCAGCGACCAGGTGATGCGACTGGAGCAGCTCATGACGACCGGCGGCGGCTGGCAGGACCAGGCCGGCGCGATCTTCCCCGGCGCCAAGCTGGTCATGTCGGGTCCCGGCCTGCGCCAGCGGTTGCGGGTGGAGCCGCTCGGTTGGTCGGCCGCGCGCCAGGCCGAATTCGCGGCGCGCTTTGTCCTTTACTACACCGGCATCCGGCGCATCGCCAAGGACCTGCTGACGCAAGTGGTGGGCGGCTACCTGGCGCGCGAGGTGGCCGTGGTGCAGGTGCTGCACAGCATCAAGACGCTGGCCTCGGAGATGGCCCACGCGATGAGAGAAGGCGAGTGGGACCACCTGGGGGAGCTGCTGGCCCGTCACTGGAAGCTGAATCAGATCCTGGACCCGCACACCACCAACGCGCCGATCAACGCGCTGCTGGACGAGGTGCGGCCCTGGCTGGCCGGCGCCAAGCTGGCCGGCGCCGGCGGCGGCGGATTCCTGTTGCTGCTGGCCAGGAGCCCCGAGGCGGCGGCGGCCCTGCGCTCGCGGCTGAGCGCGGCGGGGCTGCCGGGCGCGCGGTTCGAGTACGCGATCGCCGAAGGCGGGCTGCGAGTGCAATTTCGGTGACAGGCTACGCTTTCACCAGTTTGATCTTCGCCCGTGCAACATTAAATAAGTGAAAGCGTAGCCTGTCACCGAAATTCAGGCCGGCAGCGAGCCTATGTCTATCAGGTACATCTGCCGGCCGTTGCCCGCATGCGGCGAATCAAACACGATCTTCCGGCCGTCGCGGCTGGTGCGGGGATGCAGATCGCACCGCAGCGGCCCGGTGTACCTGGGCGGCGAGTGGAACCGGCCGAGCTCGACCCGTTTTCTTGCCTCGACGTTGTACAGGTAGAGCGACTGGGTCCGCTGCTTGTCGGGGTAGCTGTCGTTCAGCAGCCAGCGACTCCCCTTCTGCGGCAGGTAGCTGACGTGCGAGTTGGCCGTTATGTCATCCTGACCGACGATCACGGCTCTTTCCGACCGGTCCTCGCACAGGTGGAAGCGCTCCTGCTGGGAAGGCCCTGTCGCCCAGATGAGCAGGTGCTTGGGGTCGCGCCATATGAAGTGTGAGGCGAACCTCAGGTGAGGGTATATGTACAGGTTGCCGCCGTCAGGGTCAGCCGTGCAGAAACGCGTTCCTATGATGCGGCTTGATCCCTTGTATCCCCAGCGGTGGACGAACGCAAACCGGCTGTCGTCGGGCGACAAGAGAAGATGATGGAGCCAGTGCCAGTGAACCGGTTCCCAGGAGCCGAGGGGATCGGGAATCCGGGACAAGTCTCCAATGCTGAACAGCAGCCGCCTCGTTCCCGTCTCCAGATCGACTCGCCAGATGCCGGAATCCGGCGGCACCAGCACATCATCGTTGGCGTGCGGAGGGATCGCGTACCGGGTTTCCGGCCGCAGCCGGCGGAAGTCCGTCGTCACCGCCCACCGGCCATCGTGGCTCACAGATTGAATGGAGCTCGGCACGGTCCTTCGTTTGCCCGTCTTCACATCGAGGATGTGGGCGACGAACTGGTCGCCCTCGCGGTCGTTATAGATCACCGAGGAATCGGAACCCGGCAGCCATTGCAGCATGCAGCCTTGCTGCCAACTGAAGGACTTGCTCTCGGCGAGCGGAAGCCAGCGGTTATTGTCCTTCAGATCGATCATTCCGAGCGCGACGCGGTCGTTGAGTCCCGGCAGCCGATCTTCGAAGTCAGCCTCCATTCCGAGAACGTAGCGATCGGTCGGGTCAAACTCCAGGTGGTCGTAGTAGCCGAACCAGTGGAACTTGGGTCCGCGCGTCAGAGCCTGCGGGGTCCACTCTCCGGCAGCGGCAAACGCGGTGCGCCAGCCGGCGGCCAAGACCCATGGAAAATCGCGTCGATTCATGCTTCATCTCCTTAGCTCGAAAGTCCGAATCCTCCAGGGCGCGATGTGGAAGCCCAGCCTGGCGCCTCTGAGCGACGCCTCGGCCACCTTGCCGCCCAGGAGATCGGTTTCCACAACCCTTCCTACCGGAAAGCCGAGTTCGACAGTCGCAGCCGCCTGCTCGCCAGCCGCCTCCGCCAGCCTGAGCTCGAACATTCCGTCGCCCCTCATCCGGAAAGCGGACAACTGGACGTTGGCGGGATCCACTCTGACAAAGCTCTTTCGCCTGGGCAGGCTCCCTTGTCGCGGCTGAGCGACAACGGCAACGAGCGGCCTGGTGAACTCGGCCGACGCCCGGCTCCTGCCGGCGTGCGTGAGACCAGCGCGGTGGGGAACCAGGGCATGCCGGTACTCCGCGTAACGGGGCCAACCGTATTCACCGGTCCAGTATGACTCCCACTCCCGCATCAACAAGTTCGAGAAGACGCCGGTGTCCTCCCGCCAGAAATACTGAGTTCCGGCGTGCAGAAGCAGCAACCCGCCTTCGGAGAGCAGGAAATCCACCAGCGTGAGCGCATGGAATCTCCGTTCCGCAGTCGGCTCGATGGCAAAAGCGAAGTCACGCAGCACGGAGGCTGGCTCAAAGCCCGGCGCAAAGCAGAGCCAGTATCCCTCCTTGATTTCCAACGGGAGCCGGCCCTCCGCCTCGGGGGCGTCCAGAGCCGGGGGCGCCTCGGCCAGCACCCTGCTCATCACCTCCACCCTGGGGGAACGCGCGCACAGGGTTATCCGCGTCTCGAACTTGAGAAGCGGCCAGGAATGGCTCGCCGCCACCGTGGCGCGCAGCGGGCCTTTCTCGATCCAGCGGATGGCGGCTTTGGATTGGGAGCTGTCGAAGGCCGTCGGCGCGACCAGGTCCCGCTCGGCATACTTTCGCCGGATGAAAATGCTGCGCGGCGCATACTGGGGATTTGGCCTGCCTTTGAAAACGGGAGACAGAGATCCCAGCATCTCCCGCCCCGTCTTCTTGTCCACGAGGCTGGTGAGAGCCCCGTTGGCCGGATCGAGCCTGAGTTTCACCTGTTCGTTTTCGATCTCCAGCCGGGATTCATCGATCCGCAGGCCGGTGTCTGGAGGGTCGGGCAAGGCGTCGGTGAATTCCAAGGAGTAAGTGTCGTAGCCGGCGCTCGGCACGTTTTCGGCCAGAAGGGCGACGTCCGCCACCAGCAGGTTGCCCTGGCTGTCGCGCTCGCTCTTGATCAACTGCGAGGGAACGGTCCGGCCTGAGCTATCCCTGACCACGACGCGCTTTCCGCTTTGTCCTCCGGGGTAGACTCGCCCAGTGGTGGCCAGGTCCGTCCTTTCCCACCCGCAGGAGTTGAATACGACCACGGCGAGCCGGCCGCCTTTCCGAGTCCCGGAGTCAACGCGGTCAGCGATACGACGGAGTGACGCATCCAGCACGGACCGGCCCTGCCTTTGCGCCGAGTCCAAATGGTTATAGCCAATGGCGCCCCAGGTGAAGTTGTGACGGTCCTCGATCCGATCGGCCGGCGCCATCCGGTCGTCCTGCCACCGTGAGTATTCGCACAGAGAAACGTCGTGGCTCTGGGCGATCAGTAGATCCCTCCACGCCTTCTCAAGGACAGGCTCCATGCTCTTCGCGCCGAGGCTGGACGCAACCGCGTCGAACGTCTCGGCGGCCAGCAGGAGCGCCTCGACCTTCCGATCCAGAATGCGCAATTGGTCTCCGCCGATCCCCCAGGGAAGGACCTTCTTCCATGCGTCCATGTTCAGGTAGACGGTCTCTTTCGGGTTTCGACCGTACTTCTCCATGTACTCCCGCAGGGTGACGTATTCGACCGCGAATTCCGGCGGGATCCTCTTAAGCCTGTCGGCTTCGGTCAAGTAAGCCGGCGCTTCGGGCGGCTCCCACCCGAATTCGGCCCAGGTGAGCAGCAGCGGCTTGCCGAGCTTCTGGAGCCTCCTGATCGCTTCGCCGGATGTAGCCGCGAGCCGTTCGGGATCGCGCAGGCGAAGCGAGTTCTTGGGCATGCTTGGAATGGTGGCGCCGTCGGTGCCCTTCCAGTTGAGTACGTTTAATTCCAGCCTGGGAACCCCCGCCCGGCCCCAGGTATCGATCTGGGCCAGGCTGGCATAGCGGAAGCCGGCGCCAACCAGGATCTGCGGCATTTGCGGATGCGTGAATTCCTCCTCCTCCAGGAACGTCACCACCTCGTAGCCGAGCGCCTTTCGGATCGTTTCCCGGCCGCAGACAAGCTGCCGGATATTGGACTCGGCTCCGATCTGAGAACCCAGCGGCTGGCCGAAGGAGCCGCCGATCAGCTCCACTTTTCCGGCCGCCAGCGACTGCTTCAGCCGCTCGATCAGCTCGGGATACTTCTCGGCCAGCAACTCGTAGGCATAAGCCTCGAGATTGATGCAAGTCTTCACAAACGGCGGATGATCGGCCATCTCCAGGCTATCGATCACCGACAATACGCAGGATTCGAGGCCAAGCTGCCATCCGATGCCGATATAGCTCCAGTGGTTGGCGAGGGCCACGCAGATTCCTCCGCCGTCTGTTTGCCCTCGGGCCGCCGATCCCATTGCGGGCAGGGCCAGACCGGTTCGCAGGAAGCTCCTTCGTGTCAGGGGATCCTTCATGCGCCCATTCCGCCGCCGGCGTCGGCGTCGTCCAGCGCGCGCTGGATGACGGCCACTGTTCGTCTTCCCATGCTATCCTTGTCCGGAACTTGATAGTGTACGACCACCTGGCTCGCAGAGACTTGCTGGGACTGGCGGTCGCCACGCTGGCGCCCGCGAAGGCCCTCACCCCTGATGCCGCGCCGGTTGCCATCTCCCACCGCTATGGCGCGCGCGGCGGCCGGATTCCTTTTCGCAGCTACTGGCAGGACACGGCCAGGAATTCCTTTCGGCATGCCGGGCATCCCTCTTTTCACCGTCTGCAAGCCGGTTTGGATGTGCTGTATTCGCGCTGCCAGCAGGCCATCGGAGCGCTGGCGGACCGGCCTGTCCGTCTGACCGTCAAGCTGCTGTGCTCCGGCGAGGCGGGCCGCACCCTGTTCACGCTCGGAATCAAGAGCCGGACACACGGCTGCTGGGCCTTCAGCCTCGGCGCCTTCCCAACCCGCGACATCACCTTCGGCACCACGACCGGCTGGCAGATCGCCGTGAACGCCGCTGACCCATGGATCGACCGTGTATCCGTCGATGGCTACGACCACCGGGACTGGCACACCTTCGTCCTGGTCGTTCCCGGCCCCGCAGGCCCGGCGCGCCTTTACTGCGACGGCTGGCATGTCCTGGATTTGCGCCAGCCCATCACCAGCGAGCAACGCGAGCGCATACGTCTGGACCAGATCCGCCGCCACAATTCCATTCAACAGATGGTCCCGGAGACTCCCGGGCCGGAGAGTTGCGTGTTTATTGAGAGCCGCCATCCCGGCCAGATCATCGACATCGACCGTTTCGATCTCTCGCAGGAGCTCGCCACCACGGCGCGCACTTCCCTGGCCGTCCTGCTGGATCTGGACTGGGAGCTGGACGGCGTGCGGATAGCCGGGAATCCACTGACTCGCCTTGAAGGCAATCCGGTTTTGCGGGCCAAGGACATCCCCGACCTGTCCGGGCAAGGGTACGGGACCCCTTTTGCCTACGTCCTGCGAGACCGTGGCGGCTTTCACATGTATCTGATGGGCGGATACGAAATGAGCAAGGCGCTCGGCAGGAACAACTGCGCGGTCTATCACGCCGTTTCCCCGGATGGTCTTCGTTGGCAGGCGTCGCCGGAGCCGGTTCTGGTTCCCGGAGGGCCCGGCGAATGGGACGAAGGCAGCCTGGGCCAGGCCTGCGTGCTCAAAGAAGGAAACACTTTCCGGATGTGGTACACCGGCTACACCGAGCGTCTGCACCAGGCACGGACAGGATACGCCGAGTCCAGGGACGGCGTTCACTGGACCAAGCCCAAGCTCGGGCTGTTCCGGTTCTCGGGCCGCGAAACCAACATCGTTTACCCGCCGCAACCGGACCTCCACAGCAACGAGTACGAAATCCCAATCTCGATCGTGCGCGACGATGAGGGCCCGCCCGAGAGGCGGTATGTGCTGTTTCTGCACACCCAGGGCCCCCACGGCTGCATCGTGGATGTGGCCACATCGCCGGATGGCCTGCGCTTCACGCGCGCGCCCCACAACGCCCGGCACTACGGCTTCGACCCGGCGCCCGTCAAGTCTTCCTTGCACAACGGCGCCGTGGCGCTCCACGAGTCCGGCTACTGGTGGGCGTTCGTCCAGCACCACGAGCAGCAGCAGCCCACGATGCGCTCGACCGGTTGGCTCGAGGAGCCGCGAGAAGAGGAGAACATCAGCTTCGGGCTGTGGCGTTCGCGCCGGCCGCCGCTCGAGCCGGGCGCGCAAGCCTGGGAAGACGCCAGGCCGGACATTACCAGCGTGCTGGAAGTCGGCAGCGAGTGGTGGGCTTACTACACCTCGCGGCGCAGCGTCGGGCTCGCCCGGGTCGGGCGGCATCGCTTGTATGGCCTGGAACTGCTGTCTGAATGGCGGGAAGGGGCGATCACCTCCATCGGTTTTCGCGTGCCCAAGGGCGGGTGGAGCGGCCATCGGTTCGCGGTCAACGCCAGCGGCCTCGGTGCGGGCAACGTAATTCGCGCGGCCTTGCTGGATGCCTCCAGCGGTCGAACCCTGCCCGGTTTTGGCGCCGAAGACAGTGTGCCCGTCGAGGAGGACGGCTATTCGACGCCCCTGCGCTGGAAGACCGGCTATCTGCCCGCCGGCTGCACCGCCGCGGCATTGCGCATCCACCTGAAGTTGGCACGCCGCGCCGGCAATCCCCAAGTGCACGCGGTGTATCTGGTGGATGGCAGGCCTCCGGTTCGTTCTCGCAATAGTTGAGGGTCACCCCGGCACGCGGTTGCGGAAGTTTCTCAACTGCCCTTGGTGCCAGCGCCGCAGTTTGGCCTCGATCATCTTGCGGGCCGCTTTGGGCGTACTCGCCTTGAGAGCCTCCAGGATCTCAGCGTGGTCGCGGGCCACCTGGACGTAGTTCTCTACCATGGGAAAAGGGGCGCCGGCCAGCACAAAGGCAACCGGCCCGACCAGCAAGGGAGCGAGCGCCGCCTCCAGGAACTGGTTCTTCGTCAGCTTCGACAGTTGCCGGTGGAACTCGATGTCGAAACGGTAGAACTCGGCGATGTCCTTCTTCCGGGCCGAGCGGCGCATCATCTCGACGATCTCGTGGAGTGCAGCCAGGTTTTCGTCCGTGGCATTCGGGTGGGCCAGCTCTGCGGCCAGCCCCTCAAGATCCAGTCTCAAGTGGAAGAGCTGTTCGAGCTCGGCCAGGCTGAGTTTGCGGACCAGGGTTTCCCGGTTCACGTACTTGACCACGAGCCCCTGCTTCTCGAGCTCCTGAATTGCCTCTCTCACGGTCGTCTGCGCCACCCTCATCTGGCCGGCCAGCCTGGTTTCGACGATGCGGGCGCCGGGCGGCAGATCTCCGGTGAGGATCGCTCTGCGAATCTCGGCGGCGATTCTCTCCTTCAGAGTCGGCGGCTCGACCGGCTCGAAGCGATGCTCGGCGGGCGCGGCCGGCGCCGGTTGCGGGCGGCGAACGGGATTCTTGACAGGCACCGAAAATCGATTATACTCACATGTGTAGGCCAACGCAAGGAGGAAGTGCTGCCGTGCTCCGCTCTTTTACGCTGTTTTGCCTGCTGGCGACCGTCTGCCTGGCGCAGACCGGCGCCGGCGCGATTCAGGGCGTCGTTAAAGACTCCACCGGGGCGGTGATGGCCGCGGCCAAGGTGTCCATCGTCCACGAGACCACCACCCGCAAGTATGAGACCGCCTCCAACGACGTCGGGTTCTACATCTTCCCGTCGGTTCAGACCGGAGACTACAAGATCTCAGTCACGGCTCCGGGG
The DNA here is from genome assembly GCA_038060875.1 of Acidobacteriota bacterium. GTDB lineage: Bacteria > Acidobacteriota > Terriglobia > Bryobacterales > Bryobacteraceae > JBBTDS01. Next base: position 32,617 of record JBBTDS010000140.1, on the reverse strand, counting down.
ATGCGGCCCTGGGAAGGTTCGGTGCTGCTCCGGGTCGGCCAGACGGCGACAATTGATCCGGTACTGACCGTGGGCGCAACCACCACCGAGGTCACCGTCGTGGGCGACGTGACGCCGCTGGTGACCACCGAGAGCCCGACCGTGGGCAATGTGGTGGAGCGGGCGCGCGTCGAGCAACTCCCGCTCAACGGCCGCCTCCTTCAGTACATGATCCAGAGCACGACGCCCGGCGTGGATGGGAACCCCAGCAACCCCACGGTCTACGGCATCCGCTTCGGCATGGAGTTCGTGCAGGATGGCGCTGTGCTGGCCAACCGCACCTACGGAGGAATCTCGAGTCGGCCTCCGGGGATGGACACGGTGGAGGAATTCCGTGTGGAGACCAGCGCTTCCTCGTCCAAGTTCTCCGCGCCGGCCACCACCATTCTCTCCACCCGCGGCGGCACCAACGCTTTCCACGGCAGCCTGTTCGAGACGATGCGAAACAATGGCTTCGGAGTTGCCCGCGCGCGCCAGGATTTCTACGACAAGCCGCCGCAGTTGATCCGCAACGAGTTCGGCGCTTCGGCCGGCGGCCCCGTCGTCCTGCCCAGAATCTACAACGGCAAGAACCGCACGTTCTTCTTCTTCGGCTGGGAAGCTTACCGCCACGCATACTCCGCCACGGCCGTCACCTCGATGCACACCATGGCCATGCGCCAGGGGGATTTCAGCGGGCTGGTGGACGGGGCCGGACGGAGCTACACGCTGTACGATCCCTGGACCACGGATTCCAGGACCTGGCAGCGCCAGCCGTACCCCAACAACCAGATCCCCATCAATCGCGAAAGCCCCATGGCCAAGTACCTGCTCGGCGTCACCCCGGTTCCCTCGCACCCGAACGTGAACCCGCTGGTGGCGCCGAACTACTACGGTCTGGTGCCTCTGTCCAACCGGAACCACACCGAGACTATTCGGGTCGATCACCGGCTGACGGACCGCGACCAGGTCTTTGGCCGGTACAGTCACGGCAGCGTACTGAACAACGGCCTGCGCAGCGTGTTGCCGACCACCGACGGGCTGCTGAACACCAACAGATTCCCCTCCCGGGACGACGGCGCCGTACTGAGCTGGACGCACACTTTCTCGCCGGCTTTCTTCAGCGAGACACTGCTCAGCGGGTCGGAGGATGAACTCATCGTGGGCAAGGGATCGGCCGACGCGGGCTTCCTCATCAACAAACTTGGCGTCCCCGACCCTTACAACAATCCCTACGGCGCCATCGTGGTGCGCGTGGTCGGCTTCGGCATGGACTACCGCGAACAGGAGATGGAGATCGGCCGAAACCGCATCATCCTCGCGGATCAGAATTTCACCAAGGTGAGCGGGCGCCACCAGTTCCAGTTCGGCGGGCGCTACCGCCACGAGCGCCTGCACGTATTGGGAGGCCAGCCCAGGCTGACCAACAACTTCGCTAACTCCTCCTACGGGACTGCCCTTTACGATCCCAGGTCCGGCGCCGCCCACGCGCCGGCGCCGTTCACCGGCCACAATGCCGCCGGCTTCTTCATCGGGTACGCCGCCGGCTACGACACCCTGCTGATACGGGGCTGGTACCACATGACGTCGCGCACTGTCGTCGGTTACTTCCAGGACAACTTCAAGGCGACGCCCCGGCTTACCCTGAACTACGGCGTGCGCTGGGAGTTCTTCCCGCCGTTCAAGGAGGACAGCAACCTGCTTACCGGCTTCGACTTCCAGAAGAAGGCGGTCATTACCGGGACGCCGCTGGATCAGCTCTACAGTACGGGCGCTACGGCGCCCGAGGTGGTACAGGACTACATCGACATCGGAGTCAAGTTCCTCTCGACGAAGGAGGCGGGGCTGCCGGACTCGCTGATCTACGCGAATCCGTGGGACTTCAACCCGCGCGCCGGGTTCGCCTACCAGTTGGGCCAGGGCAAGCGGGCCACGGTGCTGCGCGGCGGCTATGGGCTCTACGGCTTCGCTCCGGACCTGCGCTCGTTCACCGATAACATGCGCCGGAACATACCCACGTATTCGACCCGCCGGTCCGACCTTACCGCGGCCCAGTATACTCCGGACGGCTTGCCCAACTGGAACCTGCGCAACCCGCCCGCCGTCATCGCGGGCGTGAACAGCAAGGACGTTCTGGTGCAGCGGCAGCAAGGCGCGGCGTTGCGCGGCTCTTTCCGCGTTACCTCCTTCGAGCCTCACCAGTCCACGATGCGGGCGCACGAATGGAACTTCACCTTGGAGCGCGAGGTCTGGCAGGACACGGTGGTGCGCGCCGGCTACGTGGGCACCCACGCGCTGAGGCTGGAGCAGTACCAGGACTTCAACATGCCGCCAACCAACTACGTATGGTTCGTGCGGACAGGGCAGCCGCTTCCCACGGGCGAATACGCGGGCACGGCCATGGGCCCGTTCGATCAGACCACGTACGGCGAATTGAGATACTACCGGCGCACGGGCTGGTCCAACGCGAACGTTTTCCGCCTGGAAGCCGAGCGGCGCTACGCCAGGGGCGTCGGCTTCCAGTTCTTCTATGTGCTTTCCAACGCCCTCAAGTCAAAGTCGAGCAACAAGGACTTTGACTATGTCTACCCGGTCGAGAACTACCTGCCCAACGCAGTCCCGACCGATTACATGGCCCGCAACCGCTTCCTGAACTACCGTCGCGACGACGACATACCCAAGCACCGCCTCAACTGGAACTGGATCGTGGACCTGCCCTTCGGCCGCGGTCACAAGTTCCTGGGCAACGCCGGCGGCTTCCTGGACCGCGTGGTGGGCGGCTGGCAGATTGCCGGACTGGGCCAGTTCCGCAGCCAGTACTTCGCGCTGCCCACAAGCTATTTTGGGCCGACCGGCACGGTTGAGGTCTACGGCAAGAAGTACCCCATCGAGGACTGCCGCAGCGGCGTGTGCTACCAGGGCTATCTCTGGTACAACGGCTACATCCCCGCCAACCGCATCAACAGCTATGCCGCCAACGGCAAACCCAACGGGGTGATGGGGGTGCCGGCGGAATACAGGCCCGCGACGCAGCCTGTCTTTGCGACTCCCAAGGAGGGCGGCAGCGCGGCCGACCCGAACCGGCCCTACTACGAGACCAACACCACCTGGGTGCAGCTCAAGAGTGGCGTGCTTCAGCGCACCACCCTCGACAGCAACCTGCACCCGTTCCGCAACCAGTTCGTGCCCGGTCCGTGGAACTTCGCCCTGGACGCCTCGGCGTTCAAGACGGTGCGGATCACCGAGCGGGTTTTTGTGCGGTTCAACGCGGACCTGTTCAACGTGCTGAACAACCCCGGCCTGGTGCAGCCGGGCGCCGACGGCATCGTCACCAGGCGGCTGTCCGCCAATACGCCGCGGCAGTTGCAGTTGACGCTGCGGCTGACGTGGTAGCGTGGGGTTCTATGAACCAGAACGACCATCGGCAGGGCGGAGTATCGCGGCGGCGGCTTCTGGGAGCCGGCGCGGCTTTCCCGTACGTGGTTGCTCGCAGCGTACTCGGAGGCCAGGGCCGGGCGGGCGCCAACGACCGGATCCGGGTGGGCGTCATCGGCGTCGGGAATCGCGGCAAGCTGCTGATCGACCAGTTGCCGGAGGAAGCTGAAGTGGTCGCGGTCGCGGACTGCTTCCTGAAGCGGTGCAACGAGGCGGCGGCGGAACGGCAAGCCAGGTGGCGCATCTATCACGACTATCGGCGGCTGCTGGAGCAGAAAGACATCGATGGCGTGATAGTGGGCACCCCGGATCACACTCGCGTGCTCTGCTCGATTCACGCCTGTCAGGCGGGCAAGGACGTCTATGCCGAAAAGCCGCTGACGCTCCACGTGACCGAGGGGCGCGCACTGGTGCGGGCGGCGCGGAAGCACGGCCGCGTGTTCCAGGTGGGCAGCCAGCAGCGGTCGATGGCGATGAACCGGGTGGCGTGCGAGTTCGTCCGCAGCGGCGGCCTGGGGCGCATTGAGTTCGTGTTGGGCGTGAACTACACGGGACCGAGCCAGTACGCCGGACTCCCGGCGGAGCCGGCGCCGGAGTCGCTCGACTGGGACATGTGGGTGGGTCAGACTGAGATGCGGCCGTACAACTCCAAGCTGCACCTGGGGTGGATGCGCTGGTGGGACTATTCCGGCGGCGAGATGACCAACTGGGGCGCGCACGGGATCGACCAGGTGCAGTGTGCGCTGGGGATGGACGAATCGGGGCCAGTGGAGTTGTGGCCGCTGGCGGATGGCCCCAGAGGTTCGCTGGCTTTCCGGTATGCGAACGGCGTCGCGGTGCAGTTGGTGATGCCGGCCGGGGAGTTGAACGGGGGCGCCATCTTCGTTGGCGAGAAGGGGCGGATTGAAATCGTCCGGAACAACTTCCGCACCGATCCGCCCGGGATGGTTAAGGAACTGCCGCCGCCGGAGGAAGTGCGAAAGTGGCGCGACGACGTCGCGAAATGGCAGGCGAAGTACCACATGCGGAACTGGCTGGAGTGCATGCGCACGCGTGAGAGGCCGCTGGCGGAGGTTGAGGTCGGGCACCGCTCGGTGAGTCTCTGCCATCTCGCCAACATCACGCGACAGCTCGGCCGGAAGCTCCAATGGAACCCGGAAGCCGAGCGCTTCCCTGGCGACGAGGAAGCGAATGCTCTGCTGAGCCGCGCCCCGCGCAGGGGCTACGAGCTGCCTGTGTTATCATAAATGGCTTCTCCGCCTCATCAAATTGGACGCCACCGAACTGCAACAACTCGTCGCCGCGATCGGTGAGGAGATCCTCGCCCGGGTGGAGACCGGGCGCGCCGCGGCGCCGTGCGATTGCTCCATGTCGCACGGCCCCGCCCCCTCCGCTTCGCCCCGCGGCGAGGGACTGAACATTCCCGGGCTGGTGTGCCCCGGCTGCGTCCAGCGCTGCGCGCAGACCTGCGCCAGGAAGACGCGCGAGATCATCGCCGCCGGCGCCGACCGCATCTCCGCCAGCGAGCGGCTCACGCGGGTCGATCCGGCCACCGCCGGCCTGATCGATCACACGCTGCTCAAACCGGAGGCCACCGCCGACGACATCCGCAAGCTGTGCCGCGAAGCCCGACAGTACGGCTTCGCGACGGTCTGCGTGAACCCTTACTGGGTGCCGCTGGCGGCGGCGGAGTTGTCCGGCTCGCCGGTGAAGGTCTGTACGGTGGCGGGCTTTCCCCTGGGAGCGACGCCGACCGCGATCAAGCGGGCGGAAGCGGAGGCGGCGGCGCGCGCCGGGGCGCAGGAAGTCGATATGGTGATCAACGTCGGCGCGCTCCGCTCCGGCGACCTGGAGACGGTTTACCAGGACATTCAAGCGGTCGCCGACGCCTGCCACCGTGCCGGCGTCATCGTCAAGGTGATCCTGGAGACCGCGCTGCTGGATGACAATCAAAAGGCGATCGCATGCGCGCTGGCCCGCATGGGTGGGGCGGATTTCGTGAAGACCTCAACCGGCTTCGGCCCCTCGGGGGCGACGGCGCGGGACGTGGCGCTGATGCGGCTGGCGGTGGGATCCGATATGGGCGTCAAGGCGGCCGGCGGCATCCGCAGCCTGGAGGATCTCCAGCGCATGGTGGCCGCGGGGGCCACCCGCATAGGGGCCAGCGCCAGTGTGCGGATCGTCGAGGCGGCCGCGGCCTGATTCACCATGACCGGCGAGAGCACATCCACGGTACGGTTCCGTGAGCGCGCCGAGCTGCTCGAGCTGCTGCTGGAGGTCTCGGCGGCCGCCTCCGAGACGCTCAACCTCGACCGGCTGCTGGTAACTCTGGCCGGCGTCATCCAGAAGGTGATTCCCTACGAGCTGCTGGCGATTCTGCTCTTTCACGAGAAGGAGCGGGTGCTCAAGATCCGTCACGCGATCGGCCACCGCGAGGAGATCGTCCGCAACCTGGTGGTCCGCCTGGGCGAAGGCATCACCGGAGCGGCCGCGGCCGCGCGGGAGGCGATTCTGGTGAGCGATGTGCGCCAGGACCCGCGCTACCTCAGCGGCCTGGATGCGGTGCGCTCTGAGCTGGCGGCGCCGATGATCACGCGCGGCAAGCTGGTGGGGGTGATCGACCTCCAGTCCACCCGCCTCGAGGCGTACAGCGAAGAGGACCGCGCGCTGCTTCGCCTGATCGCCTCGCGGGTGGCCGCCGCCATCGACAACGCTCGCCTCTACCGCCGCGTCGTGCGCCAGAACCGGACCTTGAGCGCGCTGGCGCACATCTCACGCGACGTCTCGATCCTCGATCTGGAAGAGCTGCTGGCGCACATCGCCACCGCGGTCAAGGAACTGATTAACTACGACGCGTTCAGTATCCTGCTGGTCGATACCGAGCAGAAGTGCCTGCGTAACCGCTTCAGCATGCGCTATGACGAACGGGTTCAGCTCGACAACATACCGCTCGGCAAGGGGATCACCGGCGCGGCCGCCGAGTCGCGCGAGGTCATCCGCTCCGAGAACACGCTGGCGGACCCGCGCTACATTCCCTTTCATGCCGACATCCGCTCCGAGGTGGCGGTGCCGCTGATCGTCCGCGGCCGGGTGGTGGGGGTGATGGACCTGGAGAGCGCGCGGTTCGCCAATTTCACCGAGGATCACGTGCGCACGCTCTCGCTGCTGGCGCCGCAGCTCGCCAGTTCCATCGAGAACGCCCGCCTCTACGAGGAACTGACCCGGCGCAAGGAGCGTATGGAGAAGGACCTGGAGGCAGCTTGCGAAGTCCAGGCGGCGCTGCTGTGCGCGACGGCGCCGGCGATCGAGGGACTGGAGATCGCCACCGGCTACCGCCCGGCGCGTGAGATCTCGGGCGACCTCTATCATTTCTTCGAGCCCGGCGATGGGACGGCCATGATCGCCCTGGGCGACGTGAGCGGCAAGGGAGTGGCCGCGGCGCTGTATGGGTCGCTGATCAGCGGCCTGCTGCTGACGCTGGCTCCGCGGCGGCGCAGCCCGGCGGCGCTGATGCGGGCGTTGAACGAGACGCTGATCGCCCGCCGCGTCGAGGCGCGCTACGTCTCCCTGCTGGTTCTGCTGTGGCGCGCAGCCGCCCGTGAGGCGGTCTTCACGAACGCTGGCGCGATGCCGCCGCTGATCTGCCGCCAGGGGGAAGTCCTCAAGCCGCGGATCGAGGGTGTTCCTCTTGGTCTGCTGCCGGATGCCGAGCATCAGGAGGTCGCCTTCCAAACCCAACCCGGCGACGTGGTAGTGCTTTACTCCGACGGCATCCCCGATCAGACGAATCCGGCCGGCGAGGACTACGGGCGGGAGCGCCTGATCCGGCTCTTGCGGGATGTCTGCGAGCAGCCGGCCCAGGGGATCGTGGACGCCGTCTTCGCCGGCCTCGACGCGTTCACCGAAAACGCCGGGACGTTCGATGACCAGACGCTGCTGGTTTTGAGAGTTGCCCCGTGATGGCCGATTCGTTCCGCTACGAGAATGACACGCTGTATTGCGAGCAGGCGCCGCTGGCCGACATTGCGGCCCGGGCCGGCACGCCCTGCTATGTTTACTCGCGGGCGGCCATCCTAGAGCGTTACCGCGCGTATGACGAGGCGCTGGCCGGGCTGCCGCACCGCATCTGCTACTCGGCGAAGGCGAACTCCAGCCTGGGCGTGCTGGCCTTGTTGGCCCGGGCGGGCGCCGGTTTCGACATCGTCTCCGGCGGCGAGCTCTACCGCGTGCTGCAGGCCGGCGGGGAACCGGGCGGCGTAGTCTTCTCCGGGGTGGGCAAGACGCCGGCGGAAGTGGAATACGCGCTGGCCCAGGGCGTTCACAGCTTCAACTGCGAATCCGAGGACGAGCTGGCTCTGGTGGATGCGCTGGCGGCCCGGCAGGGCGTGCGGGCGCGCGTGGGGCTGCGCGTCAACCCTGACATTGAGGCGGAAACGCATCCGTACATCTCCACCGGGCTGCGCGAGCACAAGTTCGGCATCGACATCGCGCAGGTCCCCGGCATCTCGGAGCGCGCCCGCGCGCTCAGGAGCGTGTCCCTGGAAGGAGTGAGCTGTCACATCGGCTCGCAACTGCTGGATGCGGGGCCGATCCTGGCGGCGCTGGACATCATGCTCGCGCTGGTCGAGCGCCTGCGAGCGGCCGGCACGGATATCCGGACGCTGGACCTGGGCGGCGGCCTGGGCGTGGCCTACCGGCCGGGCGAGCGCACACCCGAGGTTCGCGATTTCGTGAGCCAGGTTCGTGCCCGCGTGGAAGGCAAGGGCCTGTTTGTGATGCTGGAGCCAGGCCGCTCGATCGTCGCCGAGGCGGGCGTATTGCTCACCCGCGTGCTCTATCGCAAGGGGAACGGCGGGAAAGAGTTCGTGGTGGTGGACGCGGCCATGAACGACCTGATCCGGCCGGCGCTCTATCAGTCACATCACGAGATCATCCCGCTGCGCAGGACTGCCCGGCCGCGGATCCTGGCCGACGTGGTGGGACCGGTCTGCGAGACCGGCGACTACCTCGCCCGTGACCGTGAGCTGGACAACGTGCTGCCCGGCGACCTGCTGGCCGTGTGCACCGCCGGCGCCTACGCCTTCGTGTCGGCCTCCAACTACAACTCGCGCACGCGCCCGCCCGAAATTCTGGTCGAGGGCGACCGCTGGCGGGTCATCCGGGCGAGAGAGAGCTACGCAGACCTGGTGCGGGGCGAGAGCGTGTAGGACAGGCGTCCCCGCCTGTCTTCGTGGGCGTCGGGCTCCACCGGCTGGGCCGCGGCTGGCCGAACCATTCCTGGGGGAGTAGCCGGACATCTCTGAGTGCCGTGTGTGGGGCCGGCGCTGCACTTGGCGATCCAGTCGAAGGTCACTCTCCGAATAGGCGACAATCCGTCAACGTGGATGAGATAATTGTGAACACTGCGAAGTCTGGGATCTGCCTGGCGCAGGCACACGCATGATCTCTTTTTATGCCAGCTACGCCGGAACGATCCCCACGCGATGGACGAGATCGGCAAAGCGTGGATCCGAGCGAAGGGGATCGAGTCCGGGAGCCCCCGGGAGCCAGAACAGGTAACCATCCCGGAGCCGGTAAGCGGTTTCGAGCCAATCGAACGCCGCTTCAACATCTCCGAGTCCAGCGTAAATTACTACGAAGGCGATCGGCGGGGCCTGACCTCGAGTGCGGAGCTGATCGAGTTCCTGGAGAAGGCGCTTGGCTTCGTCTGTTCGGCCGAGCCGGCCATAAACATGTCCCAGGTAGGAGAGTGATAAGGCTTCGCGGGAATGGCTGAGAGCTTTCTCCAAGACGGCAACCGCCTCCTCAGCCCGGCCCTGATACCACGCAGACCACCCGAGTACGAAATAAGGCTGAAGGGAATCCGGGAATAGTTCGATGGTCCGTCTGGCCTGCGCCTCCGCCCGCGCGTGCTGGCCCATATGGGAATACATCCAGGCGGCGTACTGGTTCGGATGGAGCGACGCGGGATTGAGCTTCAGCGCGTACTGAACCTCTGCGATCGCGTCAGAATGCCGGCCAACAAAGCAGAGGAGCGTCGAATAGAACAAGTGGGCGTCCGTATCGCTTGGGCTCAGTTCAATGGCGCGCCGAACCTCCCGCATGGCACCGTCCAGGTCCCAATCGAGAAGCAAGTTCATCCAGGCGAGGACCACATGGGCCACGCTGAGGCTGTCATCGATGGCAAGAGCCTGCAAGGCCATCTGCTTCGCGCTGGGGTACACCTCGCGGATTGGAGCGTGCCCCCACCAACCCAAGCTGAACAGACAGGCGGCATGCCCAGCGAGCCCGAGCGCGAAATCCGGCGCCTTCGCGGTGATCTCCCGGAAGTACTGGAGCGCTTTCCCGATGGCTTCCGCGCTCAAATTGTCGAGCTCAATTCTGGCTTTCAAATAGGCCTCGACAAGTTCCGGCGCGACCGGCCGCGCCGCAACAGGGGCCGGCTTCACGGCGCCGGCGGACCTCAACGCCTCGGCCACACATGCGGCAATCGCGCGCGCCGCCTCACGTTGCGTCGTCAATACCGCGGACATGTCGCATTCGTAGCTCTGGGCCCATGCGTGGCGCTCGGGATCCATCAGGATCAACTGCGCCGTCACGCGAACGCGATTGCCCTCATGCAGGACCGCTCCCTCCACAACGCCATCCACTCCAAGGTCGCGGGTGATCTCATCCAGCTTCCGGCTGCTTCCTTTCAGATGGAGTACGGATTGGCGTGAGATCACTCGCACCGTCGGGATGCGGGCTAGTTCGGTTACCAGTGCATCGGTGACGCCATCGGCGAAGTACTCTTTGGCGGGATCGCCATTCAGATTCGCAAAAGGCAGCACGGCTAGCGTGGGTTCCGCGAACAACCGTTGGCGCTTGACCGGCGCGATGAAGCGATAGCCCTGGCGGGGGAGCGTCTCAACATAACGGGGAGCCTGCGCTTTGTCACGCAGAGCCGTACGGATGCGGTTCACGCAAGAATCCAGCCCTACGTCATAATCCACGAATGTGGACTCGCCCCATAAGTGGCGGCGGATCTCCTCGCGGCTGACCAGTCTGCCGGCATGACTGACCAAAAGGCACAGAACGCGCATCGGCTGTGGCCGGAGCTTCAGCGCCTTCCCGGACTTGCGCAGCTTGCCGGCCTCCAGGTCAAGCTCGAACTCGCCGAAACTCACCCGCCCGGAAATCCTGGGCATGCTACCGGAATTATACACCCTCAACTCCGCAAGCTCAATCCTTCCACCTACTTGGACGCCAAGGAAAAACCAGCCGGTTTCCAGCCGCCGTCTATGGCTGAAAGGCTCGTTTGAGCTTACTGTTGGTACGTGAAAGGAGATAACCCCATGAAACACTTTCTTACGGTCATCGCCGCCCTGCTAGTGATGGCAGGGCTGGCCGCAGCGCAGGCAACGTTCACCATCGTCACGGGCACCGAAACCCCCATAGGACTGGCCAACCCCGGTGAAGTGAAATGCCATAGGGGCGTTCCCACCGGGAATCCGTTCGCGCCCTGCCCTCCCGGAACCAGCGGCACGGTGAGAGGCCAAGAGCGGGTTTACCGGGAAGACACCTCGGACACGAGAACGAATGGACTGAACTACACCACAGTCAATGCCAACATTCACGAGGACGGCACGCTCAACGCCTGGGGAACGTTCCGGCTGGAGGTTTTCGGTGGCGGCGTTTGGGAAGGCGTGTGGGAGGGCAAGGTAGCAGCAGACGGGAGTGTTTCCTATAGTGCCACCGGACACGGCAGCGGCGGCAGCGTCGAGCACCTGCAACTGCTGTGGGACGGTGCCTACCCCGCCGGTTCCCTCGTTGCGGCCATCAAAGCGCGTATCCTGACCCCGGGCAAGTAGGCTATTGGCGCCGCTGGCTCGGAAGGCGGCGCCCTACCTCATCACGGAAGCTAGCGGTGGTTGATTTGCGCCACGTAGTTGCGTCCACACGCCTCGCTCCGGTGAGGCGGACGCCAACTTGACGAGTAACGCCCTAGTCGGAAACTGCGGTCAGCGACGCGGGCAGTCGGGATCAGGAAACGCTTCGGCATCTACCACGAGGCCCTCGCCGGCCTGCCGCATCGCGTCTGCTACGCGGTGAAGGCGAACTCCAGCCTGGGCGTGCTGGCGCTGCTGGCCCGGGCGGGCGCCGGTTTCGACATCGTCTCCGGCGGCGAGCTCTACCGCGTGCTGCAGGCCGGCGGGGAACCGGGCGGCGTAGTCTTCTCCGGGGTGGGCAAGACGCCGGCGGAAGTGGAATACGCGCTGGCCCAGGGCGTTCACAGCTTCAACTGCGAATCCGAGGACGAGCTGGCTCTGGTGGATGCGCTGGCGGCCCGGCAGGGCGTGCGGGCGCGCGTGGGGCTGCGCGTCAACCCTGACATTGAGGCGGAAACGCATCCGTACATCTCCACCGGGCTGCGCGAGCACAAGTTCGGCATCGACATCGCGCAGGTCCCCGGCATCTCGGAGCGCGCCCGCGCGCTCAGGAGCGTGTCCCTGGAAGGAGTGAGCTGTCACATCGGCTCGCAACTGCTGGATGCGGGGCCGATCCTGGCGGCGCTGGACATCATGCTCGCGCTGGTCGAGCGCCTGCGAGCGGCCGGCACGGATATCCGGACGCTGGACCTGGGCGGCGGCCTGGGCGTGGCCTACCGGCCGGGCGAGCGCACACCCGAGGTTCGCGATTTCGTGAGCCAGGTTCGTGCCCGCGTGGAAGGCAAGGGCCTGTTTGTGATGCTGGAGCCAGGCCGCTCGATCGTCGCCGAGGCGGGCGTATTGCTCACCCGCGTGCTCTATCGCAAGGGGAACGGCGGGAAAGAGTTCGTGGTGGTGGACGCGGCCATGAACGACCTGATCCGGCCGGCGCTCTATCAGTCACATCACGAGATCATCCCGCTGCGCAGGACTGCCCGGCCGCGGATCCTGGCCGACGTGGTGGGACCGGTCTGCGAGACCGGCGACTACCTCGCCCGTGACCGTGAGCTGGACAACGTGCTGCCCGGCGACCTGCTGGCCGTGTGCACCGCCGGCGCCTACGCCTTCGTGTCGGCCTCCAACTACAACTCGCGCACGCGCCCGCCCGAAATTCTGGTCGAGGGCGACCGCTGGCGGGTGATCCGCGCGCGCGAGAGCTACCGAGACCTCGTGCGGGGCGAAACGCCGTAGGATAGGCGTCCCCGCCTGTCTCCGCTCAGACCCTGCGCGTGCGGCGCAGGAGGGCCAGCGCCGCCAGGCCCAGGCCAGCCAGCACAAAGGCGCCCGGCTCAGGGATGACACCCTCCGCGGTGTCGAAGCCGGTGATAAGCCCATAGTTGTCGAAGAGGCTTCCGAAGTTGTGCCACCGGCTGAAGGCAGCGCCGCCGGTGAAGCTGCGGGCATTCAAAAATAAACTGCCCGACGAGGTCAGGCTGGCATGAATGTCCAGCAACAGATTGCCAGCGGAGGGGTCATAGCTGAAGGTGCTGCCGGGGATTGTCCACACGTTCGGGATCACCACGCCGCCGACCACGACCGCGAAGAGCATGTTGTCGGCCCCGAGGTTGAGATCGAATGCACGGCTGTCGATGTCGTTGACCGCGTAAGGCGTTGTCGATAGGTAGATGGACCACGTCCCGGTAGCGAGCAGGTTGGCATCAGCCGTGTAGTAATCGGCGTAGAACTGGAGCTTGCCGATGTCGATGGGGCCCGAGAACTGGCCCGCATCATACACCTGCTGGTAACGAGTGCCGCTCGCGCAACCGAACGGGAAGCAGTTATTGCTATTTGGCGGGTTTCCGACAACGATCGGCCCGGCAAATGCAGTAGCCGCCGCGATCAGGCAAACGATGAAAAGCCTGCACATTCGCATAACCCCTCTCTCCTCCTCTCAGGTGGCGGCGCCAAGCCGCTCAACACATTATGTTCCGTGCCCCACAGCGTGTCAAGCAAAGCCCCGAGCGTCCAGTACTGTTGTAGTACCAGAGGTACCATTTCCATCGCGTTCCGCTCGGCGGTACAATTCACGCATGGTTCGAGTCATCGTGTCTGTGTTCGTGCTGGCCTGCGCTCTGTGCGCCCAGTCGCCGCGCGGCTGGGTCAAAGGGAAGGGCTATGGCTGGGTTTACGGAAAGCAGGATGAAATCGGCTCGCTGAACGCGGTCACCGGCCCGGAGTGGGCGCTGAAGGCGCTGCGGGAGGTGAAGAGCGGGCGGGTGTACGACCTCGGCGTGCGGGTGGACCGGCGCTCCTACAAATGGCCCGGGCATGCGCCGGTCGAGGTGCTTTCGTTCCGCAGCCCGGACGGCGTTCACCGCGGCAAGGACATCCCCGGCTTTGCCGCCCATCCGCACCAACTCGGCTTCCATAGCTGCGCGCTGTTTATGTCGGACAACGTCGGCACGCAGATCGACAGCCTGGGCCACATCACCAAGGGCGCCGATAACCACTGGTACAACGGCTTCCGCGAGCAGGACTACGGCGGCGACTTCGGTCTGATGAAGGCCGACGCCGACACCATTCCGCCCATCGTCGCGCGCGGGGTGCTGATCGATGTGGCCGCCTGGAAAGGCGTCGATGCGCTGCCGGGGAACTTCCCGATTCGATCGAAGGAGCTTATGGCCGCGCTCGCCGCGCAGAAAGTGGATGTCGAGCCCGGCGACGCGGTGCTGATCCGCACCGGCACACTCCGTTACTGGGGCGAGACCGGCGCCGATCACGCCACCATCGCCAGGCACGATTCGGCCGGGCTGACGCTCGAGGGCGCGAAGTGGCTGGTCGAGCAGAAGGGCGCCGTGTTCATCGGCAGCGATACCAGCGGCCTCGAAGTGGGCCAGGACCCGGCCGTGCCCGGCGTCGGCAACCCGGTGCACGAGTACCTGCTCATCGACCAGGGCGTGCACATCGGGGAGTTCTTCAACCTGGAGGAGCTCTCGCGCAACAAGGTCTACCGCTTCGCGCTGATTGCGGCGACCAACCGGCTGAAGGGGACCACCGCCGGCTTTGCTTTGCGGCCGCTGGCGATCCGGTAACGCCGGCCCTACTGGAATTCAAGGGACCGGACCAGGCCCAGCGTGCCCCTGGCCGCGGCATCCGGCTGATACTCGATGACGATCGGCCTGGGTTTTTGCGGGCCGCAAGAGAACTCGACGACACCCCGGCCCCCGCCTTTGATGACCACCGAATCCGGATCGGCGATCAGGAACGAGAGCTTCTTCCCTCCGGCCAGGACAATGAGGCGGGCCTCGCGGCCGAGGCAGTCCACTGCCAGCAGCGTGCCTTTGACCGTGGGCAGTGTCGGCTCAGCGGGCTTCGCCTCCGGTTGAGGGGCGGTTTGCGGCGTTGCTTCGGCGGGGGCCGGTTGCGGCTTCTCCTCCTGTGGCGGCTCGCGCCGCTCCGGCGGCCGGGCGCGCGCGTCGAGATACCGCAGGAGCTGCTCGGCGGACTGCTTCTCGGCGGGGCCTCGCGCGTACTTGAGAGCGCGTTCGGCCGAGGCGCGAGCCTGCTGGTCCTGTCCCAGCTTCAGTTGAGCGTAGGCCATGGCGCCGAAGAAACGGGAAGCTTCCTTCTCATCCACCCGTTTCACCAGCTCCAGGTGCCGCAGCGCCTGTTCGTGATTGCCGGCGTTCAGGAGGAGCGTGCCGAGACGGAAGCGGGCTTCCCGGAAATCCGGTCTGAGTTCGACTGCTTTCTCCAGCAGCGCGATCCGTTCCTTGTCGCTCTCCGCATCAAGCATCAGCGCCAGGTCGAAGTAAAGCTGCGGATCGATGCAGCCTTTCTTGACGGCTTGCCGGTAGTGATCGCTCTCTCTCTTTCTTTGCCCCTCGCGCCGGGCCAGGTGGGCCAGCGCCGCCTCTATCTCCCAGGCCTGGGGGTGAGCCCGCGCAAGGATTTCGCAGGCCTGCCGCGCCTCGTCGGTCTTGCCGATCGCCCCCTGAAGGTCGGCCAGCATCAGCCCGGATTCGAGCGGCGAGACGGGCGCCGCCTGGGGCGGCGCCACCTTCTCCAGCCGGTAGTCGAAGAATGCCGCCACGAAATACTCGGACCGTATGAAGAGCCGTAGGTCGTTTTGAACGTTGGTCAGCGACTTACCATAGTTGTAAAGGAGCGCCCTAGGGACCGGTGCGCCTTTGGCTACTTCAGTCGTGAAGGTGGTCGCTTTCTCGCGGTATTCCGGCGAGAGGCTCAGCATGTGGACCAGCGCCCAGCACTGGGCGTAGAAGAGATCGACCTTTTCCTTGTCCTTTTATACCGGCGAGTCGTGAGTAACCGCGAACAGCGTTTCCAGGTGGTACCAGCGTGAGGTGGCGAGCGTCCGGACATGGTGCTCGAGCGGATGGCCGACTTTCACCTTGCCGGCGAATGGCGTCAGGGTGGAATAGAGTTCGGCCAGGCCCACCTGAAGCCACAGCGGCAACTGCATGCCCGACTTTCGGATCAGCAGGTACAGGAACGTAGCGGCGGCCAGCCGGCGGCCCTGCGAGCTGGCCGGTCCCATGACGATGTAGTCCCGGTCCCGGCCGGAAAGATAGTAAGCGCCGAAGATCTTGCTGTCACGGTAGAGATCAAATTGTTTTTCCGAGCGGAAGACGACCACCCGCACCGGCGGACCGGGCGGGAGATTCCAGCCCGTTTTGCTCAGGAAGAAACCGCGCATCTGCTCGAAATGCTGGAGGACTTCGCGGCCTCGCCCCTGGCCGGCGGTGGTGAACACTTCAAAGTTGGGGGCCGCGAGCTTGGTCCATTCGTCCCCGGCCGCGGACGCGACCGCCGGAAAGCTGAGCAGGACCAGACGAGCGAGCATGTCAGCCCCACATTAAATTAGTGAAAGCGTAGCCTGTCACCGAAATTGTACCCGATTGTACCGGAAGTGGGAGTGAGCTAGACCGCGAGTAGCGCGACCAGGTTCCAGGTCACCAGTAGAGCGAAGAAGATATTGACGCGGAGGAGCAGCCTGTTGCGGCCGCTCCTCCAGCAGTAGAGGGCCAGCAGAATAGCGGCAGACTTGGCAGCGGCGAGGCCGAACAGCGGCGAGCGGCAGGTTTCGAACAGAAATCGCACCAGCGGGTTGGCTTCCCGCCCGCCGTTGACCAGGAAGGCCAGCGTAGTGAGCAGGTCGAGCAACTGCAAGTACGCGAACTGAATCAATAGTGCCATCGCGCCGAGTGACACTTATACCGTAAACCGCGCGGGGCCTCCTGTAAATAGTGTGGGGCCGCGGAGCGGTAATACCCCGTAAGGGTGGGGCGGAGCTAAGGGTCCGGCTTAGGTAAGGTCGAAACTCTGCCCGCGGGTGGGGATGACCGGCTCCAGGCCGTAGCGCTCGTGAATGGCCTTGGCCAGCCCCTCCGACTGCGCCGGCTCGCCGTGGACCAGGAAGATCCTCTTGAGGCTCTTGGCGGACGGCTTCATCCAAGAGAGCAGCTCTTGCTGGTCGGCGTGGCCGCTCAACTCGTTGAGCGTCTCGACCTCGGCGCGCAGCCGCATGGGCTCGCCGAAGATCGGGACCTCGGGCAGCTTATCGACCAACTTGCGCCCCAACGTGTTGACCGCCTGGAAACCAGTTATGAGCACGGTGTTGTGGGGGTCCTCGATGTTGTTCTTCAGGTGATGGAGGATGCGGCCGGCCTCGCACATGCCCGAGGCAGAGATGACGACGAAGGGCCCGCGGAGGTCGTTGAGGGCCTTCGATTCGCCGACGTCCTTGATGAACCGCAGGCGGCCGAAGCCGAACGGGTCCTGGCCGGCGTCCGAAAAGCGGCGCGCCTCTTCATCGAACAACTCGGCGTGCTTGCGGAAGACGCCGGTGATCTCGACCGCCAGCGGGCTATCGACAAAGATGGGGATGGGCGGGATTTTACCCGCGTCGGCGAGCTCGTGCAGCATCAGGATGAGCTGCTGGGCGCGCCCGACGGCGAAGGCGGGGACGATGACTTTGCCGCCGCGGGCGCAGGTGCGGTTGATGACGTTGGCCAGCTTCTCGGTGATGATGCCCGGCGGCTTGTGGAGCCGGGCGCCGTAAGTGCTTTCGACGATGAGGTAATCGACCGGCGGCAACGGGTCGGGGTCGCGAGTGATGGGCAGGCACCGGCGGCCGACGTCGCCGGAAAAGGCGAGGCGGATCCTGCGGCCGTTGGCCTGGTGGCTGAGCACGATGGCGGCCGACCCCAGGATGTGGCCGGCGTCGTAGGTCTCCAGGGTCAACCCGGAGTCGAGCGGGGTGGGGGTGCGCAGCGGCGCGCGCTGGAAAAGCGGCAGCGTGGCCTCGGCGTCGGCGACGGTATAGAGCGGCTGGATCGGCCCGTCGGGGGCCGCGGAGTCGAGCGCCTTGCGCCGCCGCGTCCGCTTGTTGAGGTACTCGGCGTCCTTCTCGTGCAGGTGGGCAGAGTCGCGCAGCATCGGGTCGCAGAGGTCGGCGGTGGCCGGCGTCGTGTGGATCGGGCCGCCGAAGCCGTTCTTGACCAGCGACGGCAAATTGCCGCTGTGGTCGATGTGGGCGTGGGAAAGGATCACCGCGTCGAGCGAATCGGCGCGGAACGGGAAATTGCTGTTGCGCTCCTGCGCCTCCTTGCGGCGGCCCTGGTAGAGGCCGCAGTCGAGCAGGTAGCGTTGGCCGTCCACCCGCAGCTCGTGCATCGAGCCGGTGACGGTGCCGACCGCGCCCCAGAAGGTGACTTTCATGGCATTTCGGTGACAGGCTACACAACCTCGAAATTCGCCGACAGCCCCCGCGACCCGGACCCGCCGCCGGAATTTCGAGGTTGTGTAGCCTGTCACTGAAATTATGACGTATCATGAGCGACATGAGCAACCTTGTGCGACGGGACTTCTTGAAAGGGGCGGCAGCCTTGATGGCTCAACCTAATGAACGGGTAGGGGTGGCGGCAGTGGGCGTGGGCACACGGGGATTCCAGCTTCTGCGCGAGGCCCAGGCGGTCAGCAACACCGAGATCCGCGTGATCTCGGATCTCTACGAAGGCAATCTGAAACGGGCGAAGGAGTTCACCACCAACCAGAAGGTGCGCCTGGTGAAGGAGTGGGAGAGGGCGGTAGAGGACAAAGACGTGGACGTTGTCCTCATCGGCACGCCGGACTTCTGGCACGCGCCGATGACCATCCGCGCCGCCCAAGCCAAGAAAGACATCTACGTCGAGAAGGGCTGGTGCACGACGCTGGAAGACGCCAAGAAGATGCGCCAGGCGGTGAAAGACAACAAGGTGGTGATGCAGTTGGGGCACCAGTACAACAGCCTGCCCACCTTCCACAAGGCGCGCGAGATTTTCCAGTCGGGCGCGCTGGGCAAGACGCCGCTGGTGCGCACCTATATCGACCGCACCAGCGCCTGGCCCGAATGGCAGTTCTACACGGCTTACAACATCCAGGAGCCGCCCAAGGACGCCGGGCCGGAGACGATCGACTGGGAGCGCTTCCTCGCCAACGCGCCGAAGCGGCCCTTCGATGTCGAGCGCTTCTTCAAATGGCGCTGCTGGTGGGAATACGGCACCGGCATCGCCGGCGACCTTATGAGCCACCTGTGGGACTCGGTGAACATGGTTGCCGGCATGGGCATCCCCGAGAGCTGCGCAACCCAGGGCGACCTCTACTTCTGGAAGGACGGTCGCGATGTGCCCGACATGTGGCACGTGCTGTTCGACTACCCCAAGCGCGAGCTGGCCGTCACCTTTAACTGCACGTTCAACAACCGCCATGTTGGCGAAGTGGCGCAGTACCTGGGGCGCGAGAAGACGCTGGAGGTCTCGCCCGCCTTCTGCCGTACCTATGACGCCGAGTGGAAGCCGGAGTACAAGGAGAAGCTGGCCAAGGCGCGCAAGAACGCCGAGCTGATCGGCATCCAGCCTCAGGACATGCCGGTGACGCCGGATTACTCCTTCAAAAAGGGCGAACTGGAGGTCTCCGGCCACATGGAGAACTTCCTGGAGTGCGTGCGCACCCGCCAGACGCCGCGCTGCGGTGTGGACCGCGCCTTCGAGGAGGCGGTGGCCATCGTCATGTCGGTGGAAGCCTACCGCCGCGAGCGCCGCGTGCGCTGGGACCCGGTCAGAGAGGAGATTGTGTAGTCGCCATGGCACTACGCCTGTTGCTAGCGCTGCTGCTGTGCTTCAGCGGCGCCCTCGCCCAGAAGAAGCCGGTCACCATCGAGGCGATCACGGCCGCGCGGCCGTCGATGCCGGCGCAGCCAATCTGGGCTCCGGACGGCAAGCGGTTCGCCTACCTGGAAGAGGGCAAGATCTGGCTCTACGACATCCCGGCGCGGAGCAAGCGGGAACTGGTCGCGCTGCCGGCGCTGTCGTCGGCGGCCACCGGCGTCACGACAGTCGAAGCCAATCCCTGGGAGAACCGGCGCGTGCAGGAGCCGGCGGTGCAGTGGTTCCCGTCCGGCCAGGAGCTGCTGATTCGCGCCGGCGGCGATCTGTTCCAGTTCCGCGTCGAAGCGGGCGGCTGGACACAGATCACGGCCACCGCGGAGGCCGAGCGCGATCCCAAGGTCTCGCCCGACGGGCGGCGCATCTCGTTCCGCCGCGAGCACGATCTCTACGCGCTGGAGATCGGCTCGGGCCGGGTCACCCGGCTGACGCAGGACGGCTCGCCCACGCTGTTGAACGCCGAGCTGGATTGGGTGTATCCGGAGGAACTCGACTTGGGCACGGCGCACTGGTGGTCGCCGGATTCCAGGAGCATCGCCTACCTGCAATTCGACGTCAGCCGCGAGCCGATCCATCCCCAGGTGGACCTGCTGCCGCTGCGCGCGAAATACGAACCGGAACGCTATCCGAAAGCGGGCGACCCAAACGCCGACGTGCGGCTCGGGGTGATTGCCGTCGAGGGCCGCAGCCGCACCCGCTGGACGGATGTCGGCCAGCACCCCGATTCGCTCTACGCCCGCTTTCACTGGCTGCCCGATTCGAGCGGCATCGCCGTCCAGCGGCTGAACCGCATTCAGAACCGGCTGGACCTGTTGATCGCCGACCGATCCACCGGCGCTTCGCGCGCGGTGCTGACCGAGACCGATCCCCACTGGATCAATGTCAGGGACCACTTCCGCTGGCTAAAGGACGGCCGGGAGTTTCTTTGGTCCAGCGAGCGCGACGGCTTCGCGCACTTGTATCGTTACTCGATTGGGGGCCAGCAGCTTGCACAGTTGACGCGCGGCGAATGGGAAGTGGTGGCGGTGACCGGAGTGGACGAGACGGCGGGGCAGGTCTATTTCGTCTCCGCCGAACAAAGCCCGCTGGAACGGCACTTCTATCGGGTGGGCCTGGCCGGGGGCGAGCGGCGGCGCATCACCGCCAAGCCTGGCACGCACAGCGTCTCGATGGGCCCGACCGCCGAGTATTATGTCGCCACGCACTCCAGCCTGAGCGAGCTCTCCAGGAGCGCGCTGCACAAGAGCGATGGCGCCGAAGTCGCCGTGCTGAGGGAAGCTGACCGCAAGCCTCGGGAACAGTATGAGATCCTGCCCACCGAGATCGTCGAGGTGAAGGCCGCCGACGGCGCGGTGCTCTACGCGCGGCTGATCAAGCCGGCCGGCTTCCAGCCGGGTAAGAAGTACCCGGCCGTAGTGGCCGTCTATGGCGGCCCGCACGCCCAGGCGGTCCGCAACGCCTGGCCGGGCCTGGGCATCGACCAGGTGCTGGCGCACCGCGGTTTCGTCGTCTGGCAGCTCGATAACCGGGGCTCGGCCGGCCGTGGTCACCGCTGGGAGGCGGCCGTGTTCCGGAACCTCGGCGCCAAAGAGCTGGAGGACCAGAAGGAGGGCGTCAAGCACCTGGTGTCACTTGGCTTCGTGGACCCGGCCCGCATCGGCATCCACGGATGGAGCTACGGCGGGTACATGACTTTGTATGCGCTACTGAACGCACCCGACGTGTTTCGGGCCGGCGTCAGCGGGGCGCCGGTGACCGACTGGCGTCATTACGACACCATCTACACCGAACGCTACATGGGCCTGCCGTCGGAGAACGAGGACGGCTACCAGCGCAGCGCGTTGGTCCCCAAAGCGGCCAACCTGAAGGGGGATTTGCTGCTCGTCCATAACCTCGAGGACGACAACGTGCTGGTTCAGAACACCATCCAGATGGCCGACGCGCTCCAGCGGGCGGGCAAGCAGTTCGAGATGATGATCTACCCGGCCAAGGGGCACGGCGCCTCGCCCCGGAAACACTTCTATGAGCTGCTGTTGGCGTTCTTCGAGAAGAGCCTCAAGCAGTAAGCGAGATCGTGCTGAGGCAGGTCCTCGATCTCGGGTTGACAGTTGAACCGGCAGGCTGGTGCGCTGAAGCGGGTTCGACTAGAATCGGATAAGGGTCGAAAGGGGGATTTGCCTCCCAACCCTGACTTCCTGATGTGAGCGAACCTCCTGTCACCACGCCGGTGCCACCCGGCGGGCTGCCGTTTCTTCGGGGCACAGAAGACGCCCAAGAAGCCGAGCTGATCCAGGCGTTGCTCCGGAAGGACCGCAAGGCGACGGAGGAGTTCATTTCACGATACGGTGACGCGGTCTACGGGTATCTCTCCCGCCGGTTGTTTCCCCACACGGACGTGGTAGAGGACTGCTTCCAGCAGGTTTTCCTGGACGCCTGGGAGTCGCTGCCCGCGTATCGCGCTGAAAGCGGCCTGAAGCCCTGGCTGCTGGGAATCGCCCGGCACAAGGTACAGGACCATTACCGCGCGAAGCTGCGGTTCGCGCAGTGGGACGACCGTGGGCCGATCGCCGCCGAAGGAGAGGCTCTCGAGACGTGGGTGGACCGCAAGGAGATGCACTCAAAGGTCTGGAAAATCCTGGAATCGCTGCCTGAGACCTATCGCATCCTCCTGATCTGGCGTTACTGGGAGGAGAAAAGCGCCGAGGAGATGGCCGGCCAGACCGGGAAAACCTTGAAGGCGGTGGAGCGTGGCCTCGCCAGGGCCCGGGACCAGTTCCGCCGCAGATGGCAGAATGAGGTTGACAATGGCTGACGAACTGGACTTCCAACGCCTGGCCAGCCTCGCCAGCGACGAGCAGGCGCCGGAGATTGAGGCCCCCGCGCGGCTCAAGAGCCGCACCTACACCGCGCTGATACACCGGCAGCGGGAGAGCGGGCCGTTGCTGGGCCTCACTGCCTCGAAGCGAAGCGGCCGGAAGCTGTGCGTGTTCGAGGAGCTGGTCGAGATCGCGCCGGTAGGCAGCAAGATGGAATCGGTGTTCTTCTGCCAGGTATGCCACGCGCGCGTCCTGGCGGAAAACTTCGAGCACGCCCCGATCTGGTGGGCGGGCTGTCCCTACGTACGCTTCCAGAATCGGTGAGGACAGGTGGGGCAGGCGCTTTCACCTGCCTGCCCCACGCCGGATATCAGAAATGCCACGCGAACCCGAACAGGTTCTGGAAGTTCGCCAGGTTTCTGGCGCCTTGCGGTGAGAGCTGTTGGCTTATGGGATTGCCCTGAATCGTTTCGCTGAAGCTGTACCGCCAGGCGAAACCGCCGCGGAGAAAGAGGTCGATGCCAACTGCCACGCGGAATGCCGGTCCGGTACGGCTGAACTCCCCGGGGGGCAGCACCGGCTGCCCGATCTGAATGCTGCGGCCCGTCGCGGTGCTGCGGAGATGGTGCACCCCGACGCCGGCAGTGAGATACGGCCGCGCCCAACTGCGCCGGTTACGGAAGTACAGCAGTCCTTCGCCCATCACCGTGTGCTGCTGGTTCCTTCTGCCCTGTTCGTAGGCCACGGGTGCGGTGCCGGCCTCTACCGCGCTCAGGGTCGCCGTGTTCCGGTTCCAACCATAGGTCAACTGAACCGCGAGGTAGTCGTGCAGGTGACTGCCGGCGAACGCCACCACCGTGGGGCCGTTCTCCGGCTTGTACTGGGCCTGCGCGCTGGTGTTGCCGCGGATGGCGAACGCGCCGTCGGCGGAAAGGGTGGAGACGCCGCCGAAGCCGCCCAAGAACCAGGCCGGTTCGGCTGCCGCCGCCAGCGGCAACACCAGCACCACCAAACGTTTCATTCTCCGATCATAGCGTCTGCCGCGCCTACTTCACGGGCAGAAGCGGGCACTCGAAGAACGGCGGCGGACCGCCGGCCGGCGAGCCGGGCGCGATCATCAGGTGCCCGAGGGCATAGTGAAACCGAATGTCCTCGTAAGACGTGAGCACCGGCAGCGCACCCAGGTGGTATTCCATGCCTGCCTGGGTCCACACAACTGTGTGCGTGTACCAGCGGCCACCGTTGTACCCGGGTTTACCCGGCGCGGCTTCCGCCACCGGCAACTGCCCGACTGCGCCGTTCACGAACACAAACAGCTTGTCGAACGACTGCGTGTTGTTCTCGTTGGGAGCGGGCAAGGCGGCGGCACCCTTGGTGCCCCATACCTTCCCGTCGCCATAGACGGACGGACCGAAATTCGGCTTGCCCGGGTTGCCGAGCGCCAGCGATGGAATCAGAAGAATCGAAGCGACGCCCAGAATGGTCGTGCGAATGCTAAGCATGGTTTCTCCTCCAGCGATGTGTCTTTGGGGACCCCCCTCAGATTCCTTGGCGGCCCCCTTGTCACTTGGATAGTCGCGGCACGGGCGATTTCCCCCCTCCTTGGGGCGGGCTTTTTTAGGTGTTCTTAGGAAAGGAAGATACCAGGCTGACGCTGTTTACTTCTGCAGAAAGCAGTTGCCCATCCAGCATGGCCGCGGCGCCGGAGGAGTAGAAGCTCCGCACTGCATCGCGTTGGGTTGCATGCCAGCGGGTCGCCGAACAGGTTCAAGGAGGCGTCGTAAAGCACGGGCAGGCACTTGATGGACACGATCCGCGCTCTGATGGAACCCGCGTCCGCCAACCTGAAGGGGGATTTGCTGCTGGTTCATAATCTCGAGGACGACAACGTGCTGGTGCAGAACACGCTCCAGATGGCCGATGCGCTCCAGCGGGCGGGCAAGCAATTTCAGATGATGATCTACCCGGCCAAGGGCCACGGCCAGTCGAATCGTAAGCACTTCTACGAGATGATGCTGGCGTTCTTTGAAAAGAGCCTGAAGCAATAAGAGCGGTTTAGCGCCCCCGCCCGCCGGCGCTGCCGGATTCACGCGCGATCGGCGCCGACTGGGAGCCGGAGGCGGTGGTCGGCGGCGCCGAGGACGCCATCGTGCCCGAACTGCCGGACGGCGTCTGCGAGATGGTCGAGTAGCCCAGGTTGGAGTTGTAGCGCGGGGTGGAATCCCATCCGGTCATGGCCGGCCGCACCGGCTGGTAATAGACGATGTAGACCTCGCGCGGGCTGTAATAACGGCAGCCGTAAGGGCTGCTCCAGATGCCGCGGTGCGGGATGAAGGTGAACAGCCCGAAGTAGGGATTCCAGACCCAGTTGCTGTACCGCCAGGCGGTATCTGAGTCGCGGAGCGTCTTGGCCGAGGAGAGGTTGGCCATGGCGATCGTGTCCGCCCGGCGCTTGCTCCAGCGGAAGAGGCTGTCGCCCAGCTTCGAATCGAACTTACCGGCGATCAGCGTGCCGTCGAGCGTGAGGGTGCGGCCGCCCTTCACCGTCAGCACCTGCCCGGCCGATTCCACCACCGCCCGGCCGCCGTAAACGCGCAATTCGGCCGGCTCGGTGTCGATGCGGTAGAGGCCGTCCTCGCGCACGGAAACGGCCGCGTCCTTGTACGCGATCGTGATGGCGTTGCCCTTGAGGATTTCCCCGCACTCAACCAGGATGGAGCCGGAGAGCAGCTCCAGGCGGGTGTCGATGAGACGGTCGGTGATCAGCCGCAGCCCGCCGTTCTCGCTGAGCCGCAGCACCACGCCGGGCGAGAGCAGCACCTCGGCGCGGCCGGCCTCGGTGCGGAGCACGCCGTTTTCCTTAATCTGGGGGAACTGGCCGAATTTCGGCTCGACCGCTTTGCCGTCCAGCAGCACCTTGCCTTCCACGTAGTGGATCATGCCGGACTTGGCCGAAATCATGGTTTGAGCGAAGGCCGGTGCGCTGGCAAGCGCGAGCGCGGCCGGAATCAGCAGGAGGCCTGGCACCGTTTTCATCGTGGCACCCCTTCCTTATATGGTGAGCCGATAGTTGGACGCCTGTCAAGCCCGACCGGTTTCAAAGGATCTTCGCCGGCGCCGCCAGCTCGGCCAGGCGGTCGAGGTCGAACTGCCTGTAGAGGTCCAGGCAGAACAGGTCTGGGGCGGAGCGGTATTCGACCGGGGCGTCGAGCAGATGGCGCAAAGACGGCATGCCGTTGCGCACAACCACTTCGGAGAACAGCTCCGGCTCGAGCGCCACCGCCACCAGCGCGGCGACCTGGCTGCGGATGCCGTCGGCCTCCAGGCGCGGCTTCGCCGACCCAAGCCAGCGGGCCAGCGCGATCAACTGCGCGGCCTCCAGGCCCAGGGGGCGGTCGCCCAGGGCGGCCAGCATCTGGGTGAAGTTGGCCGCGCCGGGCTTCTCGGGCGCGGCGTCGCCGGTGAATAGGAGATCGATCGCCAGCACGTGCTCGCCGCGGTTGACGCGGTCGGACACGGCGGCCCCGGCCGCCTTCTTGCCGCCGTCATGAAGCACGATGGTCGCCGGGGCCTTCTCCCCGGCGGCGATGGCTTTCACCCAGACCCCGGTGGCGCTGAGCCCGTTGTCGAAGTCGAAGCGGTATGAGCGGGTCTCCAGGCCCTTGTTCTTGGTGTTGTTAAGCGGCCAGGCGTGGGCGACGGCGGCCTTCCGGTAGCGGACGGTCTTCTCCAGTTCCGCGCGCGGGAGCGGCTTGCGCTCGATGCGCGCGGCCATCCTGCGCGCCAGCTCCAGGATGGTGAGGTTGTCGGCCGGCAGGCCCACCGCCAGCTCGTCGAAGCTTCTGACTTCGGCCTCCACCGGGATCTCGGTCTCCGACATTTGCACCCGGAAATGTTTCGCCAGGAAACGATAGGACTGCTGGCGGTTGTCGAGCTGGTAGTTGTGATCCGAGGGGTCGGTGTTTTCGTGCCAGGCGAAGGCGCTCTCGGCGCCGTAGAGCCGGAAGAATGGCCGCACACGGTCGAAGATGTCGGGCTTGACCAGCGGGGCGCGGAAGCAGCAGTCGTCCTCGGCGTTGTAGATGAGCAGCGTGGGGCGGGGCGCGCGCATGGCCGTGAGGTGCGAGTAGTCGGCGTGGAGCAGAAGATCGGTGGGGTTTTGCTCGATGTCGCCGGTGTCGGCGGCGCGCTCGATGCGGGCAGCGATGGCGGAGTAGCCGGCCACCGGCACGGCCAGCGCGACCCGCTCATCCAGCGCGCTCAGCACGCTGGTCTGCCAGCCGCCGCCGGAGAGGCCGGTGACGCCCACGCGGGTGCGGTCCACGTTGGGGTGCTCCCAGAGGTAATCGAGCCCCTTGCGCATGGCCAGGTAGAACAGGCCGACTCCGTTGGCGCCGGCCAGGTCCAGGTGGGCTGCGAACGAGTGCTCGTTGCCCTTGCGCGCCAGCTCGCCCATGAAGATCCACTCCAGGTTGAGAGCCAGCATGCCCTGCATCGCCTGGTTGATGCAGCGCTTCTGCTTGTACTCGACCGCCTTGCCGGGTGCGCCGACGTGCCCGTTAACATTCAGCACCGCCGGGATCTTGCCCTGCATCGTTTCGGGCTCGTAGAGGATGGCGGTGGACCAGAAGCCGGGCACGATCTCGTAGCGCAGCTTGCGCATGCGGTAGCCCTTGCCGGAGGGGATGAGGCCGAGGTCCTCGAATCTCGGCGGGGCCGCGACCCACTCGGGCGGCCAGCCGTGGAAGACGACCTCGCTTAAGACCTGCTCGCGCAGCTTGCGGGCCTGCGCGGTCCACTGCTCCGCACCGGACGGCGCCGGCAGCTTCGGCGCCTTCTTCAGAAGATACTGGCGCAACTGGAAGACGACGACATCGGAGGAGTGCAGGGCAGGTTCGAGCAGGCGGGTCACCGCCCGCGGTTCGGTCTGGGCCAGGGCGGCGCAAGCCGCCAGCGGGACAAGCAACACCTTCTTCATTGTTTCCCTCCCTCAAGAATCAGCAATGCGTAGATGTGCATCCGCGGAATCTCGAACTCAGCGCCGGAGCGGCGAACCAGCTCGGCCGGCCCGTCGGGCGAAATCAGCCGGGCGCTGCGGGCGCCGTCGCGCGCTGTCACCTTGAGTGCGCCCGCGGGCTTGAGCGTGTAGTTCAGGAGATGGACCAGCGTGCGGCCGGGCTGCGAGGTGGTGTTGTAGAGTACGCCCGGCGGGGCTTCGACGCTGACGCCCGCAGCCAGCGGGCGCGCGCCGATGTAGTACTGCTCGTTGGCGGCGAAGAAGCGGTTGTACTGGCCGATCGCGCGCCAGATCTCCATCGCCTTGGGGTCTCGCGTCATGAGACCGTGGGCGAAGGCGCCTTCGACGAAGACCTCCATGGCGACGGAGAACATCATGGCCTCGGCCAGCGCGAGCTGGTGGCGGGGGCCGGATATCGGCGTATTGAAGCGCTCGCCGGTCTCGCGTCCGCCGTACTCGATCATGACCGGCTTCCAGCCCTCCGAGAGTTCCTGGTGCAGCCGCAGCAGGTTGATGTTGTTAACCAGGAAGCCGTCGCCGACTTGCTGGAGGTTCGGACGCTCGCGCTTCAGTCGGGCAGTGTTGAGGTGGGCCTCCGGATAAATGCCGGGTTCGAGGCCGTCCTCGGTGGTGATGCTGTTCAGCAGCTTGTTCAGGACATAGGTGTCGGAGTGGAAGTTGCCCATCAGCAGGAAATCGGGCTTGCGGCGCGAGGCGTGTTCATACAGCTCGCGGTAGGCGTCGAAGAGGCCGTCGCCGAAGTTGTTGTCGTAGGCGATGCCGTCGGCGCCGGCCTCGATGGCGAGATCGATGCGCTTGCGGAGGTAGGCGCGCCAGCCGGGGTTGCGCAGGTCGGCGAGGTAGCGCGTGACGCGGCCCATCTTGGTGTAGTCGCCCGAGCCGTAGGGGACGGGCTTGCCGTCCCTGGTGGCGAGCCACTGGCGCGACTCGGGCACGCGGGCGAACATGTCCTCCCAGAACAGGTTGGTGAGCGACTCGTAGGCGAAGACGTGTATGCCCTGGCGACGGCATTCGGCGATGTAGACGCGGAGTTCCTCCTGCTGCGCCCGCTCGGTCTCGTTGGAGAAGCCGTTGCTGAAGGTGACCCAGATGGTGTTGATGGCCGCCTCACGGAGCAGGCGGATGGTGCCGAGCTCGTACCAGGTGCTCATGCTGTGGAGGTAATCGGGGTTGGGCGGGTTGAAGCCGGGCCAGCCGGAGAGAAAGGCTTTGGCGGTCTCGATGCGCCCGCCGTCCCAGCGGGCGAAGCGGATGCGGCCGGGGCGGGCCCAGGCGGGAACGGAACTGGGCGGCGGCCCGGGCGGCCACTGGGCCGGGTATTGTGTGGCGCGTCCCCGGGCCGGTTCGGCGCCCACCTGGGACCAGAGGGGCGCGGCAGCAGCCGCAAGCAGGTGTCTGCGTAACATGTCCACCTATTTAACCACTGGCGGGGGGGGCGGGTCAGTCGAAGCGGGCCGTCTCGATCCCGAGCGCAGCGGCCGCGGCGGCCAGCACGCGGTCGGCGGTCGCAAAAAGCGTAGCGCCCAGGTCACGGGCCACGGCCAAGTGGAGGGCGTCAAGGCTCCGCAGGGGGTGTGACCTGAGCCGGGACAGGATGGCAACTGCGGTCGAGGCATGGGCGTCCTGGAGAGGGTGAACCATCAGAAAGCCATCGCGAATGTCCTGCTCAAAGGCGGTGAGCACCTGGCGTTCGATTCGAGTGTCTATTTCCCTGGACCGCCGCCGGCGGCCCAGCAGGCAGTGGAGCTCCAGAACGGTGAGCCGGCTGATGGCCGCCGACTCCTGCTGCCGGATGAACGCCTCGAAATCATCGGACCGGGTCTCGCTTAGGTACCACTTCGCCAGCGCGCTGGTGTCCACGTAAGGGGGCATCAGCCGCCGTCCCGGTCCAGGCGCACCAGAACCTCGCTGCCAACGCGCAACCGCGGCATGCTGGCGCGCAGGTCACGATGAGAAGGCATCGGCCGTCCGGAGGGAACCGGGAGAACGCGCGCGATCGGACGGCCCCGGCGCGTGACCACGATTTCCCCCTCCTCAGCGGTGATCTGTTCGAGTCGAGTCAGTGCGGTCCGCATCTGGCGAATCGTGAGCTGTTTCATTGTGTCACATCCGCTCCTAATGTGGCACATCGGCGGCCCGGGGTCAAGCCGGGGCAGGGGATTGACTTCTCCCCGGCCGGAGGTAGACTAGGCCACATGAGCGTCAGAAACGTAGTTGCGCTATTGGTGCTTGCCGCCGCCGCGCAGGCACAGGACCCGGGACCGGAGGCGGTCCCCGAGTGGATTCAGCAGGGCAGGTTCCGCTTCACGCGGCTGGATGGCGGGCCGATCGAGATCATGAAGACCGCCCGCTCGGCGTGGGGCAAGCACTTCAACGACGCCGAGAAGGAAGTCCTCGGCAACCTCTACACGAAGTATGCCGAACGCATG
This sequence comes from Acidobacteriota bacterium, assembly GCA_038060875.1. Taxonomy (GTDB): domain Bacteria; phylum Acidobacteriota; class Terriglobia; order Bryobacterales; family Bryobacteraceae; genus JBBTDS01. The sequence continues at coordinate 2,749 of JBBTDS010000140.1, read as the reverse complement.
ACCGACCTGCTCGCCGAGGCGCGCATCAACTTCGTCTGGCTCACCTTCAGTGTCGGCTACTCCTGGGAGGAGGAGGCCGAGCAGCGCGAGCAATGCAAGCGGCTGGTGGCCCGGCTGCGCGAGCGCGGCATTCGCTCGGCGGCCTATGTCTGCTCGGTGAGCATGTTCTGGGAGAGCATGTTCCGCGACGAGCCGCGCTCGGTGCGGTGGATCACCTTCGATCCCAAGGGTCTGCCCTACCGCTACTCTGGCGGGCGCGACCCGTTGCGCTTCATTGCCGACGTCTCCAACCCCGAATGGGTGGAGCTTCAGAAGCGGCGGGTGGGCGCGGCCATTGATGCGGGTTTTGACGCACTGTTCTTCGACAACACCGCCGCGGCCGCCTGGGCCCCTGACGCCGCCATGGACGAGTTCATCGGCAAGATCCGCCGCTACATTCACGAGGAGAAGCGGTCGAACCTGCTGCTGTTCACCAACTACGGCCTGACGCCTACGCGGGCCATGCTGAACCGCAACATGGAATTCGTGTTCGCCGAAGGCTGGCGCGAGCCGGGCGTCTGGGGCGAGGAATGGAACGTGAGCAACATCCGGCGGACGAAATACCTGCGCGGCATTATCCCGCCGTGGAAGCCGCTGACCACCGAGTACTCGATCTTCCAGTCGGGCAATCGGGCGACGACCTGGCTCGGCCCGCGCTCGCAGAAGCTGGCCACGGCTGAGGCGGCTGCGTTCCACTCCGATTACTCCTGGGACATGGAGGGGCCGTTCGATAACGCCCTGATGACCGGCAACACAGCGGCGCTCGAATCGTGGAAAGCGATCGGCGCGTACGGCCGCTTCCTCCGTGAGCATGAAGACCTCTACTGGAAGGCGCACCCGGTTTCGCCGGTTGCCGTGCTGACCTCGGGCGGCGGGGTCAGCTTCGCCTGGGACCGCGAGGACTCGGGCCTCTACGATCTGCTCGCGAAGAACAGCGTGCTGTTCGACACGCGCCTGCTGGCGGCGCTCGAAGAGGACCAGCTCAAGGCATACCGCGGCGTGGTGCTCGTTCCCTCGGCCGAGGTGACGCCCGCGCAGAGAGAGATGCTGGAGCGGTACAGGGCGCGGGGCGGCAAAGTGTATACACCTGCACAGGACACGCCGGCGGCGGAGATCTTGCGCGAAGTGCGGGCGCTGGCCCCGGACGGGCCGTCGCTCGCGATCGAGGGCGCGCCCCACGTGCTCGGCAACGTGACGCGGCAGGGCAAGCGCCTGATGGTGCATCTGCTCAATTACGCCTCGGCGCCTGCCTCCGGGCTGCGCGTGAAACTGGGACCGAGCAGCGCCGGCGCCAAGGCCACGCTGTTCACGCCTGACAGCCAGACCGGCGGGCTCGCGACGCGGGCCGTGCCCGGCGGGGTTGAGTTCACCCTGAAGACACTGGACATCTACGCCGTGGTTGTGGTCGAATAATGCCAGCAGAGGAGGTCTTACGATGAAAGGCTTCAGTTTGGTACTTCTGTTTTGCCTGCCCGCCTTGAATCTGGCGGCGCAGGAAACTCGCGGGCAGATCCTGGGGCGGGTGGTCGATCAGTCCAGCGCGGTGGTGGTCGGCGTGACAGTTCAGGCCATCAACACCGCCACCAACGTCCGGACCACCGCCGTCACCAATGAGAGCGGCGACTACGTGCTGCCGTTCCTGGTCCCCGGCACCTACAACGTCACCGTCGAGATGGCCGGCTTCAAGAAGTTCATCCAGGAGGGAATCGGCGTCCAGGTCAACGACAAGGCCACGCTGAACGTGACGCTGGAGGTCGGCCAGACCACCGAGAGCGTGCGGGTGGTGAGCGACGCGCCGCTGGTCGATACCTCGAGCGCCTCGATGGGGCAGGTGGTGGATCACCGGCGGATCCTCGAGCTGCCGCTCAAGGACGGCAACCCGATCATGCTCTCCAGCCTCGCTCCCGGCGTGCTGAATCTGACCACCGGCGGCTGGACGCGGCCATTCGATGTGGGCTCGCCATCCTCGATCGCCATCAACGGCACCCGCACCGGCAACAATGAGTTCACCATGGACGGCGCGCCGAACATCCAGCGCGGGAGCGTCGCCTACGTGCCGCCGCCGGGCGTGGTCGAGGAGTTCAAGATTCAGACGGCCACCTTTGACGCCAGCTACGGCTTCACCCCCGGAGCGGCGATCAATGTGAGTCTCAAAGGGGGCACCAACTTGCTGCACGGGCAGGCCTACCATTTCCTCCAGAACCCCAAGCTGAACGCCAACAAGTTCTTCTCCAACAAAGCCGGGCTGCCCAAGGCGGTGATCCGCCAGAACCGCTGGGGCGCCTCGGCCAGCGGGCCGATCTACGTGCCCAAGCTCTATAACGGGCGGGACCGGTCCTTCTGGATGTACGGCTACGAGGGCATCCACGACGCCGACCCGCGCGGCACGCTCACCACTTCTGTGCCGACGGCGGCGCAGAAGAACGGCGACCTTTCCGGCCTGCTGGCGCTGGGATCGCAATACCAGATCTACGACCCGGCCACCATCCGCTCCGAAGCGGGCGGACGGTTCCGGCGCGACCCACTGGCTGGCAACATCATCCCGGCGAGCCGGATCAACCCGACGGCCCGGAAGCTCGCCGATCTCTGGGACCCGCCCAACCAGCCGGGCACCCGCGACGGGCGCGACAACTGGACCACGCCCGGACCGGAGTCGGACAAGTACTTCAACCACGTCTTCCGCATCGACCACAACCTGGGCGAGAAGCAC
>JBBTDS010000139.1:0-18899 GCA_038060875.1 Acidobacteriota bacterium | reverse complement strand
CAGTTCCTCGAATTTCCCCCCGCCCAGATTGCGAAATACCACGCTCGGCGTCTTGTAAGGAGCGTCGGACAGCTTCTGCTCGGCCTCGGGATAGACCATGCCGGTGGCGAAGAAGAGGTCCGGAAGACCGTCATTGTCCAGGTCCACGATTCCGGCGCCCCAGCTCACAAACCGGGTTTCCACTCCCAAACCGGCCCGTAGCGTCACGTCCCTGAAGGAGCCTTTGCCGTTGCCGCGGTAAAGGACCGGCGTGTCGTCGCAGAAATGCGTCTTGAAAATGTCCAGGCAGCCGTCGGCGTCGTAATCCCCGACGGCCAGCCCCATTCCCGCCTGTTCCTGCCCGTCCTCGCCCAGCGAAACGCCGCTCTCCAGTCCCTGCTCGGTGAACGTGCCGTCGTGATTGTTTCGGAACAGCAGGCTGGGCGAGGTGTCGCACGCGACGTAGATATCCGGCCAGCCGTCGCCGTCGAAGTCGGCCGCGGCCGCCGTCAGGGCATAGCCCGGCTTGACGTCCGCGATGCCGGACTTCGCGCTCACGTCGCTGAAGGTCCCGTCTCCGTTGTTGTGGTAGAGCCGGCAGCTCTCCTGCGGAAGTCCCCCCGGCCCGCAGTAGATCGGAACACCCCTGTAACTGCACGAGGGATCCTTGCCGCGAGGCGGTATCTTGTCCCGGTCGAAGACGTGGTAGTGCGAGACGAAAAGGTCCAACTTGCCGTCGCGGTCGTAATCGATCCACGTGCAGCCCGTGCCATAGCGCGCACCCGGATGAATCAGCCCGGCCTTCCGAGTCACGTCGGAGAAAGTGCCGTCGCCATTATTGTGAAACAGAATGTTCTGGCCCCAGCAGGTGATGAAGATGTCGTCGAAGCCGTCGTTGTCGTAGTCGCCCACCGTAATGCCGGCCGCCCACACGCTGCGGCCCAGCCCGGACTTCTCGGTGACATCGCTAAAAGTGCCGTCGCGGTTGTTCCGGTACAACCGTATGATTGCCCCTTCCGGCGTGGACTGCCAGCGGCGGCCGGTCAGCACCACGATGTCCAGCCAGCCATCGTTGTCGTAATCGAGGAAGGCCGCGCCGCATCCCATCGATTCAAGGATGTAATCGTTATGGCCGGCGTCTCCATAGATCACCGGCGACCGCAGGCCGGCTGACTGTGCTACGTTCACCAGGCGCGCGTTGAACGGTCGCCCCGAAGGCTTGCCGCGCGGGACGGGCTTGACGCCTCGCGAGGCCATGCCGCGATACTGTGCGCGGGCCCGTGGACCCATTGCGGCCACCGCTCCGAAAGGGAGCGCCAGCACTTGTCTGCGGGTCATCAGTGCCAGGATACCCGATGTGGTAAGCTGTTCACCGCTGCTCACCATGCATCGTGGGGCACTGCTCGCCGCCGTTATTCTCTCCCTTTCCGCCGGCCAGGCGCCGGAGCAGACGGTGAACGCCCGGCAGTCCGTGGCCGCCCTGGAGCGCGCGGCAATGGCGCACGCAAGAGCCGGCGAATTCGACAAGGCCGAGGCCCTGCTCGCGCGCGCGCTGGCCGCCGCTCCAGGGGATTTCAAGGTGCTCTACAACCTGGGCGTGGCGGCGTCGTTTGCAGGCCATCACGAGCGGGCGCGTGAGGTCCTCGAGACGGCTCTCCGGCAGCAGCCTCAGAACGTGGATGTGCTTTACAGCCTGGCCTACGTAGATGTCGCGCTAAAGCAGAAGGAGGCCGCCCTCACGCGGCTGGCGCAGGCGGCCCGGCTCGCACCTCAGCGAGCCGACATACAGAAGTTGCTGGCCATCGTCACCGGCGATCTTGGGGCGTGGGCGGATTCCCTCGCCGCTTGGGATCGCTATCTGAAACTCGAGCCGCAGGACGACTTCGCCCGCCGCGAGCGCGGCTACACGGCCGTGTGCCTGGGGCAGTTCGAGCAAGGCATCGCCGATCTGGAATGGTTTCTCGCGCGGCATCCCGACGACGCAGTCGGGCACTACCAGCTTGGTCTGGCCCACGGCGAGGCCGACCCGGCGCAGGCGCTCATGCACATGGACAAAGCCCTGGCCCTGAAACCGGATTTCGTCGAGGCGCGCTCGGCTCGCGGCAGTCTCTATTACCGCCAGGGGAAACCCGAGGCCGCCGTCGCCGACTTGGAATTCGCCGCCGCCCATCGCCCCGACAACGCCATCAACCTGGACAGGCTGGGGCAGACTTATCTGGCTTTGGACCGGCCGGCGGATGCGGTGCGCGCGCTGCGCCGGGCCGCCGAGCTGGCGCCGGAGGAGTCCAGGATTCAGCTCCATTTCGGCCGCGCGCTGGCCGAGGCGGGCGAAGCCGCTGAGTCAAAGGTGGTGATGGACCGCTTCCGGCAACTGGGACCCAGCAAGAAACGCATTGTTCCCGCCGGCCTGGTGGAGTATCTGAGCCTCACGCCCGACGAGCAGCGGGCCGACTACCGGGCGCGCGTAGAGAAGGCCGTCGGCAAAAATCCCGGCGACGCCGCCGCCCAGTTGCGCCATCTGCAATTGCTGCTCGACGACGGCAATATGGACCAGGCGGCCGCCACCGCTCGCCGCCTCGCCGGTCTGAAGCCGGGCGCGCCTTTGCTGGCCGGCGCCGGACGCGCGCTGCTGGCGTCGAAACAGTACTCGCTCGCGCGGGAACTGCTGGAGCAGGCCGCGGCCCAAACTCCATCCGCCGGCGTGAAACTGGACCTGGCCATAGCCACCTTCCATGCCGCCGGCGCAAGCGCGGGGCTCCAGCACATGGACCGTGCGCCGGAATCCGAGCGAAGCGGGGATTATTACCTGGCGCGCGCGCAAATGCTCGATGCATCCGGGAAGTCTCAGCAGGCCGTTGCGGCCTGGGAGCAGGCGCTCGGCGCGGCCCCCGAACGCGCCGATTTGTACCAGCAGGCGGCTGCTTTCCTGGCCAGGAACGGCCGGACACAAGAGGCGTTGCGGGTCCTCGATCAGGCGGCGCGGACGCTGCCGCGGAACCGGGAGATTCTGCTGATGAAAGCGACCTCGCTCGAGCTCGCCCGGCAAACCGATGCTGCCGAACGCCTGCTGAACCAGGTTCAGAACCGCTGGCCGGAATGGCACGCCGGCTGGGTGGCGCAGGGGATAATTCTGGCCACCCGCAAGCGCTTTGAGGAAGCGCGTCAAGCGCTGGAGACGGCGGTCGCGCTGGGCGCGCGCAGTTCCGAAGCCTACTACTATCTGGCCGACTGCACGCTCCGCTCCGCGCCGAAGCGCATCGACGCCGCCGAGGCGGCCATCGGCCAGGCTCTCAAGCTCGCGCCACACGATCCGTGGATACGGTCTCTCGCCCGCCGAATCGCATCTCGAACGAAGGAACCGGAGCCGGACGCCGGCGACCAGCCGCCTTATCCGCGCACGCTATTTCAGCTCAAGCCGCCCCGGGATTGGTAGGGGTCGGGCATGCCCGACCCCTACTTGTCGCGGCCGCCCCGATCGGGTAATATCAATCAGACAAGGAGACTCACACTGTGCCAGGAAGATTCCTCCCCCTGTCGCTGGCAGTGGCGCTGCTTTCGACCCTGCCGGCCGCCCAGGAAAACAAGCCCATCGGCATCAACGTGGTCTTGAAGACGCCGATCACCACGGCCATCCTGGCCGATCTCGGCAAGTATGGCAAGGTCCGGGACGTGGTGCCACAGATCAAGGCCCTCACCATGCAGGCCGCGACCAGCAGCCTGCCGGTCATCCGGGCGCTGCCTTACGTGGCCGCGGCCAATCCCGACGCCGTCCGCAAGGGCCGCCCCGTGGACACCGTCTCCGCCGAGGATTTCCTGGGCGGGTTCAGCACCTGGAACCTGGACGCCATCAACGTCACCGTGGCGCCGTTTTCTTCCGCACGCTCGGTCGCCTTCGACGGTGCCGGCGTATACGTGGCCGTGCTGGACACCGGACTGGTGGACTCCTGGCGCCAATACTTCCCCCAGGAGCGCATCGCCACCCAGTACGCCGTGGCCTTCGGCGGCGGCGGCGGCGAGGTGGGCACGGTTTCGCGGCAGCCCAACAAGTGGGAGCACGATCAGAACTCCCACGGCACTCACGTCACCAGCACCATCCTGGGATACAGTCTCCGCGGGACGCCGATCAACGGGGTGGCGCCAAAGGCGACCGTAATCCCCGTCAAGGTGCTCGGGCAGGCCGGCTGGGGCTGGTCGTCGGTCATTGCGCGGGGCATCACTTACATCGCCGACCTGAAAAGCACGCTGGGCGCCCCGGTGGTGATCAACATGAGCCTGGGCGGATCGGAGTTGGATGCCGTGGAGAAGGCCGCCATCGACTACGCCATTGGCAGAGGCGTGATCATCGTCGCCTCGGCGGGCAACGAGGGTGAAGATGGGATGGGTTACCCAGGCGCTTACGCGCCCGTGATCTCGGTGGCTGCTTCCGGATGGGTCGGCGAATGGCAATCCGTGGTCGGCGGCCGGCCGAACCGCGACTGGTGGTTCGACCAGAACGTGGCCGAACCCACCGCAGCGGCCGACTTTTACATCATCGATTTCTCGAGCCGTCAGCTCGCGGGCCAGGACCTGGATGTGGCCGCGCCTGGCTCCTGGGTGGTGGGCCCCTTCCAGACCAACAGCGGCCAGATTTCCTACTACTTCCTGGGCGGCACCTCGATGGCCTCCCCCCACGTGGCCGGCATCGTAGCCCTGATGCTTCAGAAGAACCCTGCGCTGACGGCTGCCGCCGCGGAAGGTATCCTGCAATCGTCCGCCATCCCTCTGCCCGCCGGATGCCGCACCGTTTACGACCCCACGGCGGGGGGGGGGACGTCCGAATTCTGTTGGTCGGCCGATGCCACCGGCGCCGGCCTCGTGGCCGCGGACGCCGCCCTGGCGGCAACGCCGTAGTCGTCTTAGAGGCCAAAGCCGGGAACGCCCGCCCTACGCCGACTTGATCTCGGTCCAGAGCCGGTCGCGGAGGCGCTGGGCGGCGGCCGGCATCGGCTCGAACCATTGGCCGCGCGCCAGCACCTCTGGCGGGGGGTAAAGGACAGGGTTGTTCCGCAGCGCCTCTCTCAGCAGGGCACGGGCGCCCGCGTTGACGGTGGCCGTCCGGGTGGCCTCGGCGATCCGGGCGGCGACGCGCGGCCGCAGCAGGTAGTCGATGAAGCGGTGGGCCAGCTCGCGGCGGCGGCTCTCGCGGAGTACCACCGCGTTGTCCGCCCACAGCGCGAAGCCCTCGGCAGGGTAGACGAAGCCGAGATCCGGCGAAGCATCCATCGCCTGCTGCGCGGTGGTGGCCCAAAGCTGCGCGGCCAGCACGTCGCCGGCCACGAGCTGGTCGCGCACCTCGGTGTTCAGGTAGGCGCGCAGCAGCCGCTTCTGCGTGATCGCCTCGCGCTGCGCGCGGCGCAGCTCGTCCGGATCGGTGGAGTTAAGCGGGTGGCCGAGCTTGAGGAGGCAGGCGCCGAGCACTTCGGCCGGATCGTCAAGCATGGTGAGACGCCCGCGCAGCCGCTCGTCCCACAGGTCGGCCCAGCGGGAGAGAGGCGGCACGAGCCGGCGGTTGTAAGCAATGCCGGTCGCGCCCCAGATGTAAGGCACCGACCAGGCGAGCTTCGGGTCCCAGGAAGGCGCCCGATAACGCGCGTCGAGCTGGTCGAGGTTCGACAGCCAGCGAGGCTCGAGCGGCGCCAGCAGGCCGAACTGGCGCATCGGCCCGATGTAGTAGCTGGTCGGGAAGACCACGTCCCAGCCGGAGTTGCCCGACATCACCTTGGCCAGCAGCTCCTCGTTGCTTTCGTAGGTGGAGTAGCGGACACGCACGCCGAACTCCCGCTCGAACTCGGGAATGGTCTCCGGCGCGACGTAGCCGGACCAGTTGAAGACGTTCAGCCGCGGGCGGCGATCGCGCGCGCAGCCGGCCAGGCCGGGCAGACCGAGGAGAAAGCTCCGCCGCGTCACCGCGCCCTCAACCGTTCGGAGACCAGCACCAGCGCGCCCAGGCCAAAGACGATCACCGCCGAGATGGCGTTAAGCACCGGGTTGGCGCCGCGCCGGGCCATGGCGTAGATCACCATCGGCAGCGTCTCCGAATCGACGCCGGCCACCATGCTGGTGATGACGTAGTCGTCAAAGGAGATGGTGAAGGCCAGCAGGGCGGCGGCCGCGATGCCCGGCGCCAGCGCCGGCAGCGTGACGGTGCGAAACGCGCCCCACTCGGTGGCCCCCAGGTCCATGGCCGCCTCTTCCAGCGCCGGGTCGAGCGTGCGCAGCCGCGCCAGCACCACCACCACCACGTAGGCCAGCGAGAAGGTCACATGGGCCAGGATCACCGTGTGCAGCCCGAGCCGCAGGCCGGGAAACCGAAACAGCCACTGGTAGAACGCCAGCAGCGAGACGCCCATCACGATCTCCGGCGTCACCAGCGAAAGGTACAGCGAGCCGGCCAGCAGCGGCGAGCCGCGCTTCCAGAGGCCGTAAGCGGCCAGCGTCCCGACCGCGGTCGCCATCGCGGTGGCCGCCACCGCGATGATGAGACTGTTCAGCGCGCCCTCGGCAAGCTGCGGGTCCTCAAACGCCGCCCGGTACCAGCGCAGCGAGAAGCCTTCCCACACGGTGAACCGCGAGTGGTTGAAGCTGAACACGGCCAGGATCGCGATGGGCAGGTGCAGGAAGAGGTAGAAGGCCACGACGTAGAGCGGCAGCAAGCGCCTCACAGCAACTCCTTTGCGCCGCGGCGCGCGAACAGCACGAGCAGCGCCATCGCGGCCAGCATCAGGGCCAGAGAAACGGCGGAGCCGAACGGCCAGTCGCGGGCGGTGGTGAACTGGTTCTGGATGAGGTTGCCGATCATGATCTGCTTGCCGCCGCCCAGCAGGTCAGGCGTCAGATAGGCGCCGAGGCAGGGGATGAAGACCAGTACGGCGCCGGCACGGATGCCCGGCGCGCTCAGCGGAATCACAATCCGCGTGAGCGTGGCCCAGGGGCGGGCGCCGAGATCGGCCGAGGCCTCCAGCAGGTTGCGGTCGATGCGCTCCAGGGCGGCGTAGACCGGCAGGACCATGAAGGGCAGAAAGCCGTAGACCAGGCCGAGCAGCACCGCGCCCGGGGTGTAGAGCAGCGGCAGCGGCTCGTCGATCAGGCCGAGGGCCTGGAGCGCGGTGTTGAACAGGCCGGTGTCGCGCAGCAGGAACATCCAGGCGTAAGTCCGCACCAGGAAGCTGGTCCAGAAGGGGATGATCACCAGTTGCAGGTAGAGGTTGCGCCGCGGGCCGGCGCGCGCGATCCAGAGCGCGACCGGGAAGGCCAGCAGGAGGCAGACGGCGGTGGCGGCGCCGGCCATCAGGAACGAGCGAACCAGAATCGCCCCGTAGAGCGGATCGAGCAGGCGGGTGTAGTTCTCCAGCGTCCAGGGTTGTCCGAGCCCGCCGTAAGCGCCGCGAGTGAGGAAACTGTAGAGGCCAACCAGCGCCAGCGGTCCAAGGAACAGTGCGCCGATCACGGCCCAGGCCGGCGCCAGGAACGCTCGCCGCAGCCGCTTCATCCTTCCGCCGGAAAGAGCAACTCGTCGGCGGCGCGCCACCAGAGGTGCACGGACTCGCCGGCGGTGAAGCCGCCGTCTAGCCGCGACGTCTCGGCCACCACCGTCTGGCCGGTGGCCAGGCGCGCCTCGACCTGGAGGCAGTTGCCCAGGAACACGCACCGCTCCACGGTGGCCGGCAGCGACCTGGTCCCGGCGGCCGGCGCGGTGCGTGAGATGCGGGTGGCCTCGGGGCGGATGCCGGCGCCGTCCAGCCAGTTGACCGCGCCGAGAAAGGAGGCCACGAAGCGGGTGCGCGGCCGCAGGTAGACGTCTTCGGGCGCGCCGATCTGCTCGATCCGGCCGCGGTGCATCACCGCTACCCGGTCCGAGAGCGAGAGCGCCTCTTCCTGGTCGTGGGTCACAAAAAGGAACGTGATGCCGACCCGGCGCTGAAGCTGCTTCAGCTCGGCGCGCACCTGCTTGCGGAGGTTGGGATCGAGGGCCGAGAGCGGCTCGTCGAGCAGCAGGACATCAGGGGCCAGCACCAGCGAACGAGCCAGCGCCGCCCGCTGGCGTTCGCCGCCGGAGATTTCCGACGGGTATCGGGAGTCCTTGCCCGTGAGTTGGACCAGTTCGAGAACCTCCCGCACTCGCCGCTCCAGGCCATCGAAGCCCCTGCGCCGGAGGCCGTACTCGACGTTGCCCCGCACGGTGAGGTGCGGGAACAGGGCGTAGTTCTGAAACACGGTGCTGACGTTGCGCTCGTAGGGGCGGCGATCGTTGATCCGCTCGCCGCCCAGGAAGATGTCACCGGCGGTGGGCGGCTCGAAGCCGGCGATCAGTCGCAGCGTGGTCGTCTTGCCGCAGCCGGAAGGCCCGAGCAGCGCGTAGAAGGCGCCCGGCGGCGCCTCCAGCGAGACGCCGTCCAGGGCCCGGTGTCCCGGGTAGTCCTTGGTCAGGTTGCGGAGTTCGAGGACCGGCCCCACGTTAGACACAAATAGTAGCGCAGATGGGGTGGATGGGGACAGCCTGCGTGTTTCCCCTTTTCGACAATTTCCCCTCCCCGGCGCGAGTCAGCCTCCCCGAAAAAGGGAAACACGCAGGCTGTCCCCTGCGCCCGCCCGCCCGCTACTTGTCGGAGTTGCCGGAGGCGGCCGGCTGGGGCGAACCTAGCGAGAGGTACTCGAAGAAGCGGCGCTTGCGGGTGATGCCGATGGCCGGGATCTCCATGAGGTTGCGCGCCAGGTCGTCGAAGTGCTTGCCGAGCCGGGAGTCGGACGCCAGCGGCTGTCCCGACATCATGGCCTGGTGGACGGCCAGGTAGTCGTTGGGGATGGCCACGCGCACGGCCGCGCCGAGCATGGTCTCAATCTGCTCGCGGGAAAGGACGCTGCGCTGCTGCGAACGGTTCAGCAGGATCTCCACCCGCCCGCCGAGGTCGAGCCCGCGCAGGTACTTCAGCTTTTCCGCGCCCAGGTGCAGCGAAGGGACCTCCGGCGTGCAGACCAGGAAGATGCGGCCGGACTCGCGCAGCAGCTCAAGCGAGTACTTCTCCATCATCCCGGAGTGATCGACGCAGATGGCCCTGTAGTGGCGCCGCGCGAAGGCCAGCAGCCCCTGGATCTGGGCCTGCTCGATGCGCAGCCCGGGGTTGAGCGTGCCGGTCGGAAGCAGGTCCAGCTTGTCCACCGGGTAGACCAGCTTGGCCCAGATGTCCTGATCAAGCCGCTGGGAGTTCTCGATGGCGTCAATGACCGAGTAGCGGCTGTTCAGCTTGAGCATGAAGCCGAGGATGCCGGTGTTGAGGTCGAAGTCCATCAATAGCACGGCGGTGTCGGGCAGTCGCGAGAGGGACACGGCCGTGTTCAGCGCGACCGTGGAGGCGCCCGATCCCGGCTTGGCAGGCAGGAACGAATACAGGCGGTCGAAGGTGTGGCCCTTGCGATCCACCAGCTTGGTGATGCGCGTCAGCGCCTCGCGCAGCTTGTCCTGCGGGAAGGGCGGCGAGAGCAGCTCGCGCACACCCACCCGCATCATCTCCAGCAAAGCAGCGTGGTCCGAGGGGACACCGACCGCGGAGACCGGTACGCCGGTAGCCTTCGTCCCCAGCACCGAAGCCACACCCATGAACTGGTGCGGCGACTCGAAGCTCAGGAATACCGCTTCGACGCCGCGTTCGGCGATCAGCTTCTCCAGTTCCAAGGCATCCGGGTAGCGGTTCAAGTTCAGGATCACCCCAACCACGCGAGTCTCCAGCAGCGACTTCTCCAGGCTGCCGGCCAGTTCCTGGTCCGGACAAATGATGGCGGCGCGCAGCATATCTGCCCCCCTTTTCGGCAGGTTCGGGCAAAAGCTTTAGCCCCAGGCAAGATCTACTTGCCGGCCAGCTTCTGCTGGAGACGGGCCGCCTGGGCGTTGAGGCTGCCGATCTGGCGCAGGTCCTCCTCCGCCGAGGCGACCGCGCTCTGGAGACGCGAGAACTCGGAGGGATCGACCACCCGGCTCTCCGGCGGGCTGTCGGCCCGCACCGCCAGGGTGCGGAAGCGGTCGGTAACCTCGCGGTAGCGGCGCAGAATGCTGGCCAGGTATTGCTCACGCCGGCGGTTCATCTCCTCCAGTTCGCGCAGCAGCCCGGCGACCTGGGCGCCCTTCTGCGCCTGCTCGCGGTGCTCGCGGTGGAGCACAGTATTGGTGGTCTCAAGCTGGACCAGCCGCTCGCTCCTGGTTTTCAACTCGGCCTGGAGGGCTTCGACCACGCGCGTATGGCCGGCAAGCTTCTCCTGTAACTCGGCCGCGGCGGCCGCCAGCCGCTTGTTCTCGTCGTTGGTCCGGGCGAGCGAGGCCTCCAGCTCGTTGATGCGCGCCTGAAGCTCGGCGATGGAGTTGTTGGCGGCGGCCAGCTCAGCCTGAACCTTGGCCAGCATCCGCACGTGCTCCAGCGGCGAGGGGACCTCGGCCTTTCTTGGCCGGCCCACGGCCGGCGCCGGCTCGACAGGCGGCGGCATGCCGAGGTCGCGGCGCAGGGCCTCGTTCTCGCGGGCAAGCTGCCCGGCGCGCGACCGCAACTGGTCGCGCTCCGCTTCGATCTTCGCCAGCGCGTCGGCCTCCTGGGCCTGGCGCCGGAGATGGCCCACGATGCCCAGCGCGACCGCGGCGGCTATCACTGCGACCGTGGCCAGCAGGATGCGGGAGCTTTTCCCCATCTCTCACCTCTCTTCGAGCGCGAAGCGGTTGCGGTAGACCAGCGCCCGCCCGCCGCTCTCCAACTCGACCTGGAAGGTTTTCGGCAGCCGCTCGGGCAACTGGATGTCCACGCGCCAGGCGGACGCGATCCTGCCGAACGCGGTCCCGATCGCCTCGGGAATCTCCGGCCGCGAGCGGCAAAAGGCGCTCGTCCCGCCCAGCGTGGAGGCGAGCTGCATCAGGCCGGTCTGGTAGGCTTCGTTCAAGCGGTCGCCGCGGTAATTCAGGTGCACGATGAACAGCGGCGTCTCCAAAACGGCCAGCCGGCGTTCCAGCCGGGCGATCTTCTCCTTCACCAGTCCTTCGGGAAAGCGCCGGCTCAGATCGCCGTGGTCGCTGTAGTTGACGACCGGGTTGATGTAGTCGTCGCGGTAGTTGTAGATGCTGCTGTCGGTAACGTAGAGGAGCGCCGCGCGCACCGCCGCTTTGCGAAGGATGGCATCGCCCAGCCTGGCGGCCGTCTCAACCGTCTCCAGCAGTCCGGCCTTGCCGCTGACCGGCAGCGTCCGGATCGCCTCGATGAGCTGCGCGCGGTCTTGCGCCGGATCCACCAGCACGCGGAGGCCGTCCTGGGCGCGCATCAGGCCGGCGTGGGTGTTCGCCGGCAGCTTCCCGACGGCCTCCACCAGGGCGTCCTTGGCAATCTCAACCAGGCTCAGGTCCTCGGTCAGGTCCAGCACCAGCACGATCATGAGGTCGTCGGTGGGACCCTGGGCGCGCAGCACGCGGACGGGCGCGCCGCTCACTTTGGCCGCCAGGTCCTTCGCCGTCAAAGCGGGCGCGGCGCCGTTGCCGCCGTTCAGCCAGACGGGGATGCGCAGGGACTTCCGGCCCTTCTCCTGAGGGGCGGCCGCGAGCGGCAGCGACAACAGCAATGCCAGCAACGCGCGCACTTAGATCGTCATCGCCGAGAAGCCGCCATCGACCGCGAGAATCGTGCCGGTGACGAAGGAGGCGGCGCGGTCGGAGGCCAGGTAGATGGCGGCCCCGATCAGCTCGTTGGCCTCGCCGAAGCGGTTCATCGGCGTGTGGGCCATCACCTTGGCGATGCGCTCAGGGGTCAGCACGCGGCGGTTCTGCTCGGCGGGGAAGAAGCCGGGCCGGATGGCGTTCACCCGGACGTTGTGCGGCGCCCACTCGCGCGCCAGGAACTGCGTGATCTGGTTGACGCCGGCCTTGGTGACGCTGTAAGTGAAGACCCTGGAGAGCGGCGGGCCGGCCGAGGCGGACGAGATGTTGATGATCGAGCCGCGGCCGGCCTCGACCATCGCTTTGCCGAAGATCTGGCAGGCCAGGAAGACGCTCTTCAGGTTCACATCGAGGATGCGCTGCCACTCTTCTTCGCCGATCTCGAAGAAGGGCGTGGCCGAGTTGATGCCGGCGGCGTTGACGAGGATATCGACGTGGCCGAAGTTCTCCAGGGTGACGGCCAGGGCGCGTTCGAGGTCGGCGCGTTTGGTGGCGTCGCACTGCACCGCGATCGCACGGCGCCCCAGGTTGCGAATCTCGGCCGCCCGCGCTTCGGCCGCCTCGCCGTTGTAGTCCGCGATAACAACGGCAGCGCCCGCCTCGGCGAAGCCAGTGGCCATGGCGCCGGCCAGCACGCCGCCTCCGCCCACCACCACCGCCGCTTTGCCGGACAAGGAGAACAACTCAATTTGATCCACGGAAGGGACTCCTTCAGTCGTTGTACCACAACCACCGGCGGGCGCGCGGCCAGGGGAGAGATCGAGCTGGCCCCACAAGTCCCGCTGTTACAATAGGCTCCGATGGTTCTCTTAGTACTCGCCTTAGCCGCAGCACCACCCGGCGGCGTGGTCCTGAAGCCTGTCGCCAACGTGTATTCGGTGCCCACCCGGCAAGCCGATGTGGTCTCGCAGGCCATCTACGGCAGCCAGGTGGGCTTCGTTGAGGAACAGGCAGGCTGGGCCAAGGTCCGCACGCCCGACGACTACACCGGCTGGATGCCGCTGGAGTGGCTGCGCCGGCTGGGTCCGGAGGAGCGGCCTTACGCGGCGCAGGGCCGGGTGGCGCAGGTGGAGAGCCTGTTCGCCAACCTTTACGGTGAGGCGGACGTCACCAAGCACGAGCCGCTGCTGACCGTGCCGTTCGAGACGCGGCTGGAAGTGATCGCCGAGTCGGAGAACGAAGGGCGGTGGATCCAGGTGCGGTTGGTGGACGACCGTCCCGCCTGGGTCCAGCGAGGCGACGTCAGCCTCGACGCGGCGCCGCTCTCGATTGAGGCCGCCATCGCGCTGAGCAGGCGCTTCCTCGGCCTGCCGTACCTGTGGGGCGGCACGTCGGCTTTCGGCTACGACTGCTCGGGGTTCGTGCAGATGCTCTGCCGCCGGCGCGGCACCGTCATCCCGCGCGACGCCGGGCCGCAGGCGCGCTGGGATGGGATGGCGCCGGTCTCCAAGGACGACCTGCAACCCGGCGACCTGCTCTATTTCGGCTCCGCCAAGAGGATCACCCACACCGGCATGTACATCGGCGACGGCCAGTTCATCAACGCCACCACCCACCAACGGCCGATGGTGCGCCTTGACCGGCTCGACGATCCGCACTGGACGCGGCTGTTCGTCGCCGCGCGGAGGCTCAAATGACCCGGCGCGAGTTTTCAGCCCTTGCCACCGCGCCGTGGGCGCGCGCGGCCGCGGCGGCAGCGCGGCTCCAGACTGAGATCGTTCGGCTCAAGCTCCGCCACACATGGACGGTGGCGACCTCCACCAGCGACTACCGCGACAACCTTCATCTCCGCTTCACCCGCGACGGCGTCACCGGGCTGGGCGAGGGTGCGCCGCTGGCCCGCTACAAGGAGAACGCGCGCGGGACCGAGCAGGCGGTGCAGTCGGTGCGCGAGTTCGTGAGCGGCGCCGATCCCTGGAGGTTCGCCAAGGTGATGGACGAGGTGTTCCGGCGCATCGAAGGGCAGTACGCCGCCAAGGCGGCCATCGACGTCGCGTTGATGGATTGGATCGGGCAGAAGCTCGGCGTGCCGCTTTACCGCTACTTCGGGCTGGACGCGCGCGACGCTCCGCTGACCACCTTCTCGATCGGCATCGACACGCCGGAAGTCACCCGCCAGAAGGTACGCGAGGCCGAGGCCTTCCCGGTGCTTAAGATCAAGGTCGGCCTGGCCACCGACGAGGCCACCCTCGAGGCGGTGCGCAGCGTGACCTCGAAGCCGCTGCGCGTGGACGCCAACGAAGGCTGGAAGGACAAGGAGGAGGCCGTTCGCAAGATCAACTGGCTGGAGAAGCAGGGGGTGGAGTTCGTCGAGCAGCCGATGCCGGCAGCCATGCTGGAGGAGGCGCGCTGGGTGCGCGCTCGCGTCCACATCCCAATCATCGCCGACGAGGCCTGCCTGCACCCGGCCGATATCCCCAGGCTGGCCAACTCCTTCGACGGCGTGAACATCAAGCTGATGAAGTGCGGTGGCATCCTGGAAGCGTGGCGGATGATTCAGATCGCCCGGTCGCTGGGACTGAAAACGATGCTGGGCTGCATGATCGAAAGCTCGATCGGGGTGACGGCGGCGGCGCACCTCTCACCGCTGGTCGATTACGCCGACCTGGACGGCAACCTGCTGATCGCCAACGATCCTTACTCCGGCGTGCGGGTGGAGAAGGGCAAGCTGATCCTGCCGCCGGGGCCGGGGCTGGGACTCAAGCGGGCGGTGTGAGCAGCCGCTGACTGCCCGGCCTATTGACCGCGATAGTGACGCCCCAGTTCGGAAGCGTAGCGGGTTCCGAGGCGCTGAGCGTTCTGCTCGAGCCACTCGCTGAAGCGCGTAGGCGCGGTGGGTGGGTCCCGGGACACTAGAAGGTCCGCCATCAGGCCCTGGATCTCATCGCGGGTGAGGACCACGTCGCGGAGGAGAAAGCCGACGACTCTGAGCAAAAACAGGAGGGCTTGCGGACGGAGATGAACAAGGCGCGCCGTGCGGCCGAGCTTCGTGGCGATCAGCCGCACCAGCTCCTCAAAGGTGTACGTCTCCGGGCCGGCAGCGTCTAAGATCATGTTTTCCGCGCGCCCTCCGGCACTGACCGCAAGCTCCGCAAGATCCCCGACAAACACGGGCTGCACACGGTATCGGCCGCTACCCGGGACGGCGAAGACAGGGAAGCGCCGCAAGAACCAAGCGATGTTGTTGATCAGAATATCTTCGGGACCGAAGATGACTGTCGGGCGCAAGATCGCGTAGGACAGCTTCGAGGACCGGAGCCGTCGTTCCACAACGGCTTTGCCACGAAAATAAGGAAGCGGGGAATCCTCGGAAGGATTCGTGATGCTGATGTGGACAATGCGCCGCAGGCCTGCCTCTTCGCAAGCCTCCAGAAGGATTCCCGTGTTCCGGATGGCGGATTCGAACGTGACATTGTCATAGCCGAAGCGAACCCAGTAAGTGTTGTAGAGAACCGACGCGCCACGTAGACTTTCAACGAGCTCGCTCCGGTCAAACCGGAGGGGCGCCACCCTGATGCGCCCACCGAAGAGGTCGGGCCGGCCAGGGTGACCGGTCAGCGTCATAACCGAGTGACCCGTCTCAAGGAGGCGGCGGGCTATGTGCTTGCCTGTGAATCCGAACGCGCCGGTCACGATGTGCAGCTCGCTGGACCTGCCGCGGCGGCCTGCTAGCTCGTCCCACCCTGTTGAACCGGTCATTAGCGCCCCCCTCACCGATTTCTCACAATTGCCGTATCATTTGCAAATAATGGGAAGATACATTGACGTAGGGGCGGTGTCTGCCGGGCAGCGCCGCGGCCGAGGGATGGTGGTGGAGCGACCTTGAAGCCGGCCCGAAAACAGTTGCTCGTTGTGTTTCTCGCTGTGACGGTCTTGCCGGCGGCCCTCGCCGGATGGCTGGCGTGGCGATTGCTGGCGCAGGACCGCATCATCGCCCACGAGCGGCTGCGCGAGATCCGCGAACGCCGCGCCGATGAAGTAGTGCAGAGCCTGTCGCGAGCGCTAGCGGCGCTGGCACGAGACGCTCGCAGCCTGCCGCAGGGCGCTGTCAAGGCCCTCGATGCGCCGCTGGCGTACGCAGCCGAGCCGCGGCCGCTGCCGGAAGCTCCGGCGCAGATTTTCGCAACAGGCGAGCAGGCGGAACTTCGCGCGGGGCAACCCGAGGCCGCAATTGCGTTCTACCGCGAGCTGGCGGCATCGCCACGTCCGGCTGCCCGGGCGGGCGCGTGGCTGCGGCTGGCGCGGACGCTTCGATCGCTCGGGAGACGCGAAGAGGCCCTCCAGGCCTACCGGCGCCTTTGCGAGATCGAGGACGCCGCCGCCGGCGGCGCCCCGGCGCCTCTGGCGGGCCAGTGGGCCATCTGCGCGATGCACGAAGGAGCAGGCCGCGCAGCGGAGTTGAAAAGGAAGGGGAAACACTGCGCGCCCTGCTCGACTCCGGCCGATTCTCTCTCAGCCGGGACGTTTATGGGCTGTACGCCGAAGATGCAGCCCGCTGGAGCGGCAGGCCAAGGCCCGTGGTCAGCGAGGCACTGGCCGACACCGCGGCGTCCCGGCCCTCCGGCGCCGGCTCCGGCCTGTTCCGGGGCCAGTTGATCACGTGGCTCGCGGCGGACAGTCGCACGGTGCTGCTGACACCGGACTACGCCGCGCGGCTCCTGCCCGCCGGCGCGGTGCGAGTCCGCTTCGCGGCGCGGGCGGAAAGAGACGAGAGCCTGCGCCGCGCTGAGGAGACCGCCCTGCCCTGGACGCTGGCCGTCGCGCTGGCCGATCCGGCGAAAGAACGGGAGGCGTCCGCCATTCGCAGCCGGTTGCTCTTCTGGCTTCTGAGCCTGGTGACGGCCCTCAGCATCGGCGGCGGCTACCTGGGCTGGCGTCTGATTCGCCGGGAACTGTCGCTGGCCCAGATGCAGGCCGATATCGTCGCGGCCGTCTCGCGCGAATTCCGCACGCCCCTCACGTCCATGCGCCAGATCTCGGCCGCCCTCAGCGAGGGCCGCATCCCCGACGAAGAGCGGAAACAGGCCTACTACAACGTTTTGACGCGTGCGACCGAGCGGCTGCACCGGCTGGTGGAAGCCTTGCTTGACTTGGGCAGGATGGAGTCCGGCGCAATGCGGTACCGCATGGAACCGCTCGATCTGGCCGCGGCTGCCTCCAGCATCGCCGGCGACTTCGGACGCGAAGTGGGCGACAAGGGCTTTGCCGTACACACAGACATTCCCTCGGATCACGTTCCGGTCAAGGCAGATGCCGAAGCCCTCGACCGCGCCCTCTGGAACCTGCTCGACAACGCCGTGAAGTATTCGGGCGAGAGCCGCGAGGTGTGGTAAGCCTGTCGAAGAACGGGACCGAAGCGTCGTTGTCTGTGGTGGACAAGGGGCTCGGCATCCCGGCGGACGAACAGCGGAAGGTGTTTCGGAAGTTCTTCCGCGGGGCAGCTTCCCGCGAGAGCCACATCCGGGGAACCGGGATCGGACTCGCCATGGTCGATCACATCGTCCGCGCCCACCGCGGGCGGCTGACTCTCAAGAGCAAACCCGGCGAGGGAAGCACGTTCACGATTCACCTTCCGGTGGAGGAGTAGGAGAACGAGATAGCGCGAATCCTGGCGGTGGAGGACGAAGCCGATATCGCCATGCTGCTGGCTGACGACCTGCGCCTGGAAGGGCATGATGTGGAAGTCGTGGGGGACGGCGCCGCGGCCGCCGAGCGAGGGCGCGAGAGCGGATGGAACCTGATCGTGCTCGACGTGATGCTGCCCCGCAAGGACGGCTTCGACGTCTGCCGCGAGCTGCGCAAGGCGGGTGTGCGCACCCCCATCATCCTGCTGACCGCGAAATCGCACGAGGCCGAGAAGATCATGGGACTCGACCTGGGCGCGGACGATTACGTCACCAAGCCGTTCAACCCGCGCGAGCTGAGGGCGCGCATCCGCGCGGTTCTGCGCCGGACCGAAGGCGACGCAGCCGAGATCCTGCGGTTCGGCGATGTCGAGGTGGCGCCGGCGCGGGCCGAGGTGCGCGTCGGCGGAAAGCTGGTGGAGATGACGGCGATGGAGTTCCGGCTGCTGCTGGCTTTTGTCAAAAACCCCGGCCGGGTGCTCAGCCGCGACCGCCTGATCGATCTGGCCTGGGGACGCGACACCTACATCAGCGACCGCGCCGTGGATGTCCACATCGTCAACCTGCGGCGCAAGATCGAGCCGAACCCCAGCGAGCCGCGGCACATCGTCGCTGTAAGGGGCATGGGATACAGGTTTGATGAGTAACTCCTCACCGACTTCTAACAAAACGTTCGTTGCCTCCTTACAGCGGCTGGGTACCCTGAGAACCAGGAGGCTGGCATGAAACTGCGAAACCTTGCTCTGGTTCTGGCGGCGGCGGCTGGGCTGGCTGCCCAAGCGGACGACGCCGGCGTGCTGTTGCAGCGGGCGATCCGCAAGGAGAGCGTCGAGGGCGATCTGAAAGGCGCCATCGAGCTGTACAAGAAGGTAGTCGCCGGCGCGGCGAAAAATCGCGCCGCGGCGGCCAAGGCGCTGCTGCGGCTCGGCGAGTGCTATGAGAAGCAGGGGAACGCCCAGGCCCGGCGCGCCTATGAACGGCTGGTCCGGGAATTCAGCGACCAGAAGGGGGAGGCGCGCGAGGCGCAGGCGCGGCTGGCGGCGGGCGGCTACAAGAGCGTTGTGGCCCAGTTGATCGCAAAAGGGTCTTCTCTCGGCCTCAGGGGCTGGCTCATTGGCCGCGTGACGCCCGATGGTAGGCTGTGTACCTTCATCGATCAGCAGACGCGCGACGTCGGGGTGCGCGATCTGCACACCGGCGAGGTGAGGCGGGTGACGAACGAGGGAACGCTGGCTCCCAGGGGCACTGGCGCGGCCACCTATCCCGTCCCGTCTCGCAACGGCAAGCAGATCGCATATATCTGGCGTCGGGCCCTCGGCCAGCCGGAGTTGCGCATGATCAACACGGACGGCAGCGGCATGCGCACCGTGCCATTCAGGTGGGGGAGCGGCGACTACTTTCAGGTTCGGGACTGGTCACCGGACGGGAAGAGCATTTTGGGGAGCGGATACGTCCACGAGCCGTATTGGTGGGGCGTGGCCACCATAGACCTGGGAAGCGGCGAAATGCACCGCCTCCGCAGCTTAGCGATCACCACATAATAACATTTACTTTTAAAGGCACATCGGGTATAGTTG
>JBBTDS010000138.1:0-4899 GCA_038060875.1 Acidobacteriota bacterium | reverse complement strand
CCCCAATTCCGGCTCTGCTGCGTTCAACCGCACCCGCGCACCGCCTGAACCCTTCGCCAGTGTCTGAATCGCAGTGGGCTTGACTTTCTCCTTTTATTCGCCAACAATGGGGGGTATGGCTCTCACCAGACGCCAGAAACAGGTTCTCGACTTCATCGCCGCCTTCGTTCAGGAGAACGGCTACAGTCCCAGCTACGAAGAGATCGCGCGCGGGCTGGGACTGGCCTCGCTGGCCACCGTGCACAAGCACATCGGCGCGCTGGAAGCCAAGCACTACCTGCGCCGCTCCTTCAACCAGAGCCGCTCGCTAGAGGTCGCGCCGAAGTTTTTCCAGGAACAGCGCCGCTACCGTCGCGACGCCGGCGCGGTGGAGATCCCGCTGCTGGGCCGGATCGCGGCCGGCGCCCCGGTGGAAGCCGTCGCCAGTCCGGAGAAGCTCGATTTCGCCGAGTTCCTCAAGCAGGACGGTGTCTTCGCGCTGGAGGTGCGCGGCGACTCGATGGTGGACGACCACATCCTGAGCGGCGACATGGTGCTGGTCGAGCGCACCGCCGATGTGCGCGACGGCGAGATCGTGGTGGCGCTGGTGCGCGGGGCGGAGACCACCCTCAAGCGCTTCTACCGCCACTCCGACACGCTGGCCCGCCTCCAGCCGGCCAATTGCGAGATGGAGCCGATCCTGGTGGCGCTGGCGGACCTGGAAATCCAGGGCCGCGTGCTGGCGGTCTTACGCAAATACAGGTAAGTGGCGCAGGCGGTTTCGCCTGCGTCCTGGCAGGCCCAAGGCCTGCCCGGCGCTACCCGGCGCTGGCGGCCATAACGCGCTGGTTCTTCAGCGACGCTTCGGCGCGGAACCAGTCCTGTTCCGGGGTGCCGCCCTCCTGGCCGCGCGCTGCCCAATAAGAATACGCGAGGCGGGCAATATCTTCCGGGTCCGGTTGCAGGCTGCCGTTGGGCTTGACGGCAATGTCAGTCGCAGTCTTCGCACTCTTCCGTGTGCGCGAGCGGTTGGCGGGCGCGGCCCAATCGCCGACACCCATGGCTTTCCTCGTACTCTCTTTCCTCGGCATGCTCTCCCCTTCTCTAAGTCGCTATCGCCCCATTCTACCAAAGGAAGCGGGGGGCCCCCGCCCCGCCGTCTAGGCGGCTGCCACCGGCGCGGCCTTCTTTTTGAACTTGCAGCTCGGGCACTGAACCACCGCGCCCGACTTCGACCGCCGTTCCACGAGATAGGGGCTTTTGCACTCGGGGCACTCCTCGGCCAGCGGTTTGTTCCAGGTGACGAAGTCGCACTCGGGATAGCGCTCGCAGCCGTAGAAGACCTTGCCGCGCCTGGAGCGCCGCTCGGCCAGCTCCCCCTGGCCGCAGGCCGGGCACTTCACCCCGGTCATGTTCCGCTTCACGTACTTGCACGCCGGATAGCTGCTGCACGCGGTGAACTCGCCGAAGCGCCCGTGCTTGATCACCAACTGGCTGCCGCACTGGGGGCAGGTCTCCTCCAGCCGCACGTCGGGCTTGCGCTCCTCGCGGCCGATCGGCCGGGTGGTCTTGCAGTCGGGGTAGCCGGTGCAGGCATAGAACTGCCCGAAGCGCCCCCGCTTCAGCACCATCGGGCGGCCGCAGTTCTCGCAGTACTCCTCGCCCTCCTGCTCGGTGAGGTCGGCGCCATCCACGTCCGGCAGATCGACCTTCAGCTCCCGCGTGTTGCTGCACTCGGGATAGCCGCTGCAAGCGATGAAGCTGCCGTGCCGGCCCCAGCGGATCACCATCGGCTTGCCGCACTTGTCGCAGACCAGCTCGGTGGGCTTCTCCAGCCGCTTGATATCGGTCATGGTGCGCTCGGCCTGCGCGAGGTCCTTCTCGAACTTCCCGTAGAACTCGCGCATGGCCTCGCGCCAGTCGAGCTTGCCTTCCTCGATCTCGTCCAGCGCTTCTTCCATCCGCGCCGTGTACTTGACCTCGAAGATGTCGTCGAAGCTCTCGACCAGCAGGTCGGTCACCACCATGCCGAGCTCGGTGGGAACGAACCGGCCGGCCTGCCTCTCCACGTAACCGCGGTCCTGGATGGTGGAGAGAATCGAGGCGTAAGTCGAGGGCCGGCCCACGCCGTCGGCCTCCAGTTCCTTGACCAGCGTGGCCTCGCTGTAGCGCGGCGGCGGCTCGGTGAAGTGCTGCTCGGGGGTGAGCTGCCGCAGCTTGAGCGGCTCGCCCTCGGCCACCGGCGGCAGCCGGTGCTTCAGCTCCTCGTCTTCCTCGTCCTTCTGGTCCTTGCCTTCCTCGTAAAGGGCCAGGAAACCGTCGAACTTGGGAACCGAGCCGGTGGCGCGGAACACGTACTCGGCGCCGTCCTTGCCCTTGGCGGCCACGTCGATGGTGGTCTGGTCAAACACGGCCGGTGTCATCTGCGAGGCGACGAACCGCAGCCAGACGAGCCGGTAGAGCTTCAGCTCGTCTTCGGCCAGGTACTTGGCGACCGCGTCCGGCGTATGTTCCATCGAGGTGGGCCGGACGGCCTCGTGGGCGTCCTGGGCGTCCTTCTTGCCGCGGTAGAAGTTCGGCGAGGCCGGGAAATAATCGGCGCCGAAGCGCCCGCCGATGAAGCGCCGCACCTCCTGGATCGCCTCGCCCGACACGCGCGTCGAGTCGGTGCGCATGTAGGTGATCAGCCCGACCGGGCCCTCTTCACCCAGCGCCACGCCTTCATAGAGGCGCTGCGCCAACATCATCGTGCGCTTCACGCTGAAGCGCAGCTTGCGGGCCGCCTCCTGCTGCAAGGTGGAGGTGATAAACGGCGGCACCGGGTGGCGCTTCTTCTCCCGCGTGACCACCGAGCGCACCGCAAACGCCGCGCCCTCCAGTTGCGCGACCACGCCGCCGGCCGCCGCCTCGCCCGGGATCTCCAGCTTCTCGTCGTCGCGCCGGATCAGCCGCGCGTCGAACACCGGCGGCTTCTTCGCTTGCAGGCGCGCGTCGATCGTCCAGTACTCGCGCTTCTCGAAGGCGCGGATCTCGCGCTCGCGCTCGACGATCAGCCGCAGCGCGACCGTTTGCACCCGCCCGGCCGAAAGTCCCCGCCGCACCTTGTCCCACAGCAGCGGGGAAATCTTGTAGCCCACCAGCCGGTCGAGGATGCGGCGCGCCTGCTGCGCGTCCACCAGCCGCAGGTCCACGCTCACGGGGTTTTGGAAGGCCCGCCGGATCGCGTTGGCGGTGATCTCGTTGAACATCACCCGGTAGATCTTCGGCCCGCCGTTGGGCTTCCCTTGCAGCTCTTCCTGGAGGTGATAGCAGATCGCCTCGCCCTCGCGGTCGGGGTCGGCCGCCAGGTACACGCTCTCGGCGCCTTTGGCTGCCTGCTTGAGTTCCTGGACCAGCTTCTTTTTACCGTCCATGACCACGTAGGTGGGCTGGAAGTCGCGCTCGACGTCTACCGCCAGGTCCCGCTTGGGGAGGTCCTTGATGTGGCCCAGCGAGGCCTTCACCAGGTAGTCCTTGCCAAGGTACTTGCCGATCGTCTTCGCTTTCGCAGGAGATTCAACGATTACCAGAGATCTGCCCATAGGTGGAAACAGCCCAGCGGCGCGGCCGGCGCTCACTGTGAGAACTGGGGTTCTCCCCACACTTTAACAAAATTCTTGCCCGGAAGTTGCCTCACCAGTCCCAGCATCTCCAATTCGAACAGCGCGGCGATCACCTCGGAGGAGGTAGACTCCTCCAGCGCCGCCAGCAGATCATCGATGTGGGTGGCCTGGTCCACCTTAAGCCGCGCCAGGACTTGCCGGGCGACGGGGTTGGGCGCCGCGTCGGTCTTGGCGCCGGCGGCCTCGGGGTCAATGCCCGCGGCGAACAGCCGGCCCCGGCTTTCGAAGGCCAGTCGCCGCCGGTCTTCGGCCGGCAGCTCGACGATCACGTCGTTGAAATCCTGCACCAGCTTGGCGCCTTGCTTGATGAGCAGGTTGGGGCCCCAGCTCATGCGCGAAGTGATGTTGCCGGGGACGGCGAACACCTCGCGCCCCTGCTCCAGTGCCAGACGCGCGGTGATCGAGGAGCCGCTGTACTGCGCCCCCTCCACTACCAGCACGCCCACGCTCAGGCCGCTGATGATCCGGTTGCGAATGGGGAAGTTCTGCGGGTAGGCCGGCGTGGTCATCGGGAACTCCGAAAGCAGGAGTCCCTTCTGCGCCAGTTCCGCCGCCAGCCGGCGGTTCTCGGTGGGGTAAACCAGATCCACGCCGCAGCCGAGCACGGCCACCGTATCGCCGCCGGCCGCCAGCGCCGCCTGGTGGGCGGCCGTGTCGATGCCGCGGGCCATGCCGCTGGCGATCGTCAGGCCGGCCCGCGCCAGGTCCCCGGCCAGCCGCTCGGTGGCCGCCAGCCCGTAGGTCGTGCTCCGCCGCGTTCCCACCACCGCCAGCATGGACGACCCCAGCAGCTCCAGCCGGCCGCGGGCGAACAGCACCACCGGCGGGTCATAGATCTCGCGCAGCCGCTCCGGGTAGCGCGGCTCGGTGAGGGTCACCGCCACCGCGCCGGTCTCCTCCATCTTCTTCTGCTGGAGCACCGCGTCGTCGAAGGAGCAGCCGCTGGCGATGCTCTGGGCCACGCTGCCGCCCAGGCCGGCGGCTTCCAGCTCCGAGCGCGAGGCGCGGAAGACCGCCTGCGGCGTGCGGTAGCGTTCGATCAGCTTCCCCATCAGGCGGGCGCCCAGCCCCGGCACCAGTCTCAGCGCCAGCCAGTGGAGATCCTCCTCGCGGGTCAAGGTTGGGGTGAGCATGGCCCTCGGAGATCTAGTGCCTTCCGGCGGGGGGGATTCTCAGGAGAAAGTGAGGCGATCGCCCCTCCTTGGCTAGCCTGACTTTCGCAGTTGGGAGCATCTGACCCTTTGTTTTCAATGAGCAG